>JACOSL010000061.1 GCA_016179045.1 Fimbriimonas ginsengisoli | reverse complement strand
TCGCCGTCGCCCGCAAACTCGTCATCGTTTGTTGGGCCATCGCAAGGCGAGCCATCTTCGGCCTTCCATACACTTATCCCACCCCAGCCTTGACTTGAGAACACAGCATCTCCATCGTGCCCGTCCGAAGCCACGCAAAGCCATTGCACAGCCACTGCAAAGCCACCGCAGAGCCACCGCAGAGCCATGCGGAGCGCGCTGGTAACCTTGCCCCATGAAGGTGCTCGTGGCGGATAAGTTCGAAAAAAGCGGCCTGGACGGGCTAAAATCCCTCGGCTGCGAGGTCGTGAGCGAGCCCGATCTGCAGAGCGATGCGATCGGCGCTCGGCTGGTCGAAACCGGGGCGGAAATCCTGATCGTGCGGGGCACCAAGGTGCCCGAATCCGCGATGGCGGGAACCAAAGCCAAGCTGATCATCCGCGCCGGCTCGGGCTACAACACGATCGATGTCGATGCCGCCAGCCGGATGGGTATACAGGTCGCCAACTGCCCCGGCAAGAACGCGCAAGCGGTAGCCGAACTTGCCTTCGGGCTGATCCTGGCTTGCGACCGGCACATCCCCGACAACGTGGCCGATTTGCGGGCAGGCCGCTGGAACAAGAAGGCTTACAGCAAAGCTCGTGGGCTCTACGGGCGCACGCTGGGGCTCATCGGCATGGGCCAGGTCGGGCGCGAGATGGTGGATCGCGCGAAGGCCTTTGGGATGCTGGTGCTGGCGTTTACCCAGCACTTGCCTGACGACGAGGTACGCGCTTTGGGGGCCGAGAAGGTGGGCTCGCTTGCCGAGCTGGCGTCGCGGAGCGACGTGGTGTCGGTGCACGTCTCGCTCCGGCCCGACACGAAGGCGATGCTGGGCGAGGCGTTCTTCTCCTTTCTCCGCCCGGGAGCGATCTTTGTCAACACGAGCCGGGGCGAGGTGGTGGATCAATCCGCGCTTCTGGCCGCGGTGGAATCGGGCGGCCTCCTCGCCGGGCTCGACGTTTTCGATAACGAGCCGACGACGGGCGAAGGAGAATACGACGGCCCGCTACGCTCGGCGAAGGGCGTGTATTGCACCCACCACATCGGGGCCGCCACCGAGCAGGCGCAGGAGGCGGTTGCGGCGGAGACCGTGCGCATCGTCGCCGAGTTCATGCGTACCGGCGTTGCGCCGAACGTGGTCAACCTCGTGGCTGCGGGCGTTTAGGGGGCGAAGATTGCCCGAGCACGCTCAAGACGGAGTCCTTCACGGCCTTGCGGCCAGGGGTGGGCTCGATATCTGGATTGGCGACGGCGGACCTCAGCGTGTCCTTCGTTGTCATCTTCGCTCGCGTCAAGACGCCTGGGCACCGTTCGATAATTGCCGAGGCCAAGGCGAAATCCTCCTCCGTTCCTCCCTCGTATGCCTTGAGGATGACTGAGCGCGCGAGCTTATCAGCCTCAGATTCGAGTTTTGAAGGCTCGATTAGACTGCCGAAGCCCTTCCAAGCAGCATGCATGCCTGGGCCGCCTTCTACCAACCTGTCCACGAGGTTACGGCTGAGAACGGCCTGCTCCGCCTTGCCCGCTGCCTTCCATAGCTCGTCGATGTCAGCGGAGAGGGGGGAACTGGTCAGGGCATCGACTCGTTGCCTCAGCGCGGCCCCCAGCGCACCGCCCACCTGTAAAGGCAAACCGATCTGACGCAGCCCACTGAGGAACTTAACTGCCAATCCGGGCTTGTCCATTTCTCGCGCCCAAGTGGTCTGAGGTATAGCGTTCAATCCGGTCTGGAAGAAGTTTACGAGATCGGTGACTTTAGCCAGCTTGCGCGGGCGTGCGCCTTGCGAGGTGTTCACGAAGGTGGCCGTGGCGAGGTACAGATCGGTGCGGCCAAGGTCGAGAGCCCCGTCGGTCAGCTCGCTCACGAGCCCTTGATCGACGAGGGATTGAGTCAATGGGGCGTAATCCTGACCAACCGCTTGATGCAGGAGTGGATTTGAGATCACGGTTGACGGGAGAACATTCTTGGCTAGAGCCGGTGAAGCGTCCAGGCATTGGAGAGCCCCAGGAATGAGGGGACCGAGCCCGTCTTGGCACAGACGCTCCAGGAATTCATTGAGCCGGTTCCTCGCGTCTGCGGCTTCGAGCGCAACACCAACTACCGTTGCGAGAGCTGAACTTGCGGTCAGCGCTTCGATCGACTCCTGGTGGTCGGTTTGCGCCTCCTCGAGGAGCTCCGCTTGTGGGAGGTGGAGCAGTACATTGGCCAGCAGGAGGCCAGCGCTCTTTTCATCGCCGTGGTTTAGAAACTCCTTGATGTGGCGGGACGCGAGCCCTGACGAAACCAGGCCGTGCAACTGAGTTGAACCCGCGGCTTGAACGGCCGCGCTTTCAGCCCTCTCGAACCTGTTAATGAGCTTCCATAGGAACATTCCATGGGTCGTCAATAAGAGTTCGTTCGGACTGCGGTAGGCATCAAGAAGAACGGTGATGTGGGCGCTGAGAGCCGAGAAGTCGGCCTTGAGGAACCTGGGGTCCGGTACGGCTGACCAGAATGCATCCCTTATGGCACTGAAGCCCTCGGGAGACAACCTCTCCTCCAGGACGGCCGTGACATCGACAGGCAAGGGGTCGAAGCCTGCAGGGTGGAGATTGCTACCGGTTACCCCCGCGGCCGCCAGGGAGTCAGCGAGGGCAAGTGTGTCCTCCGGCGCCCACGAGCTTAGCGCACCTGGCCAAGGAATGGAGCCCGGTGCTTCTGGCAGCAGATGCCGCACCTCTGCAAAGCACATCGCCCAATCGTCCAGCTTGGTGCCAAGGGTTTCCTTCGCCGCGGCAGGGTCCGGCAGGGATGACCAGAGCGCGGGAAGTGCGTTGTCGACCGGTTTGCCCAGGATGGTAGTGGCGGCCACCATCGCTTCTCCGGTCCGCTTGCTCAGTGCGGACCAACTAGGGTGGTTAATGAGAGCGTTCGCGATGAAGGTGGCGTTCTTAACTTGGTCGGCCGGCGGCGTCCCGTCATAAAAGCAAACGCCATTGACCAGATGGTTCTCAAGGAGATTCTCATCTGCCGGGAGGTGGCGAAGGCAAGATGTGAACTTGTCCAAAAAGGCGTCCTGGCTTTCCAGCGCTTTCAGAGCGGCCCGCGCGTCATTGGGGTTTGGTGACGCAAGCGCTTGCACGATCTGCTGGACCAGCAGAATCTCCTTGGCGTTATCCGCGTTCACGCCGTAATAAAGGGCTGCGAGGTCTACCTGCGGATCGGCTTCGAAGAGGTCTGAGACGGCGGGGGGGACTAGGATCTGCTTGATGAGGTTTTCGGCTGGCCATTCTGACATGTTGCGCGCAACGAAGAGCGCGACCACCAACAGGCTTGCTTCAGCCCGCTGTGAGGTGTACAGCGCGACCACGTTATTGACGTAGCGGCGAATCTCCCTCGGTGTCGGGCGATCCGCAGCGGTCCAGTAGTGCCCAGCCTCAAACACGTTGGATATCTTCTCGCGCTCCCCGGGTCGGCTTTTCTCCCGTAGTGCCTGTCGAAGGCACTCGCGGAGGTATTTCTTCCACCCGGAGTCGAGGGGCTTTGGAACATTGAACTCGACCTGGAAGGCTTTGGACAACAGGTGGTTGAGGGCGGGCTGGGTCGCCACTTGAGCGGGGCCAGTTTCAGTTGCCGCGCCTTCCTTTGCGTCTGTGAGGTCACCCCACGGGACTAGGGCAGAGTGGTTAACGGGAACTACCAGCCAGAGCTTGCGGTGGTTTCTCCTGCTCTGTCCTTCGTGGTTGAGATCGAGGAAGGCCGACAGAGTGGACCATGCCGTCTCCGCGACGCTTTCCGGGAGTCGGTCGAGATTGTCAAGCACGACTACGAGTGTTCTGCCCTTCTCCTTTGGCATTGCCTCGTCAAGGAGCTTCCTAAACCTCCCTTCGAACTCCACCGTGGTCGCCTCAATTCCCTGGAATGACTCCGATACAAGCTGAGTATCCGAGGTCTTGCTTGCCAGTGCCAACGACAGCCGCGCCGCTTGCTTCAAGCGAGCCCAGAAACCGTTCTTTTTGGCGCTGACCTTCACATCGACTGGTTCAGCAACAGGCCGGCCACCATCGGCGTTGGGCTTCTTGGGCTCTACCGGCGGATACAAATACTGGTAAACAAGGAGGCCAACCAGGAGCAGCACGGTGGAGCAAGTCAGGACCCAACCGACCACCGTCCAGAAGGGGCCGAAGCCGGTACGCAAGTTGATACCGACAGGAGTAAGGGCTACGGTGAGGACAAACGCGAAGCCAATGGCGGTTATGACTGGGGTCGAGTAGCTTTCCGTCCTCGACTTCTTTCCTGTTAGCATCTTGATTTCGTCGTCCCAACGCTCGCGTTCGAGCCAGCCGATCTCCTGAAGCTTCCGGATAATTCTCTCGAGGAAGCTTCGGCGCAGCGGATCGCCGCTGTGCGCCCAGGCGTCAAAAATAAAACCTGGGTGGCGTCATCGCTCTGGAGCTTTTTCGCAAGTAGGCCGACGACTGTGGACTTGCCGCTTCCGAATGGACCGCTTAACAAAATGCCCGCGCCGCGATCCTCCCTACGAATGCGCGCCGCTATGGCAGCGGCTATCGCGCTGTGCGCCCCGAAGAAATCTTTGGGAGACGGATCGTCCCACAGAAAGGCTATTCCAACGTTGTCGAGAGGCACCTTCGCGTAGGTTACTCGGTACTCAGCGTTCCACGCATGCGCCCCTAAGCTAGGCGGTACTCGCGAGAAACGGCCCGGAGCGCAACGCCTGCACCGGGCCCTCGGCCCCGCCGCCGGTCAAAAACCCAAACAGCGCCAGCCACCCGAGCAGGGTGACGAGCACGAACAGCACCATCGAGAACCGGTGCACGGCCCGCTGCGAGGCGTCCCCGATCGTCAGCCCCCACCGGATGCAGAAATTCCAAGTGCCGTGGCATAGGTGGAAGCTGCACGCCGCCACTCCGATCATGTACACGAACAGTAGCAGATACCCGGTGCCGCTCAGCTTGTCGCGCCAGGCGCTGTAGAGGATCACCTGCTCGCCGTTCAGCTTGGCGTTCACCGTGGTGGTCAGCACGTGGTAGATCAGGAACAGGAACACCACGATGCCGGTTACGCGCTGCAGGGTGTAAAGCTTGTTCTCGGTCCAGCCGTAGGTCGTGCCAAAGGCGTTGTTCTGCGCGCGGCCCGTGATGAACAGGCCGTACACGCCGTGAAACAGCAGGGGCAGCCAGATCAGCACCACCTCCATCCCGAGCAGCACGTGCTTGGGCATGCCTGCAAAGAAGCCGATCACCGCGTTGAACTTCTCCGGCCCCGCCAGGCTGAACGAGTTTAGCGTCAAGTGCTGCACCATGTAGAAGCCGACCGGCACGATGCCGGTGAGCGAGTGCACCTTGTGCCAGAAGAAGTTCTCTTTGGAGATCGCGAGCGACATGGGTGGGAGCCGGATGTTACCGCCGCCTAGCCCGGCCTCGCGGTAGAATCCAATCATGTTCGGCTCGTACCTGGGCATCCTCATGCTGATCGGGGTGGCGGGCCTGCTCTGCGGGGCGATGGTGAGCCTGAGTTGGCTGCTCGGCCCCAAGAAGAACACGCCTTACAAGAGCTCGGCTTACGAGTGCGGCGTCGCGCCGGTGGGCGATGCGCGCGAGCGCTTCCCGGTCAAGTTTTATCTGGTCGCGATCCTGTTCATCCTGTTCGACATCGAAGTGGTGTTCCTCTGGAGCTGGATGACGGTGTACAAGCACTCGGATCGGCCGTTCATGGTCGCCAGCTTCTTCGAGTTCCTCGCCTATATGTCGACCTGGGTGGTGGGCTATCTCTACGCCCTGCGGGTGAAGGCGATCGATTGGGACGAGACCACCTCTCTCCATCCGGCTAAGCTGGGCGTCTCGGGCGATGATTCTGCTTCCCCCGCCTGGGAGTCAGGCGGGGGTGGCCCCGAAGGGGACGCGTCCGGTCGATCTCAGAAGATGCACCGGACCGGAACCGCCCCCGCCTCGTGGGAACTCGGCACCCCTTCCTCCCCCGACAAGTCGGGGCAAGATGGGGATGCGGAAGGACGTTCCGGATCCGCTTCCCCCGCCTGGGAGTCAGGCGGGGGTGGCCCCGTAGGGGACGGGGGCGGTCGATCTCCCCGCCGGTCGAGGAAGGCCTGATGGCGACGCCGATGGCGGGAACCGAGCGGCTCGAGGCGGCCAAGTTGCGGGTGGCGATGCCCGACGCGCTGATCAAGGTCAAGGAGTTCCGGGGCGACACGTTTCTGTGCGTGAAGCGCGAGCGCATCGTCGAGGTGGTCCGCTTTCTGAAGGAAGACCCCGACCTGCAATACGACTACTTCAGCGAGTGCCTGGGCGCCGACTACAGCAAGTGGGACCACGAGCGCGACCTACCCGGGCGCTTCGAGGTGATCTACAACCTGATGTCACTACGCCACGCCTCGCGCATCTTTGTGAAGATCGGGGTGGACGACGGCGAGAAGGTTCCGACGCTTCGGGGCGTGTTCATTGGCGCGGAGTATCCGGAGAAGGAGATCGCCGACATGTTCGGGCTGGTCTTCGAGGGCAACGAGTTGGTGGGCGAGCGCTTCCTGATGCCGGACGACTGGGTCGGCTTTCCCCTGCGCAAGGAGTTTCCACTTGGGGGCGAGGACGTGCTGTTCGCCGACTCGGTGCGGGGGCCCGCGGTGGAGGACCTCAGCGCCCCCCACGCGGGGGAGAGCTTCGAGGGCAAGACCGGCTCGGAAGACGTCGGCGGCCGGTAGGCCGGGGCTGCTCTGCCATGCTTCGGCCTACCGCTGGTGCCGAGGCTATTTCCCCTGGCCCCTCGGGCTCGCGCGCCGTTCGCATAACGCCGCCGCCGACATTGCGTATCGAGATGCTCGTGGGATGGTCGCCCGCAGCAATCCTCCCCTGCGATGCGAGGGAGGGCTGTGAGCGGCTCGTCCGCCGAAGCTCC
>JACOSL010000063.1 GCA_016179045.1 Fimbriimonas ginsengisoli | reverse complement strand
GCTTCAGGGGGAGGAAACCTGCATACCAACGGCTACCGCCGAGGGCGGAAGCGCGCGTTCACGTCTTCGTCCGCTCGTTCCCGCTTGGGGAACGCGTCGGGCACGGCGGGCGCGGGGCGCTCTTCTTCTTGCACGACCGCCTCACGGGGCGGCCTTGGGCCCGACGAGGGAGGCCCGCGCCGATCCCCTCCGCGGTCGCCACCTCGGTCGCTACGTCCGCGACCCCGGTCGCCTCCCCGGTCCCGATCGCGGAAGCCTCCGCGTCCGCCTCCGCCACCCCGGCCTCGGTCGCGGTCGCGTCCGGCTCCTGGAGGCGGCGGCGTCGCCGTCGCGTTCTCCGATAGGGCGGGAAGGTCCTGCGCAAGACCGAGGGCGGTCAGGTTGATCCGACCCATCGAATCCACCTCGAACACCTTCACGTTCAGTTCGTCGCCGACGTTCACCACATCGTCCGGCCTGCGCACGTCCTTAACCGTGAGGTGCTCGGTAGGCACGAGCCCTTCGCGATTGGGCATGTATTCCACCATCGCGCCCCGTCCCATCAGCCGCGTGACCTTGCCACGGAACTCGGCGCCGATCTGGACCTCGTCCGTAAGCGCCTTGATCATCGCGATCGCCTGCTGAACCATCTCGGCGTTCGAGCCGCCCACGAGCACGCGGCCATCCTGCTGGATGTCGATGCTCGCGCCGGTCGTGCCGGTGATCTTCTTAATCACCGCGCCTCCTGGGCCGATGACCGCGCCGATCTTCTCAGGGTTGATCTGGATCGTGGTCACCTGCGGGGCGGTGAGGGCCATCGTCGAGCGAGGCTCGGCGATCTCCGCCTCGATAATGTCGAGGATCTCGAACCGGGCTTTCTGCGCCTGGCTGAGAGCGTCGGCGAGCACCTTGTCGGGGATGCCGTCGAGCTTGGTATCGAGCTGCAGGGCGGTGATGCCCTTGCGCGTGCCGGCGACCTTGAAGTCCATGTCGCCGCAGAAGTCCTCCATCCCTTGGATGTCGGTGAGCACGCGGAACGTGTCCTTGCCGTCGGACATCAGGCCCATGGCGATGCCCGCCACCGGTGCCTTGATTTGGATGCCCGCATCCATCAGCGCGAGGGTCGAGCCGCAAACGCTTGCCATCGAGGTCGAACCGTTCGATTCGAGCACTTCGGACACGAGCAGGAGCGTGTAGGGATAGTCGGGATCGTCGAGGGGGATGACGCTTCGGAGCGCGCGCTCGGCAAGCGCGCCGTGCCCGACCTCGCGCCGCCCGGCGCCGCGCATAGGCCGCACTTCGCCCACCGAATACGGCGGGAAGTTATAGAAGTGCATGTAGCGCCTCGGCTCCTCGTCCTCGATGCCGTCCATCGTTTGCGCGTCGTTCGGCAGGCCAAGGGTGAGCACCGTCATGACCTGGGTTTGGCCTCGGGTGAATAGGCCCGAGCCGTGCACGCGCGGCAGGATGCCGGCGGTGGCTTCGACCGGCCTGATCTGGTCGAGCTTGCGCCCGTCCGGACGCTTGCCATCTTCGAGGATGAGCTTGCGCACCATCGCCTTGACGACGGTGTCCACCGCCTCGGGAAGCTGGGCGGCGATTTCGGGCTTGTCCTCGTATTTGGGCGCGTACTTGGCGATGAGCTCTTTGCCAAGATCGTCCAGCGCCGATTCGCGGGTGGATTTGTCGGGATTGAGGAGCGCGGTCTCGATCTCTTTGGCCGACTCCTTTAAGATCGTTGCCTTGAGCGCCTCGTCGACGAGTTTAAGCGTCACTTCGCGCTTGGGCTTGCCCGCCTTCTTGCCGAATTCCTCGAATTCGGCGACGATCACCTTGATCGCGTCATGGGCGAACTTGAGCCCGGCGGTCATGTCCTTTTCGCTCACTTCGCTCGCGCCCGCCTCGACCATCGAGATGGCGTGCTTGTGGCCCGCCACGACAAGGTCCAGGTCGCCATCCTTGATCTGCTGGATCGAAGGGAAGAGCACGAACTTGCCGTCGATGCGGCCGACGCGAACGCCGGCGATAGGGTACTTGAACGGAATATCGCTCACCGCAAGCGCGGCGCCCGCCGCGCACAGTGCGAGGGCGTCGGGCGGGCACTCCTGGTCCACCGCGAATGTCATGCAGATCACCTGCACGTCGTTGCGCAGGCCCTTTGGGAACAGCGGTCGGATCGGACGGTCGATCAGGCGACTAGTGAGAACCGCGCGATCGGACGGGCGGCCGCCCCGCTTGATGAACCCTCCGGGGATCTTGCCGACCGAATACTTGCGCTCTTCGTAGTCGCAGGTGAGGGGGAGAAAGTCGATGCCTTCTCGGGTGTTCTTGGACATCGTGGCGGTGCCGAGCACCACCGTTTCGCCCATGCCGAGTAAAACGGCGCCGCCGGCCTGCTTGGCCACACGGCCCGATTCGATGCTGAGAGTCTTGCCCCCAACCTCGAACGAGTGGGAATGAATCATTCAGTTGCCTCCGCTAATTGCGATTAACGGGGCTTCACTTCGCGAATTCCAAGCCGGGAAACGAGACTTCGGTAGCGGACGACGTCCGTCCTTCGCAAATACGCTTCAAGGCGACGCCGCTTGCCGACAAGGAGCAAAAGCCCCCGGAGCGAGTGAAAGTCTTTCTTGTTGCGCTTGAGATGATCGGTGATCTGCTCGATGCGCGCCTGCATGACGGCAATTTGGACCTCGGTTGAACCGGTGTCTCCGTCCTTGGCTGCGTAATCGGCGATGACCGACTGCTTCTTGGTCTGGTCTAGCGGCATGGCGAACTAGGTGAATGCCTCCGTTTGAGTCCAGATCGTTGTCGGCCGCTCTGCGCAGGCTCCCGTAGGGGCCTCCGAACAACGGCTAACTGACAGCCTGTCCTCAACGCGAGATAGTACCCCCTCCCGGCCGGGAAGTCAAGGCTGGCCCAGGGCGGGTAGTGTCCTAATTTGAAATCTTCGGCCTCGCTCACTTGGGATTCCCACTGAGGATCGAAGCCCGGACTGCCTCCGCAGGCGACCCGACAGGCGGTAGCTTCAGGATTGCGTAGAACTTGCGCCGTTCCGACCCTTCCACCAGAGACGACCAGGCATAGCAGACTTTCGCTTGAGGATGACCGATCAGGTCAAAGACGTGGACGATCCCATGCCATACAGTCTGGCCGTCGAACCGCTCGTGAACCTCAACGACGGCGCTCAGACTAGTCTTGCAGTCGTGGAGCCCTTCTACGGCTTGCTGTAGCTGGTCCGGGCTGACCTCACTCATTCGCCGTCCGGCTCAGGCTTCATCGACGTTGATTCTTGCTGGCGGAGCAACCGCCGCTTGTGGATCGCCCACATCTCATCGAACTCCTCAATATCTTGCCTGCTGAGGTCGGTTGGATGTTCAAGAATGAGGCGTCGGCCAGGGCCAAATTGAATCTGCAGGGACTGCAAAGCGGGCGGAGGTGGCCCCCCGGGGTTGGTCACTAGCGGTCCTTGTGGGGCAGCGCCGCCGATCATGCTCGCTCCAGGCGTCGCCTGGTTGGGCGGCTTTGGTTTCTCATGCGTTTCTCCAATTCCTGCCGATAGTGTAGCCGATGAGTCCAATTTAGCGAACACGTAGGTGGCGCGAAAATCTCGGATCATCTCCTTCACGGAGGTCGGGTTGAACTTGCGATTGATCAAGAGATACTTGCTGATGGCGTCATCGTTCGGAAGCCCGTCGTTCCACTGCTTCAGCAGGTCTGCGTAGATCGGTGGCTTCACCGCAGCTTCCCGCACGCCAGCTGCGTGGTCAGGATCATCTTCGGGAAGCACCATTAATCTATAGCCAAGCTCCGTCAGTTTGACCTTCCGAGTGCCACCCGATCCCTCGTCGGCTATCAGCCCAAACGCCAGCATTGCGGCCAGGACGCGCAAGCCTCCGCTGCTCTTCGACTGATAGCCCAGAGCCTTCATTGCGGCCTCGAAATGGACGGTGTTGCGTCGTTGTTCCTCGTAGAACTTCTTCGTGCTCGCCAAGGCATCGGGAAGGCTGCTCGACGGATACGGAGGGCTTCGGTGTCTTTGCTTCGCTTGCTTCTGTTCGGCTTCATCTGCCATCGGATTCACCTCACTCCATCGACCTAATCAGCCGATGGTACACTGAACACCGGAACTTGGCGGAGTGCGCGGGAATCGAACCCCAGCGTGGGTCTAGCACGCGGTCTTAGGATGTAGAGCCCTTTAACGCCACCAGGCGAGACGCGCACTCCTCCTTTCGGTAGTCGAGATCATCCTACCGGGGAACTTTTCTCGCTGTCAAGCCCTATCTCGTCTATATCTCCGCGCAATGATGATATACTAGAGATACGATGGCAAACGTGCTCCGACGAGAGAAGCAAGAGGCGATCATCCGATGCCTCGTGGACGGCTCAAGCATCCGGGCGACCGAGCGGATGACCGAGACTCACCGCGACACGATCATGCGGCTCATGGTCCGGGTGGGCGACGGCTGCGCGAGGCTCCTAGACGAGGAAATGCGCAACCTGTCCTGCCAGCGGATCGAGTGCGATGAGCTGTGGGGATTCATCGGCAAGAAGCAGCGTCACGTCCGCGAGGACGACGACCGGACCCGAGTGGGCGATATTTGGACATGGGTCGCGCTGGATTCGGATACGAAGTTGGTTCCTGCCTTCAGGGTCGGTAAGCGCGACTTGCCCCTAGCTCGTGAGTTCCTTGCCGATCTGGCCGGGCGGTTGACCAACCGCGTTCAGCTTTCCACCGATGCGATGTGGGCCTACTTGGACGCCGTGCAATGGGGCTTCGGCGGCAAGGTGGACTGGGCGACGGTTGTAAAAACCTACGAGGCCGAGCCCATCGGACCCGGTAGGTATAGCCCACCAAAAGTGATCGCCACCACCAAGATGGCTATGATGGGCGATCCTGACGAAGCACATATCTCAACTTCATTCGTGGAGCGACAGAACTTGACGATGCGAATGAGCATGAGGCGGCTCACGAGACTCACCAACGGCTTCAGCAAGAAGCTGGAGAACCACAAGGCGGCAACGGCCCTTCACTTCGCACATTACAATTTCTGCCGAGTCCACCGAACGCTCAAGACGACTCCGGCGGTCGCGGCAGGGGTGATGTACCAGCCGTGGACGGTCGCGGATTTGCTGGACGCGTCCGTTTAAGTCCGGTCACTTGGCCCGCGTCCCCGTCTCAACGTGCGCTGCCTTGCTCAGCATCGGTGACAGATAGTTATTCCAGAACGAAGTTGCCGCGATGCTGAGCAAGGCCACGACGATTGAGATTATTACCGTGTTCCTGCCTCGGCGTTCAGCATGATCTCTGCCCAGCCCAGCGACGTCCTTCATGAGTTCGCCATGCTGAACAGCGAGGGCCTTCACCGTCTCATCTGTCACGCGGACCGCCTCCGACACGCGAGTCACATCTTCCGTGAGTTTCTTAATGGGCCCATGGATATCATCAACCTTAGCTCGAAGAGATTGCAACTCCGTCTTTAAAGCTGCGAGATCGGTCGTGACTATGCCCACGCTCTTTTCGAGTCCGATCCATCCCTGAGTCTTGAACTCAGCGAACCGCTCTATGAACCCTGGCGGGAACTTGCCGCTGGCCAAGTCCTTGTCGGCTCCATTCGTCTTGAGACCTGGCCTTTCAGCAACCTCAAGAAAAGTTATCGTGCACAGCTTCGTTTCGAACTGCAGCCAAAAAGTCTTGCCGGATGCGTTGAACAGGCCGAATACAAGGTGGCCCTCATAACCAGGGTGAACCTGCATCCCGGTAAGCAAGATGATGCCTGCATAGGATAGATTTCGTTTCGCCCCAAGGATGGCCGACTCCTTCGAGCCCAGCCGTACCTTCTCGGCTGACATGACGGCCACATAGCTGCCCGGTTCCATTTCAATGGGCTTTTCCGTCGTGACCGTGTATTCCTCGGCACTGCCACCCCTCAGCGCCTTGCTGCCCACTCTCACGTCGTAACTCGACGCATTGAGCGAATCAGCATCAAACCCCTCTATGACAAGCCCCTTGATGCGCTCCGGATCGTTGATGACCACCCCAAACCCCCGCAATAGGGACGACGGCGGTTCGGCCCTCAGCCGCGCAGACTTTTCCCCAGAGCTGCCCCCGCGCTTCAAATTAGGACACTACCCCAGGGCGCCCGAGAGTTCCTCGTTCATTTTCTGCACCGCCAGGCGAAGCTCTTCGCGGTAAGACTCGAGCTTTGCAGCAAGCGCCGGATCGGACATCGCGAGAATCCGCACAGCTAGCAGGCCGGCGTTGCGGCCGCCACCGATCGCCACCGTCGCCACCGGGATGCCGGGCGGCATTTGCACAATCGAATGGAGGCTGTCGACTCCGCCCAGGGCCTTCGTCGGCACGGGCACCCCGATCACGGGCAAGGTCGTGTATGCGGCAACCATGCCGGGCAGAGCCGCCGCGCCGCCCGCCCCCGCGATGATCACCTTAAGACCGCGGGCGCGCGCGCCACTTGCGTAATCGGCCGTTGCTTCGGGGGCGCGATGAGCGCTGACCACGCGCAATTCGTGGGGCACCCCGAACTCGGAAAGGACGTCGGCTGCCGGGCGCATCGTCTCGATGTCGCTCTTGCTGCCCATGATGACGCCCACAATCGGCTCGACCATGCCTCAAGGATACTCGCCGTCCAAGCCGGTAAGCTCGGGTCATGCAGGATCGGCGCTCGGGAACAGCAGCCTGGCTGTCCGCGATCGGGCTTGCCGCGGTCACCCTCTTTGTGTTCGCGGTGCTCCAAGATTACGGCCCCGAAAGTGCGATCCGTCGCTTTCACGAGGCGGTATTCCTCCGGGACCTGGCGGCGCTGCGCCAGGTGAGCGCACAGGACTTGGACGACCCCGCCGAAATCTGGCTCGTTAGAAGCGTCCGGCAGGAGGCAGCTGGGGGCTACCGGGTGCTCGCGATGCGGCGCGAGCCCGACCGAGTGATCGCCGAGATCGAGTACGTCCCCGAGCAAGACCGGAGCGTGTGGACCGTAGTCAAGCGCGGCCATGTATGGCTGGTCGATGCCGAACAGACCGCGCGGGCTCTCGGCGCCGGCCTATGAAACCATTCGCAACCCGCCGAGGTTAAATGGAAGCGATGCGCCTCCAGCAGGGAAGAATGCACTGGCTCACGATGCTCGCGCTCGTCGCTCTCGTCGCCCTCTTGGTGGCGGTTGTACTGTCTGGCGCTACGCCCGCGTCCGCCGCGAGCGACTTTATGCTCGCGCTGGCGCGGGGCGACGTGGATAGGCTCACCGATCTGAGCGTGCTCGGCGAAGAAACTCGAGGCGAAATGCGCAGCCAATGGGAGTTTTCGACCAAGGTGGCCGCCCCCAACTACCGATTCACTTGGACGATCGGTGAGACTCGCAAGCAAGGAGCGAATGAGGCGGGGGTTCGCATTGAAATGAATTCCACGCCCTTCAGCGGCGATACCACGCCGGACCGGTTCGATCTCCCCCTCGTCAAGGAGGGCGGCAAGTGGAAGGTGCATGTACAGGCGATTAACCGGGAGTTCTTCCCGTGCCTGCCTCGATAAGCCAATCCGCGGGTTTCGCCACTCTTCGATTCCGGCCAAATCATCCCCGATCCCACCAGCTTTGTAGCCTGTGGGTATAATTCGCCTCTGCGTCGGACGGATTTTCCCGGCTCGTTCCCGCTTGCTTGCGTGGAGGGGCCTTTTTACGGAAGGACGGTTCGGGGCGCGCGAGCGAAGCGATGAAAGTCAGGGCAAGCGTTAAGCGAATGTGCGACAAGTGCAAGATCATCAAGCGCAAGGGCGTGGTGAGGGTGATTTGCGTCAACGCCAAGCATAAGCAGCGCCAAGGCTGATCGGTTTAAGGACGGAGCGAGCAAACAGGCATGGCAAGAATTGCAGGCGTCGACCTCCCTAGAGACAAGGCGGTGCTTTACGCGCTGCCGCTGATCTATGGGATCGGCAAGCACAACGTGCGCGAGCTGGTCGCCAAGGCGGAGATCGATCCTGCCAAGAAGGTCAGAGACCTGACGGAAACCGAGATCAGCCACCTGCGTGAAATTATCGACCGTGATTTCCAGGTCGAGGGCGACCTCAAGCGCGAAGAGCAGGGCAACATCCGCCGGCTCATCGATGTGCAGAGCTATCGAGGACTGCGGCACCGCCGCGGTCTTCCTACTCGTGGTCAGCGAACGCGAAGCAACGCCCGCCAGCGCAAGGGCCCCAAGAAGACGGTTGCCGGAAAGAAGAAGGTTAAGAAGTAAGCATCCATGGCTAGAAAGGCAGCGAAGGGCAAATCCAAAGAAAAGCGCAACGTCCCGGTGGGCGTGGCGCACATTCACGCGTCGTTCAACAACACGCTCATCACGATCACCGATCCGCAGGGAAACGTTCTCAGCTGGGCGAGCGCGGGGAACGTGAAGTTCAAGGGCAGCCGCAAGGGTACGCCGTTCGCGGCCCAGGTGGCGGCCGAGCAGGCGAGCCGCAACGCGCAGGAGCATGGCCTCCGCCGGGTTGACGTCTTGGTTCGCGGCCCGGGAAGCGGGCGTGAAACCGCTATTCGGTCGCTGCAGGCGTCCGGCCTCGAGGTCGGAAGCATCCGCGACGTGACCCCCCTGCCCCACAACGGGTGCCATGCTCCCAAGCGACGCAGAGTCTAAGTTCGAATTAACATATGCCACACATCTCCACTCTCGACCTCGAACAGGATTTCGGCAAGTTCATCCTGGAGCCCCTCGAGCGCGGCTACGGCCAGACCATCGGCAACACGCTCCGGCGAGTGCTTCTTAGCTCGATCCAAGGCGCCGCGATTTGCGCGGTGCGAATCGACAAGGTGTTCCACGAGTTTGCCCCGATTCCCGGCCTCAAGGAAGATACGACCGAACTGCTGCTCAACCTGAAGGACCTCGCAATCGAGATCGACGTCGACGGCACCACGATGCCCGACGAAAAGACGATCACGATCGATGTCAAGGGCCCGGGCCGCGTGACCGGCGCCGACGTGGTGTGTCCCGAGGGCGTACGAATCGTCAACCCGGAGGCCTACATCGCCACGATCAGCGACTCCAAGGCCACCTTCTCGATGGAAATGAAGGTTAGGTGGGGCGTGGGCTACATCCTTCCCGAAAAGCAAGAGGATTACAAGGGCGTGATCGGCCTCATCCCGACCGGCGCTCAGTTCACGCCGGTTCGGAAGGTGAATTATACAGTCGAGCAGACTCGCGTGGGGACGCGCACCGACTACGAGCGGCTCGTGCTCGAGGTCTGGACGAACGGCGCGATCAAGCCCAACGATGCGATCAGCCAAGCCGCCCACATCCTCGACCGCTACTTCAAGATGTTCTTCGACCTCGGCGCGCCCGGTTTCGAGGACGAGGTGATCGGCGAGGACGATCTCACCGACGAGTTGCGCAACGTGCCCGAGATTCGCATCGAAGAACTCGATTTCTCGCAGCGGACCTTCAATTGCCTCAGGCGGGCCGGCCTGCTCAATTTGCGCTCGCTCGCGGTGGCGACCGAATCCGATCTCACCAGCATCCGAGGCTTTGGCAAAAAATCGCTGGTGGAAGTCCGAGACAAGCTGCACGACCACGGCCTGGAGCTCAAGCCGCCCAAGGGCGGATACCGCCCGTTCGAGGCATTCGACGACGAAGACGAAGAGGATTTCTAGGGCATGACACACAGAGTTGACCGGCGCAAGCTCGGCCTGCCGAGCGACCAGCGGATGGCCCTGCTGACCAACCTTCAGCGGCAGTTCATCCGCCACGGCTACGTGCGCACGACCTTCGGCCGCGCAAAGGAGCTTCAGCGCCTGGCCGAGCGGCTCATCACCCTTTCTAAGAAGGATTCGCTGGCCGCGCGCCGCGCCGCGCGACGCGTCCTGGTTGGGCATTCGTCCGCCAACCGTCCGGCGAAGTTGCTCACGGCCAAGAGCGGGATGGAAGCCACCGCGATCCTACGCCAGACGAGCATGATGGCGGGCGAGGACCTCGTCAAGTACCTCTTCGACGAGGTTGGGCCGCGCTACCAGATGAGAAACGGCGGCTACACGCGCCTGACCCGAACCGGCTTGAGGAGGGGCGACGGCGCCCAGACCGCCGTATTGGAGCTTGTCTAGGCGTATCAAACTCGTCGTCGCTTACGACGGAACCGATTTCCGCGGCTGGGCCGCACAAACTGGACACCGAACCGTTCAGAGCACATTGATAGAAGCCGTTCGCCAGGTCTCGGGCGAAGATTGCGAGATCACCGGCGCGAGCCGCACCGATAGCGGCGCGCATGCGCTTGGCCAGGTGTGCCACTTCGATCTCGAAGCGGCGATCCCGGCCGAACGCTGGCCTGCCGCTTTGAACCGGGCGCTCCCCAGGGACATCCGCGTTCGCAGTGCCGCCGAGGTCGACTCGGCGTTCCACAGCCGCTTTTGCGCTCGCGACCGGTCTTATCGTTACCGAATCCTGCAGAACGAATCGGACCCGTTTCGGGGCCGGTTCGCGCATCGGGAGCCGCGCCCGCTGGACGTGGACCGGATGCGGGCCTCCGCAACCCTGCTGATCGGATTGCACGACTTCATCGCGTTCACCGCCGAGCTTTCGCCCGACGTGGGGAACACGATGCGGACGCTGCGATCGGTCGGAGTGAGCCGGGTTCGGGACGAGGTGCGGATCGACGTGGTGGGCACCGCCTTCCTTCGGGGCATGATGCGCCGGATCGCGGGCGCCTTGCTGGAGGTGGGACGCGACCGCCGGAAGCCTGAGAGCCTACGGGCCCTGCTGGTCGGTGGCCTGAACCCAGACACGCAGCCGGTGGTCCTGCCCGCGCATGGGCTGACGCTCATGCGGGTGAGGTATGGCCGCCATCCGGTCGATAACCGCGCCAACAACGAAACGGCTTCGGACGAGGCTTAGGATGCGCCCCGAAAGGGGCGACAGCTGGAAGCGAGCCTTCCGACAGGGTCGGAGGAGGGCTCGGCACGAGAGCCGACCGCGCGAGCGGTTGGGGAAGACGACCTACGGAGCTTGCCCGGCTAGCCGGGACGAAGAACAACATGAATAGAACGACATCGGTAAAGGCGGGCAGCATCGAGCGGGCCTGGTACGTGGTGGATGCCACCGACGTGCCGGTTGGCCGGCTTGCTACCGAGGTGGCCAAGGTGCTGCGGGGCAAGCATAAGCCCACGTTCGCGTACAACGCGGACTGCGGGGACTTCGTGATCGTGATCAACGCCGAGCGCGCGGCCATGAGCGGCAACAAGAAGGACGAGCTGATCCAATGGCACACCGGCTGGCCGGGCGGGCTGAAGGCCATTTCGCGCGGCCGCCTGCAGGAAAAGGATCCGGTTCGCCTCATCGAGCGCGCGATCTGGGGCATGACCTGCAAGACCAAGCTCGGCCACCAGATCATCAAGAAGCTGAAGGTCTACGCGGGACCGGAGCACCCGCACGCGGCGCAAGAGCCTAAGCCGCTCGCGATCGCCAAGCGCTAGGAACAACTTATGCCAAGCAAGAAGAAGAACGAGCTATACGGAACCGGGCGGCGCAAGACCGCCATCGCCCGAGTCTGGCTGACGCCGGGCGAGGGCAACCTGACGATCAACGGACGCGAGGCGAAGCACTACCTGGGCAGGCCCGTGCTCGAGATCCTCGTGCGCAGCCCGCTCGTGCACCTTTCGATGGAGAGCCGCTACGACGTACGCGCGTTCGCGCATGGCGGCGGCCTCACCGGCCAGGCGGGCGCGGTCAAGCTCGGCATCGCCCGGGCTTTGCTTGAGGTGGACGAAGAACTGCGCAAAGACCTTCGGGCGGGCGGGTTTTTGACCCGCGACGCGCGTGAGAAAGAGCGCAAGAAGTACGGCCGCAAGAAGGCGCGCCGCGGCTTCCAGTTTGTGAAGCGGTAGACGCGGTCGCTCTGCGTGGCTTTGCGTGGCTGTGCATGGCTTTGCGGTGGCCCTCGGAAGCCTTCCGATGCCTCGGCCCACCCCTGGTGCCGAGGCTAAGCGGCGCCAATCGCGCCTCCCGACCGTGCGAACAGCGGGTTAGGCGTCGTCGTGTTTGAGTTCATGCACGGCGAATTCGATGCTGGCGTCTACAGCACCGCCAAGCCAAGTGGGCGCCCATGACAGCAGGAGGTCTTTCAGTCCGCGCTTGATGACTCGACGTCCAAGGCTGTTGCTCAACTCCCAAACTGGGTCAACTGTGCTTTCGTTCACGCTCTTAGCGAACTGAAAGACAAGCTCCGCCAGCTCCGTAGCGCTTCGAACTCCCTTCGCATCCATGGCTTGCCTGAGATCTACTCGGATGCTGCGACTGAAGTCGAGTTTGGCTTTAATACCATCAAAGTACGAATTCGCCAGCAAGAGACAGGCCCCGCCGTTGTAGCACCAGCCCGTTTCTCGTTCGATTGCCTCAACAAGTTCGACAAACGACGCCACCGAAAACCCCCACTCCAAGCCCGCGATCTCGACCCCCACCGGTCGAGCATCCTTGGTGAACTCCACGGGCACATAGCCTGCGCAGAAGAAGTCAGTATGGTAATCAGAGCGATAGTGCCAGTATTCAAGGTTCGGCAATATCTCATCCTTCGCAAGCTTATCTTCGGGCCGCGCCAAGAGGATGCCGGTAAGGGCGACGTCCTTTCGTAGATATCGCTCGCGGAACGCCCGCGTTAAACAGCCTTCGATGTCGCTACGCTTGCAGAAGACTTCCATATTATAAATGCCCGTCGGACCGCGAGCAGGAGGTCAAAGGTCATGCCAGCCTCACGCGGTGCGCCTAGCCTGCGCACGGCTCTCAGGAGCCTGTATCAAGGCCCACCCGTGTCTTGTAATCGAATTCGAGGCGGTGCAGGATTACCAGTTTGGCCTCACACTCCTCCTTCTTGTCATCCACTCTCTTCGACTCCAGCCAGAGATCATCGAGGCGGTGCTTAAGCCAAGGTGGCAGTTTGCTCCACGTCAACAGTCGATCCATTTCTACCGGGGAGAGCAGCTGAAGGGGATCCTCTTTATGGCTCTGCTTGTGAACAACGTCGTTTAGGGCCATAACCCCTAAGGCGTCCATGCCGTTGTCTTCGCATAACTGTTGGCAAGCGTCGAAGGAGGCGCGCACCTTCATTCTCGCATAGCTCGCATCATTAGCCAGCTGCGCACATTCTGCGTTAGTTTCCAAGAGCTGAAGCAATCTGCTTTTGGCTTCGACGGCCTGATCGTTGGGAGTCGCAAGGGCAGATACCTCGTCTTTAAGTCGTCGACTTCGGTCGATCACACCCTCACAAAGGTGCATCTGGAATTCAAATGTCGCTCCCTCCGATGGATCGAGCAAGCGCTCGCCGTCCGCCAGGACCGCTCCAATCCTTGCGTAACTTCGCCGGTACTCGCCTTTCCATGCGTCCTTGCCGACCGCGATCCACCACAAAAGAACCCCGTTCGCCAGGAGCAGAGCTAACAGCAGAGCGATCAGGCGATGACGTTTTCGAATGAGGGCTCTTCCTTTCGCAACAGACAGCTCGGTTACCAATTGTAGCCCAGGCGCTCCCCTATTGGTGGTACTGTGTCCAGCTTGGCGGCAGGGCCGGTGTCATGGGTCTTACCCGAGCCGCTATCGCAACGATTGGCGAGGCTCAGAGACGGACCGGTCTCGCAACGCGGGCATGACGGAGCATGCCCCTCCCAGGGGACGCCAGGGATGGCGTCCAGCAAGAGAAAGGTGAGCGAGGCCCGGGACGGGGCGAGCGAGCCAATGAGAATTACCCCCGCCCCTGCCTCACGGCGGGGGCCGGTGAGGCTTGCCGAACCGTGGGGTGGCACTCCGCCGCAAGGCGGAGGATCCGCGAGAGTGCCGATCAAGAAGGTCTGGCAGGCGCACCGAACGCACCACCATCCGACCTCGGCAAGCCTTCGCTCACCTTCGGCCTGCACGGCAGAGGGAGGATGCGGGCAGGGGCATGCTCGGCCGCTCCAAATCCGCAGTGCCCGTTTGCAGAAAACGCCTCTTTGGGACCTCGCACCACCCTCCCCCTGCCCCCTTGTATGGTTGTGGCGGCCGATGTTGCAAGCTGAGGCCAAGGCCCGGGCGGAGGGACCAGTTGCCCCATTTCCGGCAAAGGAACCAAAG
>JACOSL010000062.1 GCA_016179045.1 Fimbriimonas ginsengisoli | reverse complement strand
GTGCACGAGGCGTTGGAGATAACGTGATGCTTGGCCGGGTCGTACATCCCGTCGTTTACGCCCAGCACGATCGTGAGGTCTTCATTCTTGGCAGGGGCGCTGATAATCACCTTCTTCGCGCCGTGCTGAAGGTGGGCCACCGCCTTGGTCGCATCCGTGAATCGCCCGGTCGATTCGATTACGACGTCCACGCCCGCTTGGTCCCACGGGATCTGGGCGGGATCGGTCTGCGCCACCACCTGGATCGCCTTGCCGTTGACGTGCAGCGCCCCTCCGTCCGCATCGACTTGGCCCGAGAACGGCCCGTAGGTCGAATCGTATTTGAACAAGTGCGCGTTGGTGGAGGTGTCGGTCAGGTCGTTCACCATGACCACTTCGAGCTCCTGAGGATGCCGCTCCAGAATCGTGCGAAGTGAAATTCTGCCGATCCGCCCAAAGCCGTTGATGCCGATGCGAAGTGCCATTTTCAAGTCTCCCGTGGTCGAGCGCCAATCCCGGTAAGCTAGTTTACCGGCGCGACCTTCGGAGCGCGCGGCGCGCGCAGGATTCTCATCGAGAGCAGCCAACCCAGCGAGACGCACAGCGCGCATCCGAGAAACGGGGCGTAGTGGCCAAACGGCTCGCCCAGTCCCAGAACGCGGCCGATCGGCCTGAACACCTCGTACAACACGCCGCCCGATGACGCTCCAATCATCGCCCCGACCCCCTGCGCGGTCATCACCGCGCCCAGGTTCAATCCGCGCCGCTGGCAGTCGATGTCGCTCACGCTCGCCATCCAGGCGGGAATGGCGAGCAGGAAACCGACGCCGACAGGTATGCCCCCGAGTGCGAAGACCCAGGCCTGCCCGAGCGCCGGAAGCTTCAGGCTCGCCGCGCCCGAAGCCACTATCCACAAGCCAAAGGCGCAGAGGCCCATCCCGACATGCACTGCGCGCGCGCGTCCGATGCGCTCGGCGTAGCGCGACATCGGCACGCTGAGCACCGCCATCGCGATAGCACCGGGGAAGACCAGCCCGCCGAAGGCGGATTCGCTCATCCCGAATTGGTCCTGGGCGAAAATCTTGATGATCGGCATCGGAAACCCGATGCCCATGAACGTGATCACCGCAAGCGCGAGGTAGCCAGGGATCTGCCGCGCCGACGAAACCAGAGCGCGCACGTTCAGGTCGGTGTGCATCCCATCACCGACGGCAGGGGACGAAGGCGGCGCGGTGGGGGCCAGCCGACAGGCCGATAGCGAAACGGCGCCAAAGAGCGCCGAAGATAGGATCAGGCTCGCCCACTTGTTGCCGCTCAGGTCGTTGACGATCCCGCCGATTGGCAGGGCAAGGGCTATGCCCAGCATGTAGCAGAGGTTCAACAGCGACATCGCCTGCTGCCGGTCGCGATCTTCGACCGTGTCGCCCATCGCCGCGAACGCCGCCGGCCACAGCATCGCCGCGCCAAGCCCGTCGATCATGCGAAGCCCGATGAACGAGAACCGCTCGGCCAGCCCCCATCCATGCGGCACTAATATCGTGAGCAACGAGGTGGCCACGCTCATCGCGGGGCCGAGCGTCATGAGCAGCCGACGTCCGAAACGGTCGGCCAGATGCCCCATCGGGCTCTTGAACACCGCCTCGCTCAGTAGGAAGGCCACCAGCACCAAGCCGATGAACGATTCGCCAAACCCGCGGTCGTAGCGCAGGTACACCTGCATCGTGGAGATGTTGAGAACCGCGTAGCCGATCTCGGCCAGCAGCGCGATCACCAGCAACCTGGCCACCGAAGGGTTCTTCAGGAGGGGAGGCGGTTGCTTCAAGGGCCTCTCGAGCGTGATCATTTTCGGCGAAGCGCCCAATAGCAAATCGCTCGACGCCGCCGAGCGGTTGCGTATCCCATTGTACAAGCAGGTTTGTCTCACCGTTCCTCGGGGGCACGACGCGGAGCACGGGGCGCCCGTTGCGTCGAACGATGGTCGGACAATGGTCGAACAGTGGTCGAACGGTTGCTTCGGAGCAATGAGTCAAGGCTTAGTTGGGCTACTCGGGGAAGCCATGGATGGTGTCAAACACGCACCCATGAGCGAGCACCGGGAGGGCGCTAGCGAGCAGGAGTGAATGACGTCTACCTTCATCGCGGGGGTGGGCTCCGGCCAAGGCGAAGCATGACTCTTGATCCTGGGCGTGCACGATGGCAAGTTCCCCTCCCGGGACGCCATGGATGGCGTCCCACATACAAACGGCGAGTGAGCGCCCGGAGGGCGCGAGCGAGCCAAAGCAAAATGCCCCCCTCCATTGAGGTGTTGCGACCGGGGAGATGGGTGACGTGCGATAACCACCTGCGAAATGGCAGCCCGCAACCGTAGAACCTCCGGCAGCGTCGCCTACCGGCGCATGAAGCCCCGCCCCTGCAACCACTCCATGAGCACCTCGCGCCCGGTGAGATGGCCCTCATCCACCCGCTTGCCCGACCGCATCGACCAGTTCACCCCCGGCTTCAAGCCCCGCTCCGCGTAGTGGGCATCCATGCGCTGATCGTAGTCGCCGAGGGACAGGCCGGCGCCGTACCGCTCGCGAAACCACACCGCCTCCTGCGGCAGCCTGGGCTTGACGTCTTCCCGCAAAGACTGCTCGGGCCAGCCGAGGCATAGGCCGAACGCACCGAACACGCCCTCGGGCAGTTCAAGCAGTTCGGTCACTTCGGCGGGATGGTTGCGCAGAGCCCCGATGTAGCAAATGCCGATGCCGAGCGATTCGGCCGCGCACACCAAACGCTCAGCCGCAAGCGCCGCGTCGATCAGCGCCATCACGAAAAACTCGGTGTAGTCGAGCCCCCTGGCCTCCTCGCCCACCGCCCGGGCGGCAATGCGCAAACGGTTGTGGTCGATGAGAAAGGCGAAGAACCAGGCCGCGTCCCGCACGTGCTGTTGATCCGCACACAGGTGTGCGATCTTCGCGCGCCGCTCCTTGTTCTGAACCGAAACCGCCGACCAGAGCTGCAGGTTGCTGCTCGTCGCAGCACTCTGGGCGGCCGCGATCAGCCCCGCAACCGTGCTCTCCGGAATCGGCTCCGGGCGGAAATGCCGGATCGAGCGGTGATCGAGAAATCGCCCGAGATCGGGCAATTCGGGCGCGTCCGCGCCGTAGCGCATCCGCCATGCGTCGGTTGGGGTCTCGTCGAACATCGGCCCCAGTATAAGGGCTCGCGCCTACTCGCCCCTAGCCAGCAGCAAGATCGCGCACGCCGCCAGCCCCGCGTGGTCCACCCGAAGCACCCGAGGGCCCATCGTCGCTCCCCGATCTCCGATCACGGCAAGCTCCTTCGGGGACCAGCCGCCCTCCGGGCCCACCACGACGCCCATCACCTCATCTGAAGTGCGGGCGAACAACCGCTGCTCCCCCTCGGCCTCCGAAAGCACGACCGCCTCGGGCATGCCCTCCAGAACCGGTTCAAGGCCATCAATCCACTCCACCGCCGGCACCCGAGTGCGAAAGCTCACTTCCGCCGCCTCGCGCGCGATGACCCGCAGCCGCCCGAGCCTGACCTCGATCTTGCCCGCATCCCACCGAGCGACGCTACGCTCGGAGGGAAACACCACAAAGCGGCTTGCCCCCGCCTCGGTGCAGCCCCGCACGATTTCGTCCAGCTTGTCACCCTTCGGCAGGGCCTGCGCCAAAGTCAACTGCAGGCGGGGCTCGGTCGCGGGCCAATGCTCGTCGAGCGGCGCCGCCTTCCGCCCGTCGAGCTCGCAGCGAATCAAGCGCCCGTCTCCCGGCAGCACCGCGACCTGCGCCCCGCTGGAAAGCCGCAACACCTTGCGCAGCTTGTCGAGTTCGCTCTGCGGCAGTTCGAACGGCCCGTCCATCGTCGCGCCAGCCACGAACGCGCGCGGCAGCGACCTCAGCGGCGGAGCGTCGCGGCGATCCATCCGTCCTCTTCCACCACCTCATCGACGGCGAAGCCCGATAGCTCGACCTCTTCCCGGACCGCCTCCCAATTGCTGTCCAAGATTCCGGAAACGATCCAGTGGCCTTCGGGCGCCAGCACCGCCGCCACGTGCCGCGCCGCCCCGATGATCGTCGCGCTCACGATGTTGCTCAAAACGAGGTCCCAAGGCCCGTCGCCGCCCGCCTCCATCGAGTCGCCAACTTTGAATCGAACGTCCGCCTCGTTGAATTCGGCGTTGCGACGAGCTACTTGGACTGCCTGCTCATCGACGTCCACACCGACCGTCTCGCCCGCCCCCAGGAGCCGCGCGGCGATCGTCAGGATGCCGCTGCCGCAACCAAGATCGAACACGCGCGATCCCTTCTGGACCGAGCCCTCGAGCAGGCTCAGGCAGAGGCGAGTGGTCGGGTGCTCGCCCGTTCCGAACGCCAGCCCCGGGTCGAGTACGACCACCACGTCGTCCGCCTCGGCCGCATAGGATTCCCACGAAGGCCGCACGACGAGCCTGCGCCCCACTCGCCGAGGCTTGAAGTGCTGCCGCCACAGATCATGCCAGTCCTCATCGGGCACGCTCCGAACGCGAACCTCCGCCGCCCCCGCCGCAAGCAACCTCTTACGGGCCTCTTCCACTTTCGCCAGCGCGCCGTTGCCCTCAGCGAGGCAGGCGATCAACCTCGGCGGCTCCTCTCCCTGAAGGCTATTGGGGAAACCCAGATCGTGGAGCAAAGCCACGCAAGGCGACCAATCTGCCGGCGCTTCTATGAAGGTCGCCGTAAGCTCGAGCCAGTTCACTTCTTCCTCTTCTTGAACAGCGCCCCTATCTTGCCCGAACCGGCGCTCTTGGGGACCGGCTCGCCGCTCACTTCCGCAAACTCTCGCAACAAAGCGACCTGCGCCTCGTTTACCTTCTTCGGCACCCTGACTTGAACGCCCAGCACCAGATCCCCCCTGCGCCCGCCATGCAGCGGCGGCAGCCCGGCGCCCTTCACCGCCAGCCTCTCGCCCGGCTGCGTTCCCGGCGGCACCTCGACGCTCAACGTCTCGTCGACGCCCTGCATCTCGATCGTGTCCCCCATCGCCGCCTGGGCGAAGGTGATATCGAGCGTCGTGAACAGCATCTGCCCTTGCCTCTGAAAGCGCCTATCGGTCTTGACTTCGAGCACCACGAACAGATCGCCCGGCCGCCCGCCCGCCACCCCGTCGTTGCCTTGCCCCGGCAAGTGCATCGTGGCCCCGTTTTCCACTCCGGGCGGAACCGTAAGGCTAACCCTCGCCGTCTCCGGCACCAGCCCCCTGCCGTGGCACTTTACACAAGGCTCGCGCACGGTGACTCCCGCTCCGCGGCAGGTCGGGCAGGTCGTCGAAGTCCGCACGTTGCCCAAAATCGTGCTGCGCACCTGAGAAACCATCCCTTGGCCTCGGCAAGTAGGGCAAGTTTCGGGCGCGGCACCCTTCTCGCTCCCGGTGCCGCCGCACGCCTCGCATTGCGCCATCCGCTGCAGCGTCAGGTCGCGATGGGTGCCGTAAATCACCTCTTTCAGGGTGAGTTCGATATCGGTGCGCACATCGTCCCCGTTGCGGGCCCCGCCGCGCCCGGCCCGTTCGCGCGGCGCGCCTCCGCCGAAGAACATGTCGAAGAGGTCGGCGATGCCCCCCGCCTCGAAGAACGGCCCACCCTCCGCATCGTCCGCGATACCGAACTGATCGAGCCGGGATCGCTTCGCGGGGTCGGAAAGCACGCTGTACGCCTCTCCGATCTCTTTGAACTTCTCTTCGGCGCTGGGATCGTTCGGATTAACGTCCGGATGGTAGCGCCGGGCCAGGCGTCGATAAGCCGACTTGACTTCATCGGCGGAAGCGTCCTTCGGAACGCCGAGAACCTCGTAAGGGTCCCGCTTCGACATGGAGCTACTCTTCGTGCTCTTCTTCTTCGAGGGTCGTTTCCTGCTCGGCGATGTCGCTCAGCGAGAGCGTGTCGTCCTCGGCGAGGGCGGGCGTCGGAGTCTCCTCGTCGGCCACTAGGTCGGAAATGCTGAGCACCTCTGGCTCCTCGTGCTCGGGGATCGCTTCGGCCTCGTGCTCCTCCTCGACCGTAGCGACGAGCGCCACCTCGATTTCGTCCAAGGCAGGAAGCAGCATTCCAAGCTCGGCTGGCAAGGTGTCGTCGATGAGCAGAGGCACCGCCGGCGTTTCCGCCAGCGTCGGCTGCGTCGCGCTTGGGAGCACCGCCTTGATCTTGCCCGCCGCGATCTCTGACAAAGCGATCGTCAGCGGGTGGCTCGACTCGACCTGAACGAGCGGCAACGCCCCTTCGCGAAGTTGCTTGGCTCGCTTGGCGGCCAGGATGCTCAGCACGAAGCGCCCGTGCTCGAATTCGTTGAGAATGTCGGGAGAGGGAAGCATGAGGAAGGTAGGGGAAAGCGCGGTCGGAACAAGAAAGAATACCCGAGAAGGGTGAGTGGAAGGCAACCCTCAGGATGCCGACCGGGCAGGCTGGGGCGTAGCCTCGAGAAGCATCTCTTTGGTGTAGATGAAGTCCTCGCGCTTGTAGTCGGCCAGCTCGAAATCCTTTTCGAGCACGATCGCCCCCGTCGGGCAGGCGTCCTGGCAGTAGCCGCAGAAGATGCACCGTGTCATGTTGATCTCGTAGCGCACCGCGTAGCGCTCGCCCGCCGAGTAGCGCGCCTCGTCCGTATTTTCCGCCGACTCCACGTATATGCACCGCGCCGGGCAGGCCCCCGCGCACAGCGAACAGCCGATGCACTTCTCCAAGCCGTTCTCGTACCGCTTCAGCACATGGCGCCAGCGGGTGCGCGGATATTGCTCGCGCTTCTGCTCGGGATACATCACCGTCACCTTGCGGTGCTTCAGGCGTCGCAGGGTGATGCCAAGGCCGGCGATGATCGGCTTGGCGATGCTGTCGAGGATGCCGCTCATCCCTCCACCTTTTCGAGCGAGCGCGGCCCCGTCAGCCCTTCAAACAAGCGCAGGTCCGTGAACGAGTGCGCTTGGCTGCGCTTGATCTTCTCCTGCAGCTTCAGCACGCCGTAAATGAGCGCGTCGGGCGAGGGCGGGCAACCCGGCACATACACGTCCACCGGCACGATCTGGTCGGCGCCTTGCACGATCGCGTAGTTGTTGTACACGCCGCCCGTACTCGCGCACGCTCCCATCGAGATCACCCACTTGGGCTCGGGCATCTGGTCGTAGATCTGCCGCAAGACGGGCGCCATCTTTTTGCTCAGGCGACCCGCGATGATCATCACGTCTGCCTGCCTGGGGGTCGCGCGAAACGCCTCGGAGCCGAACCGGGCGAGGTCGAAGCGCGAGGCCACCGTGCTCATCATCTCGATGGCGCAGCAGGCGAGGCCGAACGTGAGCGGCCACAGCGAATTGGCCCGCGCCTGGTTGATCAGCGTCTCGACCGAGGTGACGAGCACGCTTCCACCCTTTTGGGTATCGCCCAGCACCGGCGTAGCGCTGTCGTGGAGAACGAGCGTCTCGACTCGCTTGGGCATGATCTTAGGTTGGAGTCTACCTGCGCCGGGGAGGCGACGAGCGACGAGCGACGAGCGACAAGCGACAAGCGACAAGCGACAAGCGATCAAGAGACGAAACCATAAGAGATCGTGACCCGCCTCCTCAGGTCTCGGCCAGCCATGGATGATCCTCGACACAGAAGGCCGCCAAGGATGGCGGCCTAAAAGGATGGCAAGCGAACGCCCGGAGGGCGTGAGCGCAGCCAAAGAAAACTATTTCCCCCTCCCTTTCCAGGGAGGGGGATTGAGGGGGTGGGCGCTCGCGTAAGCGAGCGAGGGCTTCGGAAGCAAGCAAGAACGCCCGCGGCGCCCGTGGCGAAGCAAGAAAAATATCGCCCCGCGGCTACAACCCCAATCTCGGCCAAAGCTCGTCAACCCGCCGCTTCACATCCTCGCTCATCGTGATGAGCTTGGGATAGTCGCGCGCAAACCCATTCTCGCCCGGCCACTTGTGGGTGCAGTCGAATCCGATCTTCCCCCCAAACCCCATCTCCTGCGCGGCGTGGTCGAGTTGGTCTACCGGCCCCTTCGAGATCAGCGTATCCCGCCCGGGGTCGCAGTTCGCCCCGATCCGAAACAGCATCTCCCCCACGTCTTGCACGTTCGCGTCCTCGTCAACCACGAACACGAACTTGGTGAACGCGAGCGCCCCGAGACCCCAAAGCGTGTTCATCGCCTTGTACGCGTGCCCCGGATACCGCTTTCGGATCGAAACGAACGCCACGTTGTGGAAACAAGCCTGCACCGGCAGATTCATGTCCACGATCTCCGGCGCGGTGAGCTGAATGAGCGGCAGAAAGATGCGCTCGACCGCCTTGCCCATCCAGCCGTCCTCCATCGGCGGCACGCCAACGATCGTCGCCGGATACACCGCCTTGCGCCTCATCGTGACGCACGAAACCCGCAGCACCGGGAACGGGTAGGCCAGCGAGTAGTAGCCGGTGTGGTCGCCAAACGGCCCCTCCAGCCGCCGCGCGTCGGGATCGACCGTGCCCTCGATCACGATCTCGGCGTCGGCGGGCACGCTTAGCCCTACCGTCCTTGCCTTCGTCATCCTAACGCCTTCTTGCCGCAAGAAGCCCGCGAACAAGATTTCGTCGATGCCTGGCGGCAAGGGCGCGAGCGCGGCAAAGGTGAGAGCCGGATCGCCCCCCAGCGCCACCGCCACTTCGATGGGCTTTCTCTTCGCGCCCGAGTCCTCCATATGGCGCGCGCCCGTCTTGTGCATCTGCCAGTGCATCGCCGCCGTGTTGCGGTCGAAGAGCTGAATTCGGTACAAGCCCACATTGCGCTTGCCCGTGTTCGGGTCGTGGGTGATCACCAGCGGCAGCGTGATGAACGGCCCCGCGTCCTCCGGCCAGCAGGTGAGGATCGGCAAGCGGGTGAGGTCGATCTCCTCGCCCCGCATTTCGATTTCCTGGCAAAGTCCCCCGCCCACCGCCTTGGGCATGGCGGATTTGGCCGCTTTCAACGTCTGGACCAGCTTCTTCAGGCCCTCCACCGCCCCCTTGGGCATCTCCGCCTTCATCAGCGTGCGTAGCCGGTCGGCGTGCTCCTCGAAGTCCTCCACTCCCAATGCGAGCGACATCCGCTTGCACGTGCCCATCGTGTTGATCGCAACGGGGTGCTCGTAGCGGACGTTCCCGGACGGAATCTGGTGGATCGAGGGCCGCCCCATAACCGCGCTGCTCGGATCGGGCGTTCCCAGGCGGTGCGGCGCCCCCTCCGGGCGCTCGAACAAGAGCGCCGGCCCGCCCGCCTTCATCACGCGGTCGGCGATCTCGGTGATCTCAAGATAGGGGCTGACCGGCTCGGCGATGCGGTGAAGCTCCCCCTTGGCCTCCAAAGCCTCCAGAAAGTGCTGAAAGTCGCGGTAGGCCATCGGCGCACGCCAGTGTACGGCATACCTGGCTCTGCGTGGCTTTGCGTTGCTTTGCTTGGCTTTGCGGTTTGCCAGTGCCGTGGGTCTCTTAGCCATGCAGAGCCACCGCAAGGCCATTGCACAGCCATGCAACGCTCCCTAAATGATCCCCTTCGCCCTCATCTCGGGATAGTGGCAGCTCTTGAACTTCTTGCCGCTCCCGCACGGGCAGGGGTCGTTGCGCCCAACCCGGGCCCAATCAACGTTCTCGGGCGCCTTGCCGTTGCCGGTGGGCGTCGCATCCATCCGCTGCATCATGGGCTGCGGCACGTCCTCGCGCTGCACCTGCGCCCGGAAGATCATCTTCACCGCTTGATCGCGAATCTCCCGCACCGTGCGCTGGAACGCGTCGTAGGTCTCCCGCTTGTAGGCGACGAGCGGATCGACCTGGCCATAGCCGCGCAATCCGATGCCCTCGCGGATGTACTCGACGATCTGCAAGTGTTCCATCCAGTGGTCGTTCACCGCGCGCAGCATGACCTGGGTCTCGATGAGCTTCATGAGCTCGTCGCCCAAACCCTCCGCCTTGGTCTCATACGCCTTCATCGCCAGGCCCTGGCAGAACTCCACCAGCTCCGGCCCGGGAGGCGTCTTCTCGAGGTCCGCCACCGTCGCGTGGTCGACGACCGGGAACACCTCGTTTAGGTCCTGGAATAGCACGTGGTAGTCGAACACGCGCTGGTCGCTTTCGTCGATCATCCAGGCGTTCTCAACAACCTCCCCGATCAACTCCTTGACGTTCTCCTGAAGCATCGGGCGGACGTCCTGACCGAGCAGGATGTCGCGGCGCATTCCGTAAACGTGCTCGCGCTGGGCGTTGAGCACGTCGTCGTATTCCAGAACGTGCTTCCTCGCCTCGAAGAAGTGGTTCTCGATCCGTTCCTGGGTCTTCTCGATCATCCTGCTCAGGAACTTGGCGTCAACCTCCTCCATAGGCGGCCAGGCGCGCAGAAGCGGGTTCTCCAGCATCTTCTCGTTGAAAATCTTCCAGAGCATGTCTTCGAGCGAGACGTAGAAACGGCTCTCGCCCGGATCGCCCTGCCGCCCGGATCGCCCGCGGAGCTGGTTGTCGATGCGCCTGCTCTCGTGCCGCTCGGTGCCGAGGATGTACACCCCGCCAAGTTGCCGCACGTCATCCGCCGCCGCGAGCCGCTCGGTGTCGTCCAAGGGGAGAGGCGGCGCCGCCCGCTCCTTCCCGCCGCGCCGATAGCTCATGAAGGTCGCGCCGTATTCGTCCACCCCGTCCTGGGCCACCTCGGCGCTCCCGCGCGCCTGCTTGACGATCTCGTCTTCCACGCGGCCTCCGAGAAGGATGTCGACGCCGCGGCCCGCCATGTTCGTCGCGATCGTAACCTGCCCCTTTCGACCCGCCTCCGCGATGATCAGCGCCTCGCGCTCGTGAAACTTCGCGTTGAGCACGTTGTGGGGGATGCCGTGCTTGAGCGCTTCCTCTAGGTGCTCCTTGTTGGCGCTCCCAAGGCCGAATGCCTCCAAGCACCAGTCCGCCCAATCGCCTTTGAGCACGTCGGACGAAACCCCAAGCTTTGTCAGCAACCCAGAAGCGGCCTGCCGATCGAGTTCTCCAACCGGCTTCTCGTAGGCGGACTGAACTTCATCCCGAATCTCCTTGGGCACGTCCTTCTTGCCCTCCAGCCGATCTTGGAAGCGCTTGGTTATGATCATGCGCTGAAGCATGTCGGCGGTGAGCCGCGCCGACACCTGCTCCGACATCTCGATCGAACGCGTGCCAACGAGCACGGGTTGCTGCTTCGCGAACAGACGAAGAATCTCCCACGCGATGCCGCGGAACTTGGCCTCCAGGGTCTTGTAGATGATGTCCTGGTTGTCGGTCCGGATCATGTCCCGGTGGGTTGGGATCGAGACTACGTCGAGGCCGTAAATCTTGCGGAACTCGTCCTCCTCGGTTTTGGCCGTGCCCGTCATTCCCGCGAGCTTCTCGTACAGCCGGAAGAGGTTTTGGAACGTGATCGTGGCGACCGTCTGGCTCTCCTTCTGCACCGGCACGCCTTCCTTCGCCTCGAGGGCCTGGTGAAGGCCTTCGGAATAGCGCCGGCCGAACATCATGCGCCCGGTGTTCTCGTCGACGATCACCACCTCGCTTCCGCGCACCACGTAGTCGATGTCGCGGTCGAACAAGGCGTATGCCTTGACGCTCGCGCTAACGTGGTGGAACATCTTCGGGTCGTTCGCGAGGTTGCCGATGCCGAGCAACTCTTCGACCCGGTCCATGCCGTCCTCGGTCAGCGAGGCCTGGTTGTCCTTCTTGTTGGCCGTGTAGTGGACTTCCTTTTCGAGCTTCTTGACCACCTGGTTGACGATCTTGTAAACCGACACGTCCTCCATCGACGGCCCGCTGATGATGTGGGGCGTGCGAGCCTCGTCGATGAGGATCGAGTCCACCTCGTCCACGATCGCGTAGTGCAATTCGCGCATCACGAGGTCCTCTTCCGAGAACGCCATGTTGTCGCGCAGATAGTCGAATCCGAATTCGTGGTTCGTGCCGTAGGTGATGTCGCAACCGTAGGCTTCGCGTCGCGAGCACTCGACGAGATTCATGTAACGGGGGTCTTCATGCTCCGCGCCCGGCTGATAGATGTAAGACCCGCCGAGCTCCTCGTTGTCTTCGCCCTGGCCCTGGATGACCCCGACGCTCAGGCCCATGAAGTGGAAGATGGGACCGTTCCACACCGCGTCGCGGCGAGCTAGGTAGTCGTTCACGGTGACGAGGTGCGAGCCGCGCCCTGTGAGCGCGTTCAGGATCAGAGGCGCCACCGCGACGAGGGTCTTGCCTTCACCGGTCTTCATTTCCGCGATGCGCCCCTGGTGGAGCACCGCGGCGCCAACATGCTGCACGTCGAAGTGGCGCATCCCGAGCGTGCGCTTGCTAACCTCTCGAACGATTGCGAAGATCTCGGGCAAGAGCACATCTAGGCTCTCGCCCTCCATCGCCCTGGCCCGCAAGGTGGCGGAACGCTCCTTCAACTTTTCGTCGGGGAGTCGCTGGAGCTCGGGCTCCATTTCGTTGATCGCGACGACGATCGGCGCGATGGATTCGACGTCTCGCTTGCTGGTATCGAACAGCTTTCTAAGGAAATTCATGTGGTGGCGTTCCGCTTGGCGGTCGGGTCGCGGGGCAGGCAGGCTGAAAAGCGCTCGCCGTGCCCAAGGGGCGATCTTCGACTAGCGGATCGCGGGTCCGTCGCGGCTGCGGCGGCATTCGAAGTGCCCCGAATCGAGATGGAAGCTCGGCTCGAGCCCTAGCCCAACAAGCTCTGGCCGCTCGGACGTTTCAGTCGGGGCTTCCGCGCCCGCGATGAGGCACATCACCGCATGGGATAAGCCTTGCCCGCGAGCAAGCTCCAAGGCGTTGGCCCGGTCAACTTGCCGCACGCTCGTCGCGCGCGAGCCTGATAACCTCATCCCAAGGACGCGCAGAGCCTCCGGAACCCGATCGTTGGCCGCCAAGTTTTCCGCACCGGTGGGACCGTGCAGGATCAGCATCAACAGGGCAGGCAGAAGCGGCAGCATTGGGAACCTAAAGATTATAGACGGTTTGGGACTTGGCAGCGTGCCCGCTGGGCTGGGTCTGGTCGGCCCCAAGTGCATTCGCTAGGTTTGCGCAAACCCCGCCCAATTCTCATGACGAATGGCCCGAATCCGTTTGTAGAGTGGCTACTGTGGATGCCGGCTACCGGACAAGGAAGCCTAGAATCGCCCGCCGCGTCGCTCTCTGCCTCGCGCTTGGCGTGGCTGCCGTTGTCGTGTGCGTCGTCGTCGACCTTCGGGAAGCCGCCGCCTCCCTTCCCGACCAGCTGAGCGCAGCTTTGCGCGAAGGGCTGCTGTCCGATTCCGCCGCCGACATCCAGCCCGAATTCAACGCCGCCCCCGGATACCGCCACGCCCTCATCCTCATGGACATGCGGCCTTACGGCGAATCTAACCGCCTTCTCGATGCCCTTTCCAAAACCGCAGGCGGGAAGGCCACGACTGAGGACCTCGCGGAAGCCGCACTCGCGATCCGCAAGTGGGGCGCCGCCATGCGAGCTGCCGACGAAGCATCGCGCCGCCCATCGTGCTGGTTCGACCTCACCCGGACGCATTCAGAGTCGCCGCCCGAACTAACCGGCCTCAAGACCCTCGCTCGTCTCTTTGCCGCCCGCGCCGCTCTCCGCGCCGCCCATCATGACCTGCGAGGAGCATCGGCCGATCTCGCCATCCTCGTCCGCATCGCTCGCCACCTCGGACAGGTGCCCCTGCTCGCCGCCGCCCAGGCCGAGACCGCTTGCGAGCGGCTGGTCATGAGGGCGGGCGCTCCCTCGCTCGGCGCCGATTCGCCCGCATTCGCCGCATTGATCGGACGGCTGCCCGAGCCGAGCTTGCGCTCGTGCGTGCCCGGCGAGCTCGCGCTTGCCCGAGCCAGGGTCGCCGACCTCGCGAGCGGGAATGCCGATGTCGCCGCCTCCGCAGAAACCGCCGCCCTCGCCCAGAACCCGGTCGCGCGCCAAGCCTTCGAGGCGCGGGTGATCGAAACCCACCGCGCACTATGGCGCGGGCTGGAACATAATCCCTCCCAAGCCATCGAGCGGATTCGCCGCGAGGTGTCGGGGATCGAAGCGCCCTCCCGCGCAGCCGCCCGCGCCCTGTTCGGCAATTGGAGCCAGACGGCGGAGGTCTGCCGGGCCCTGCGGGAAGAGAAGGCCGCCCTTGGGCTGAAATCGGGGTAGCGACACCGGAAATGTATTGCCGCTATGAAGGAGGCCGTGTGCCTCTTTTCGCAGTCGCAGATCGGAGTCTACGGCGCCTTCCCAGAACTCTTCCCCTTGCCGTGCCGGGGGGAAGTCGGTCGACGGCTTGCCGAGACCGGATGGCGGTGCTAATGGTAAGCCGCAACGCGACCGAAGGGCTGCCAAGATCTGCAGCTGAGCGTGACTCACCCGAGCGGACGCCAGGGATGACGTCCTCGAGAACCAAAGAAAATCTTTCCCCTCCCCCTGCGACGCCAGACTTACCAGCCGCGACCAGCCAGCAGTTCCTGCTCGCTCAAAGACCCAACCGCGATGCCAACCATCGGCTCTCCCAGGTTGCGGCTGATCTCGGCGAGCTTCTTCGGCTCGTCTCGAAACAGCACCGCCTCCACGATCGCCCGCGCGCGCCGCTGCGGATTGCCCGACTTGAAAATGCCCGAGCCGACGAACACCGATTCCGCGCCAAGCTTCATCATCATCGCCGCGTCGGCCGGCGTCGCGATGCCGCCCGCCGAAAAGTTTGGCACCGGCATCCGCCCAGTCTCGTGCACGACCCGCACCATCTCGAGCGGCGCTTGCAGTTCCTTGGCGAGCGTGGCCAATTCGTCCTCCCGCGAGGCGTGCACACGCCGCATCTCCGACATGATCGTGCGCATGTGCCGCACCGCCTCGACCACGTCGCCCGTCCCCGCTTCGCCTTTCGTGCGGATCATCGCGGCGCCCTCGCCGCATCGCCGAAGAGCCTCGCCCAGATTCCGCGCCCCGCACACGAACGGCACCGTGAACCGGTGCTTGTCCACGTGATGCTCCTCGTCGGCCGGCGTCAACACTTCGCTCTCGTCGATGAAGTCCACCTCGAGGGCTTCCAATATCTGCGCCTCGACGAAGTGCCCGATCCGGCACTTGGCCATGACCGGAATCGACACCGCGTCCTTGATCGCGAGGATCATTTCCGGATCGCTCATGCGAGCAACGCCGCCGTCGCGCCTAATGTCGGCGGGAACGCGCTCGAGCGCCATCACCGCGACCGCGCCCGCGTCCTCCGCGATCTTTGCATGCTCGACGCTGACCACGTCCATGATCACGCCGCCTTTGAGCATTTCGGCAAGGCCGACCTTTTCGCGCCAGGTCTTCAGGTGGTCGATAGGAGTGCGGGTGCTCATTGGGTCCTCAGGTTCAATTTAGTATACCGCCGCTGCGCGGTGAACCTGAGTGGAGTACGGCACAGCCTAACTTCGTTAGGCAGACGGGTGGCTTGGGCTTCAGCCCGTGCGGCTGGCGAGGGATCCGACTAGTTGCCGATCGGATCAACCGGGTGGGCGGTCGTGATTCCGCCGGTATCCAGCTTGAGCGAGTCGAAGTAGCCCTTCGCCGCCTCCGGATTGTCCACGCTCTTAGGGTTGGCCATCGCCAGGGTGTAAAGCCTGTCTTGGGTGACGAGCGCCATCGCGTAGAGCGTCATCCCGTTCGGCATCTCGATCTTTACCTTCCGCGTTGGAAAGCCTTGCGTCATCAGAAACTGGTCTTCCGTAATCTTCGCGCCCGGCGCCGCCTGGGTCAGGCCGTGCACCACCTCGTTCAGCACGTAGCGAACATCCTCGCCCTTCGGATCTTCCTCGAGGGCCTTGGTGACCGCGTTGCGCAGATCGCGCGGCATAAGCGCGTAGCTCGCAACGTACGCGCGAAATGCGGTGCTGCAAGTGTATGAATGCGTTCTGCACTCGCTCGGCCAAGCGGGATTCATCTCGGTCGAGTAGTCCGGCTTGCCCGGCAAGGTGATCGAAAAGGCCCCTTGCTCGACCTTCCACAAGAGCTGCCCGTGCCAGGCAAGGCCAAGACCGCCAAGGCACAAGATCAGGATCGATAATCCGGCTCTTCGCAACATCCCAAGTCAATCTTTGGCACGTCGCCCGCCCGCCTAGCTGGCAAAGGCACGGGTTGTGCCGAGCGCTACGCCCGCGTTTGTGGGACGCCGTCGCCGCCCTCTCAGGTTCAAATTAGGTACACTATGGGTTCCCATGCCCCTCTCGATCCGCAACGTCGGCATCATCGCGCATGTCGACCACGGCAAGACGACCCTGGTCGACGCGATCTTCCGCCAGGCGGGCCTCTTCCGAGACAACCAGCATGTCCAGGAGCGGATCATGGATTCCAACGAGCTGGAGCGGGAGAAGGGCATCACCATTCTTTCGAAGGTGGCGAGCGTTCGATATCGCGGCACCAAGATCAACATCGTCGATACCCCCGGCCACGTCGACTTCGGCGGCGAGGTCGAGCGCGTGCTCAGCATGGTCGACGGGGTGCTTCTCATCGTCGACGCGTTCGAAGGGCCGATGCCGCAGACCCGCTTCGTGCTCAAGAAGGCCTTTGAAAACCACCTCAAGCCCATCGTTTGCATCAACAAGATCGATCGCGAAGGCGCGCGCCCCCTAGAGGCGTACGACAAAACCCTCGATCTGTTCATCGACCTCGGCGCGAGCGCGGACGACCTGTTCTTCCCCCATCTATACACCTCCGGCACCGCCGGCTTCGCGCGGGTGTCGCCGGACGGCGCCGAACGCGATCTGCGCGAGTTGTTCGAGACCATCGTAAACGCGGTGCCGCCACCAACGGGCGATCCCGAGGCGCCGCTTCTGCTTCAAGTGAACAATCTCGACTACAGCGACTATCTCGGGCGCATGTTCGGGGGCAAGGTGCTGCAGGGCGAAATCAAAGTGGGCGACCGGCTGCTCCAACTGCGGGAAGATCGCCAGGTGTCCTTCACCGTCTCCAACCTCTGGACCTACGAAGGGCTGAGCCTCGCAGAAGCCAAAAGCGTCCGCGCGGGCGAGATTGCGATGCTATCCGGCCTCGAAGACGTGCGCATCTCCGATACCCTCGCAAGCCCCGCGAACCCCGTCGCGCTGCCGCCGATCCAAGTGGAGCCGAGCACGCTTACGATGGACTTCTATGCCAACAACTCTCCACTCGCCGGGCGCGACGGCGGCAAGTTCCTGACGATCCACAAAATTCGCGAGAGGCTCGAGAAAGAGGAAGCGGTCAGCGTGTCGGTCACGATCGACCGCGACGCGCCCCCCGAGATCGTCAAGGTGGCGGCACGAGGCGAACTCCAACTTGCTGTGCTGATCGAGACCATGAGGCGAGAAGGCTACGAGATGCAGATTTCGCGTCCGCAGGTCATCCTCCGCCGAGAGGCGGGCGAGCTTCAGGAGCCGTTCGAAACGCTCACCCTCGAGCTGCCGAGCGAGTCGGTGGGAGACGTGATGGAGGAGCTATCGCGCCGGCGCGGCGAGCTGCGCGAGATGGAAACGCTCGAAAGCGGCGCGGTCAGGCTGCAATACTCGATGCCCACCCGCGGGCTCATCGGCTTTCGATCCGGCTATCTCGGGCTCACCCGCGGCCTCGGCCTGATGTCGACCCTGTTCGATGGGTATCAGCCCTACCGAGGCGAGGTCGTCTCCCGCACGCAGGGCTCGTTGATCGCCAAGGACCCGGGCAGGCTGACGCGCTACGCCTATGAAGACATCCAGGAGCGCGGCTCGCTGTTTTACGAAGTAGGTACGGAGCTGTACGGCGGCATGATCGTTGGGGCATGCGCCCGCGATGAAGACATGATCGTCAATGCCACCAAAGCCAAGGCGGCCAACAACATCCGCTCGTCGACCTCTGAAAGCACCATCCCTCTCGATCCGAACAAGGAATTCTCGCTTGAGCAGGCGCTCGCCTGGCTCCGCGACGACGAACTCCTCGAGGCTACGCCCAAGCAGTTGCGCTTCCGCAAGAAGGTGCTCGACCACGCGCAGCGCCGTGTCGCCGAGCGGCGAAGCGCGGTAACGGTCTAGCCCCTCACCTTTCCCGGGGCGAGTGCCGCGTACAGTGAGATCACCTTGCGCACGTACGCCTGCGTTTCTCGGTAAGGAGGAACACCGCCATGGCGCGCCACCGCCCCCTCGCCCGCGTTGTAAGCGGCAAGAGTCAGTGCAAGCTGTTCGAAGTTGTTTCTCCCCCCGCGGCCATACCGATCGAGGTGCGTTCGCACCAGCTTCACCGTGCCGTAGAGGTTGTCGACCGTGTCGTACGCGTCCGAAACCCCCATCCATTGGGCCGTACCGGGCATGAGTTGGCCCAGCCCCTGCGCGCCGGTTCGGCTCGTCGCGCCTGGGTCGAAGCCGCTTTCGACCACGAGCATCGCCATGATCAGCCGCGCGTCCACGCCGTACTTGATGCTGAATCCTATAACTCCGCGTGCGATAAGGCTGGCTTGCTCGGCGCTCAGGCGGGGATTCTGCCGCCGAACGTACGCCGCGTACAGCGGCTCGACCTGCGCGCGCGGCAAAATCCATTCGCGGCTTGGCTTCGATCCTTGCTTAGCCCCCGGCTTGGCTTTCGGCGGGCTCCGGCGCTCGATCCGCGCGATGTCGTGCTCGGGCGCGACGCCGATCAGCGTGCACCGCAGCTCGCCATACTCGTCGCCCCGGCTCGCCTCCACGAGCAGGCGGGCGGGGATTTCCCCGCCCGAAAGCCACTCCGGGCGCTGAGGCGCATCGATCGTGAGGTCGCCTCCATCGGATCGCCGAACCAACAGCGTTGCCCCACTCCTGTTGGAGAAGCCGCCGACCACGACCCCCTGAATCTCCACCACCTTCTGCCCGACCATCGTCTCGAGCGCCTCGACCCCCGCCGCCTGCCAGATTCCGTAATGCCTGCGCAACTTTACGTACTGGCTGAGCGTCTGGCCGACGGCAAGGTCGGGAACCAGCGAGAGCAGCACGATGAGGCCTATCACACCGCCGCCACAGCCACGCAAGGCCATGCAGAGCCACGCAGAGCTACGCAAAGCCGGTCACCCTAGCTCTTATCGTAATGCCCCTCGATCACCTTGGTCCACTTGTCGCCCATCTTGGCCTCCATTGTGAAATCAATGTGACCTGCGCCCTTCTTCGTCCAAGAGGCGCGCATCGTGGTCGGCTGGCCGGGTTGCATCTCCGATTCCCCGGTGATCTCCAGGGTGTCGCCTTTCGCCGTTCCCGTCATCTTGGTCGCGACCGGGGCCATCGAATCGAACCAATAGCCCACAAACGCCTTTGCCCTGCCGTCATACGTGAACATCGACATGCCGCGCATCGGCGTCTTCATGCCCTGCACCAGCATCGTGGCATCCCCCTTCATATACATCTTGTTCAGGGTCCACGAACTAACGATCACGACCTTCGCCTTCATCGGCTTGGGGCCGAACCAATAGGTCTCGCTTCCGTGCCAGCGTCCCTCCATGAAGTTCAGAGCCTTGAGTTCCTTGGCCGGGGGCGTAAACCCGGCGTTTTCCTGGGCAAAGCAGCCGGTGGCGATCGCCAACGCGGTTAGTACAAACAGCTTTCTCATTCCCTTCCTCCTCCGCCACACCATGTGGCACGACACCAGTCTACCGGTTTGGCGAACTGGTCCCTGTGACCTCGACGCGAGATCAGTTCAAGGAGGGACCCACCGCGTGGGCGAGGGTCGCCCGCGCTCGATCCAGCCCCGATTCCGCGTTCACTCTCGCCGTTTGCGCGCTCACGAGCGCGGCCTGAGCGTCGGTGACCTCCAAAAACGATCCCACCCCGGCCCGGTAACGCCCCTCCGCCAGCCGCGCACCCTCCAGCGCGTTGGCTTCCTCGGCGGTGGCGATCGTAAGCCGCTGCTCCGCCGCCTGCAACAGCACGAAGGCCTGTGACACATCGGACACGACCGCAAGAGACGTCTGCCGAGAGACGGCCTCCGCAGAGGCAAGCTGGCCGTCGGCTTGGATGCGCACGCCGTGCGAGAACCCGCCATCCCAAATCGGCCAGGTCACGCTGAGCGCCGCCGCTCCCGTCTGAGTCAGGGTCGGGTCGCGGTCGCCCTTCGCGCCATAGATCAAGCTGAGCGCGACGCTAGGCGAATCGTTAGCCAGGGACGCCTTGCGGGTGGCACGAGCCGATTCCAAGTTGGCGACGGCAGCGAGGGCCTCAGGCCGCTGCGACAGGGCGCTCGCCACGAGGTCCGGCAACTTAGGGCTCGCGACTGCCGCTTCATGCCCCGCCGAGAGCTTCAATTCGCTCCGAGGATCAAGCCCGAGCAGCGCCGCAAATTGCACACGCGCGGTTAAGGCCGTCGCCCTCGCCTGAACGAGAGTATTAAGGCCGTCGTCGAACGAAGTGGTCGCGCGCACCACGTCGGCGGGCGCCCCCAACCCTGCTCCCATCCGGGCCTTCGCCAACTCAAGCTGCAGACCGCGACTCTTCACATTGGCCTCCGCCACAGCTACAAGCCTGGCAGCCTCAAAAGCGGTATAAAACCCGCTCTTCACGGAAAGGGCCAGATCGGATTCGGCTTGGCGCAAAGCCTGACGCGACGCCTCGACCTGCAGCCGCGCAGCCTTGGTCAGGTTCGGAGATTTATCGAAGTCGAACAAGAGCTGCTTGAGAGTCACCGCCGACGAATACGCCGTGGGCACGCTCACCGAGGACGAAGAGCGGTTCTCGATCGTCTCCTGCCGCGTGTAGGTGTGTGAAAGGCTCAGCGACGGATTGAGCGCCGAGCCGGTCTGCCGATATTTCCCGATCGCGGTGATGAGGTTGGCTCGCGCCGCCCGGACTACAGGACTGTGATCGAGCGCGAAGGCAACCGCATCTTGGGCAGCCAACGGCCCTTTCAGCGCATCGGCCGCGAAAGAGGGCAATTCGAGAGGCGCCGGAACTGGCACATCGGTGGTCTGCGGCGCGACCGGCGGGGTCTGCGCCCCAACCGACGCCCAAAGTCCTAATGCCGATGCCAGCCCCCAAATGCGCCCTGGACGCCCTCCTGGAAGCAGGCCCGCGATCAACGCTACTTGGCCCCCGCGCGCGGCTTTGCCGGCTCAGCCGGCGCGGGCGTTCGCTCGGTCGCCTCGATCGACGGCTCGACCATTTCGGATCGGTCGAGATCTCGCGGGTCCTTGCGCAGCTTTCTGGCGAGGTCGTCGAACAGCGTGTACACGACCGGAACTACGAACAAGGTCAAGAGCGAGGACGTTGCCAGGCCACCGATCACCGCGGTCGCGAGCGGCGCCTGCGTCTCCGATCCGCGCCCGAGCGCCAGAGCGAGTGGGAACATTCCGAGGATGGCCGCGCTCGTCGTCATCAGGATGGGTCTCATCCGAGTCGGGCTCGCGGTCAGCACCGCCTCATCGCGCGAAAAGCCCCGCGCCCGAAGTTGGTTCGTGTAGTCCACGAGCAAAATGCCGTTCTTGACCACGATGCCAATCAGCATCAAAAGCCCAATGAAGGCGGTCAGCCCGAAGGCGCGATTTGTGAGGAACAGCGACAGAACGACGCCGATCGAGCACAGCGGCACCGACGTCAGCACGACGAGCGGATAGATAAACGACTCGAACTGCGACGCGAGCAGCATGTAGATGAGCGCGATCGCGAGGAACACCGCCATGCCAAGGCCCGAGAACTCCTCCGCCCGCCGCCTCTGGTTCGTGCCGAACTCCCATCGCAGCCCTTGCTGAAGTGGATTCTTGGCCATCGCCGCCGCGATGTCGGCCTGGACCTCGCTTTCGGAGCGACCGGACAACCTGCCTTGCACCGGCAGAAACCGCTGGCGGTCGATGCGTTCGATCTCGTTCGGCCCCATCTGGACCACCGAGTGCGCGACTTGGCCAAGCCGGACGAGAGCCACCGAGCCGTCCGGGTTCTTGGCCTTGGTCGCGATCGGCACTTGCGCGATCTGGTCGGGCGACCGCCTTAAGTTCGGCGGCACCTCCACGTAAATCGGATACTGGAACCCGCGCTCGAGGTAGTAGGTCGAAAGCGTGCCGTTCGTTGCCGCGTTGATCGCGTTCGCGACGTCGGAGAACGTCACTCCGAACTGGGTTGCCTTCTGCCTGTCGATGTGCCATTGCACCTCGGGCGCGGCGTCTTGCACGCCGATATCGACGCTCTCCAGCCCCGGGACTTGTTGCATCGTCTGCAAGGTCTGGTCCGCCCCCGCCTTAAGCAAGGCGAGGTCCGGGCTGAAGACGTCCACCTCCATGTTCGTGTTTCCGCCGGTGAGGATGTTGGTGACGATGTCGAAGGGCGTCACCAGGCCGCGGATCCCGGGGATCTGCGCGAGCGAACGCTGGACCTCTTGAACAACCTGCTGGGTCGTCTTCTTGCGATTGGGTTTGAGCCGCACGGTCGCTCCGCCTTGGTAAGAAACCGGCGAGTTCGAAGCGCCCCGGAAGCTCATGTTGGCGCCGGCGGCCAGGAACACCGTTTCCACGTCGGGGCGGCTTAGCAAGATCTGCTCGACCCGGTCCATTGTCGCCTTGGTCTTGTCCAGAGACGTCCCAATCGGCAGCCGTACGCTCACGCTAAAGTCGCCGCTGTCGGTGGCAGGCAGCATTTCGCTCCCAAGCAGGGGGATCAGCGGTAGGCAGGCGACGATCGAAAGGCCCGCTCCCGTCAGTACCCAGCCTCGGTGATGGATCGCCCAGGCCAGACCTCGTCGGTAGGCGGCGTCCACTGCATTGAACTTCCCGCCAAACCAGTCGAACAGACGCGTGAGCGGCCCGACCCTCGTGCCGTGCATCGCGCGAAGCTCGGGGTGAGCCTCCTCCTCCACTTCGCGTTCACTGATTATCCGTGAGGCGAGCATCGGCACAACCGTGGTCGCGTCTAGAAGCGACACCGCAAGCGAGAAGATCACGACGAGGGCGAACTGGGTGAAGGTTTGTCCCGACTGGCCCTTGATCATCAGCAAGGGTAGAAAGACGATCATGATCGTGAGCGTCGAGGCCACGACCGCGCCCATGATCTCGGTCGCGCCCGAAACCGCCGCCTCCGCCGCCCGCTTCTTATCCCGTTCGATATGCCGGAAGATGTTCTCCAGCACCACTACCGCGTCGTCCACGATGAGGCCGGTGGCAAGTGCAAGCCCGCTAAGCGAAATCGTGTTCAGCGTAAACCCGCCGAAGTACAGCAGCGCGAACGTCGAAATGATGGAAATCGGAATGCTCAGGCCCACCACCATGGTGCTGCGGAAGTTGCGCAGAAACATCATGAGGATGCCGAGCGCGAGCAGACCACCGATCGCGGCGGTGGTCTTCAGGTCGTTCATCGAACGTTCGATGAAGCCCGACTGGTCGTAGGCGATCCGGAACGTCAGCCCCGGATACTGCCGTTGCGCGTCCAGCACCTTCGCTTCGATATTGCGGGCGGTCGAGATCGTGTTCGCATCGCTCTGCTTGGTGATGGCAAGACCCACCGCCGACTCTCCGTTCAACCGCGAAAAGATACGCTGCTCTTGGTGCGAGTCGGAGACAACCGCGATATCGGAGAGCCGGATGTTCTGGCCATTCACGTTCGCGATGGGCACTTGCAATATCTCTTCCGGCTTGGCAAAATCGCCCACGCTCCGGATCGCAAGCTCCGTGTTGCCCATCCTCGAAAGGCCGCCGGGAAGGTTGATGTTCTCCTGCTGCAGGCGCTTCGTCACGTCCGCAAGTGTCAGGTGAAACGCCTCCAGGCGCTTGGGATCGACGTCCACGAGGATCGCGCGCTCCTGCCCACCCGTCACGGTCGCCGCCGCCACGCCGTTGGCGGATTCGATAATGGGCGAAACCTCGTTGTCGATGAGGGTGCGCAGCTTGACGATGTCCGACATCCCCGATATGCCGTAGATGCGGATCGGCTGGGCGGACGGGTCGAACTTGAAAACCGTCGGCGATTGCAAGGTCGGGTCGTTGGGAAAGGCCGCCTTCGCGCGTTGAACGAGCTGCAGCACGTCCACCGCCGCCTGTCCAACGTCGGTGCCCCAGTTGAACTGGATGCGCACGAACGAGGACCCGAGGGTCGAACTCGAAGTCACCTGGTAGAGGTTGGGCGCGCTCGAAACCGCCTGCTCCAGTGGCCGGGTGATCTGGCTTTCCATCTCCTCCGGCGCCACGTTGGGCCAGCTCACAAACACCGCCACCGTCGGGATGCTCACCTTCGGCAGAAGGTCGACGGGCAACCGCAGCAGGCAGATGGCGCCGAGCAGCACGAGCGCGGCAATCCGCATCGTGACCGCCACCGGGCGCGTAACCGAAAACCTTGCGATGCTCATATCACGACCCCTTGCCTCCGTCGCCCGAGCCGCCCTTCGACCGCCGTCCGCCGCCCGCTTTCCCGGAGCCCCGCGGCCCGCCCGACGCGCCACCCGAGGCCGCTTCGCCAGAGGCGCCCGGTGCGGCCATCCGGATCTTCATTCCCTCGCGCAACGGCTGGTAGCTCTGCACCACCACCTTCTCGCCCGCTCTCAGTCCGCTCGCGATCTCGACGTTCGCGTTGTCGGAAAAGCCGAGGGTGACCGGCGTCTTATGGGCCACACCCTGATCGTCGACCACAAAGACCGAATCGCCGCGAAGAGCCTCGCGGGGCAGCGCCACCTTCGCGTCGACCTCCCTCGTGATCAGCGACAGCTTCCCAAACATGCCCGGGCGCAGGACACCGTCCGGGTTTTCGAGCCTCGCCTGGATCGTGAACTGGCGAGTGGCGGGGTCGGCCGCCGGGTTCAACAAAGTGACCGTCGACTCGAAGGTGCGCCCCGGCAAGCCGTCGAACGTCACGACGACCGGCATCCCAACCCGCACCCCCGCTCCTTGGTCGACCGGGACCGGCGCCACCACGTACAGCCACTTCAGGAACTGCACTTCGACGATCGGCTGGTTCGGATTGCCGAGGGACCCGGGATCGAGGAAACGACCCGTGACCGTGCCCTCAATCGGCGAGCGGAGAAACACGTCGCCCCGGTGCGCCTCCGCTTGCCTTAATTGAGCTTGGGCTGCCTCGAGGCCCGCACGGAGCGCAGCCACCGATTCACGATAGGCGGCGGTCTGGCTTTGGTTGGCGCCCGCGACGGCAAGGCTCGCCTGGCCCTGCACGAGCCGCGCGTTGGACGCGGTTACGTCCGACCGATACTTGCGCTTGTTCGCCTCCGCAACCTGAAGCACCGAGTCGCGCGCGGCTTGCGCCGAGCCGATCCGCTGCTGGGCCGAGGCGCTTGCGTTTTGAGCCGCCTTCAAGGCCGTCTTCGCATCGTCCACATCCTGCGCCGCGATAAAGCCTTGCTTGTACAGGCTCGTCACGCGGTCCAATTTGGTCTGCGCGTTGTCTTGGTTGGCGCGCGCGGTGTCGTAATCGGCTTGCGCCGACCTCAGCTTCGCCTCCGCATCCGCCACCGCCGCCGCGTCGCTTGCGATCTTGGAGGCTACGCCCTGCTGAGTCTGGTCGAGGTCCGCGCGCGCCGCATCGACCGAGGCTTGCTGCTGGCGCAGGCTGGCGCGCACGCCCGCGTCGTTTCCCGCCTGGCCCATCTGGCCTTGAGCCAGCTTGGACCTTGCTTCGGCCACCGCCGCCCGCATCTGCAAAATCTGGCTCTCCACGTCGGATGGGTCGGTGGTCGCGAGCAGCTCGCCCGGCATCACGCGCATCCCCTCTCGCACCAGCACTTGGGCGATGCGCCCCGTTACCTTCGGGGAGAGCTTCACGTCGAATGGCGATTCCAAGTTGGCACTCGAGTCGATCGAGGAGATGAGCTTGAGAGGGCCCGCGGTTGCGAGCACCACGTTTGCGCCGCCCGCGCCGCGCTGGCGCTGCATGCTCGCCAACCCTTGGGCCGAGTTGCGCTTGTCCACAAATCGCCAGCCGATCAGGCCGAGCAAGACGGCGCCGGCGAGAATCAGATAAAGCGTGCGCTTGGACATGGCTTCAAGTCTGCCACGCGGCAGAAGAGTCCTACGCGCGGGCGCGGGCCGCTGGTTCCTTGACCGCAAGCCGGACCTGCGCGTGAGACCCACTTCAGATGACGGGTCGGGCCAGGCCCGCGGTCGCTCGTCACGAGTCGCCTCGCCTCCCCTTCCCGGAGGGGGAGGGTCTGTGAGCGGCTTGCCCGCCGAAACGTAGCGCAGGTGGGAGCGAACAGGGGTGGAGGTTTCGAGGCGAGCCCGTTGCTACCACTCGTCACTCGTCACTTTTCGCTTTCGCTGGCGGAGAGATCGGGATTCGAACCCGAGAAGGGCTTTTGGCCCTTACCCACTTAGCAGGCGGGCGCTTTCGTCCACTCAGCCATCTCTCCGCGCCGACCGATTATAACATCTTCGGATTGAACCGGGCGCAGGCTCAGCGTAGCCTGCCGCGCGATGCGCTCGTTCTGACCTGGGAGTTGGGCGACAGATGTTCGGACACATGGGTGACACACCGCATCTTAGGTCGAGGGTCGCGACGGCCCTGGCGACGCGGAAGCGATTTCCCCTCTCTCCCGGGCCCCCCGCCGCCAAACCGCCCCCCGACGCGGTATAGAGAACCGGGAGTGGATCGGTGCTGGTGTGCCGCCTGGTCTTCAAAACCAGTGAGACCCCCAAAGGGTCTGGTGGGTTCGATTCCTACACATTCCCGCCATCAAGCCGTGCTTTCCGGGCTGCACACCGGGGAAAGTCGATTCAGCAATCTAGTCTCTTGGACCGTTTCCAGGGCCGAGCAGGAACTTCTGGAGAAACAGGACGGTCGCGTACATCTGGAAATCCCAGTTGCTCTTCTTTTGGAAGCCGTGGCCTTCGTCCTTTGCGACCAGATACCAAGTGTTGGGATTCGTGCTCTTGATCTTGTCTTTGAACCTTGACGCCTCGGTGATGGGGACTCTGGGGTCGTTTTGGCCAGCGACGATGAATATCGGCTTCGAGATCTCAGTCGAATGATTTATTGGGGCGATGCTCTCCAAGTAGGCACGGATCGTCGGATCGCGCTCATCTCCGTATTCAACTCGACGAAGGTCTCGCCGGTAGCCGGAAGTGTTCTCCAGGAACGTGACGAGGTTGGTGATGCCCACGATCGGCATCGAAAGCGCTATTCTGTCCGCGTATAGGTAAGAAGCCACATAGGTCATGTGGCCCCCGTAGCTGGCGCCCGACACGAAGATCTTGTCTGAGTCCAAATTGGGTTGAGTCTTGATCCAGTCTAGGAGGGACCCGATGTCCTTGTAAGAATCGCCGCGCAGGATGCCATTATCGAGCTTGACAAAACTCTTGCCAAAGCCGGTTGAACCGCGAACGTTGGGCCAAAGGATGGCCATACCCAATTCATCGATGAAATAGTTGTATCGGCCCAGGTAGAAAGGTCTTGATTCACTTTCCGGTCCTCCGTGAATCTCGATCCAAACCGGGCGAGGTCCCGAGAACTTGGCAGGCGGAACCGTGAGCCAGCCGCTGATCTCTTTCCCGTCAAATGACTTCCACCTGATGAGCCGCGGGCTCTGAAAGTCTTGCGGGTTTAGACCTCCCGATTCGCTAAAGGTCCATTGAGTTAGCTTCTTGGCAGTCACGTCGTACGAAAACGCGTCGTTGGCCTTCGCCGAATCCAAGGTGAAGCCAAGGTCGCGGTCGTTGTTATTCCAGGTCAATCCAGTAAGGGTGGTCGCTGGCAAACCCGGGACACTTCGATATCGATTGCTCTTCGTGTCCAAGAGATACACATCGGACATCCCGTTGTCATTGGCGCTGAAAGCCAACATGGAGCGGTCCATGGATAAGGCGACACCGTCTACGTCCCACGGAATATCGGAGGTTATGATGGAAACCTTTCCGCTATCAAGATCGACTTGCTTCAACTGGAGGAATTCCGATCCTTGATCACTCGTGAAATAGATGTGCCTACCGCCCTTCGCAAAGGCGGCGTAGCCATAGGCGATTTGCTCTTTGCCAGAAGGCAACAGCTCCTTTAATTGGCCAGTCTTCAGGTCAAGCAGAAACAGATGGACCTCGTTCACCGAAACATAGTTCACAACAATCGCGGTCGAACCATCGTCCGAGACGTCGCTTGGCGTCCATCCCCCGCCCTTGAACTGCGCGACGATGTGGTCGGTTGACGGATTCTCGACGTCGACCGCGTAGAGGTCCGTATCCACGCCTGTTCGGCGCGTTGACATGTAGAGCATCGTCCTTCCGTCGCGCGCAATGATCGCGTCCGTGTTTCGCGCCTTGCCGTCGGTCAGCAGGGCCGAGTTCCCGGTCGAAAGGTCATACCTGTAGTACTGGTAGAACTCGTTGCCCCCGACGTCCTTCTGGAACACGAACCAATTGGGGTTTGACGGGCCGTAGAGGGCATCGCCGACATTTTCGGGGAAGAAGGTGAGCTGATGGCGGTCGCCGCCGGGCATGGCAACTGAATAAGCCTGCCTGGTGTTGCCTATTTGGGTGAGAATCAACATCTCGCGCTTGGTGGGGCGCCAGCCGACGCAAAAGGCCCTTCGGGATTCTATGTATCGGCTCACGGAGTCCACGATAGACTGCGGGATCGCCGGAATGCCTTCCGTGACGAGGTTGTCTGGCACGGTCAGGGTGGCTTTCTGGGCTTGGGCGAAGCCGATGAGACCGAGAGTAAGGGCGGCGAGGTGTGGGGGTCTGATTCGCATGGGGGTAATTCCAGAGATTTACGATACCGCTACCAGCCTCCCTTAAAGTTCCCCGACAAAATGTTCGCAGTCTGTTGTGCGGACGGCTGCGGAACGACGCGATTCTTGAACTTAAAAGCGCCTGGCAAGCTTCCACCGGAAGTCCAGAAGGGATATCCTACACCCCAAGGCGCACCGTTGCAAAGGGCCCTAACCCACCAAGATCTCAACCTCTCCCTCGATCTCGACCGGGATGTCGAAGGGCAATTGGGCCATTCCCACCGCGGAACGCGCGTGCCGGCCCCGTTCGGGGCCGTATAGATCCACAATGAGATCGCTGAATCCGTTGATCACGTTTGGCTGCCGGTTGAAGCCAGGCGCCGAATTCACCATGCCAAGCACGTGCAGCCAGGCGGTAACTCGATCTAAATCACCGAGTTCGCGCTTCAAGCTAGCCAAAATCGCGAGGCCGGTTAACCGCGCCGCGACTTGAGCCTGTTCGGGCGAGACTTCCAGCCCGACCTTGCCCAGCGGCTTTGCAATCGAGCCGTCCGCGTTTAAGGGGCCGTGGCCCGAAATAAAAGCACGGTTGCCGTGAACGCGCACCCACGGGAAAGTGATGATCGCACCGGGGGGCAAGATCATGGGTGCAGGCAGCACGAGGCCGAGATCGCGCAATCGCGATTCAACCGTGGACATGCCGGATTATGGCTTGGGCAGCCTGGCCGCCGAGGCCAGAATTTCGCAAAACGTATCAAGGTCGATGTTTCCGCCCGATACGATCGCCACGATGGGGCCCTGACCGGCCTTGCCGGTCAAGGCTCCCGCCAATCCAAGCGCCCCCGCGCCTTCGGCGATGACGCGCGCCTTCTCTGCCATCAACCGCATCGCTTGCATCGTTTGATCGAGGGTGACCACGATCGAGCCGTCCACAATCGGCTTCATCCGCTCGAACATCCGAGGGAAAACGCTCTGGCCCCCCGCGCCATCCACAAACGACGCCTTCCAGTTAGGGAAGGCTTGCGGCGATCCCGCCGCAAAAGACAATGAAAAGGGGGCGGCGGTTTCCGGCTCTGCGCCCCAAACCTTGATTTCCGGCCTCAGCGCCTTGATCGCGCTTCCGACGCCGGTGATGAGTCCCCCGCCGCCGATGGCGGCAATGACGGCGACTGTGTCGGGGGCATCCTCCAATATCTCGAGGCCCATCGTGGCATGCCCGGTGATGAAGTTTTGATCGTCGAACGGGTGGATAAACGTTCCTTCGACGCCGGGAAATGCTCGATCGTCCAAGGCCTCCCAGGCTCCCTCATACGACACCAGGACAAGCCGTGCGCCGAGCGCCTTCATCCGTTCGAGCTTCGAGGCGGGAGCGGTTTCGATTCCAACCACGGTGCACGGCACACCGGCTCGTCTTGCCGCATACGCAACGCCTTGGCCGGCGTTCCCTGCGCTGATCGTCCACACGCCGAGCCTGCGCTCAGACTCCGAAAGCATCGCCACCGCGTTGGCCGCGCCCCTTATCTTGTATGCGTTGATGGGCTGCAGGTTTTCCAGCTTGAGCCGAATGTCGGGGTAGCCCGCTCCCAGCTCGAGGCGAAACAGTGGAGTGCGAGCGATGATCGGAGCGATTCGCTTGCGAGCCTCCACTATCTCGGCAAGCTCAATCGGGCGGACGGCTTCGAGTTGAGCGGGCATTTGCTTTCCTCAGAGTACACCCGGTTTGCCGGTAGAACCGGCCCCGCTTCGTAGCAACTCGCGGGCCACGGACCTCGCGGAGCGACTAGTCCATCACCCAGCCGTTGAGTGTGAGCATCGTTTCGCCTCGATACACTATGCCGCTCGCAGGGTCGCGGTAGCACACGATCAGCAGAAACGGGCGGCGCTCATACCTGGTCCCCGGCGCGATATCGGGATCGATGCGGTGGCAGCGCAGGTCGATCGTCATCACGGAACCCTTTGGATCGACGGTAACATCCGAATGCACCCGGTCGGTGCCGAAGCTGTAAAGGTACATGTCGAGCATGCGCGAGGACTTGAGGGTCTTATAAAAAGGCGCGTACACCGTCACCGCATCGGGCTTGGAGAGGAAGGTGAACGCCTCACCGTTGGCCTTGCTCACCGAGACGAGAATCGGCGACCCCACGCGCGGCTGCTCCCCTCCGTGGATGGTCAGCGGCTCGTGCTTTTGGTTCGGGTAGGGGTCCGAGATCCCCGGAACGCTCAAATCGAAGGCGGAACTGGCCGGCCCCTGATCGACTGCCGGTTTGGTCACCCGAACGGCGGGCCTGGTCGGGATCTGGGCGACCACGGTCACGGCGACCGCAACGACGACGAGGCTCGCGAGAGCGAGCTTGGAAGCGAGTCCTGATTGAAGTGACATTTTCAAGGCGAATTCTCCTGATGGGTGGTTCGAGTATAGGCGAATGGAGTCAAGCCGCCAAACGAGCGCGGCGGATGCCGTCGGGCGAAATGGGACGACGGACCGCCCCGCTGCCGCCCAGTGGCCCCACGCCGCCCTTTGCGAGGTGAATTGAGCGTACAATCGAGGAGATGGACGAGCAGATAACGATTGTGATCGAGCCCGGCGATCAAGGCTGGTGGATCGCAACCGTGCCGGAGGTCCCGGGCGCCGTGTCCCAAGGTCGGACGGAGAAGGAGGCCCGAGAGATGGTTCTCGACTGCCTTCGTGAGCTTATGGCCTTCCGACGGGAGGCCGCCCTTCAAAACGTCAGCGCGGAGGCCAAGATCGAGCGCATCAAGCTCGCCGGCTAGCTACCCGCCGGCTTCTCGACCCCGAGTTCGCGGCAGATCTTTCGCGCGAGGCGATTGTCGATTTCGGTATGCCTGGGCACGCCCGCACTCAGGCCGTTCGCGGGGTTGACGTAGATCGTGTGCCTTCCACCTTCACGCCCAAGCAAGCAGCCCTTGTCGCGAAGGTGCCTGAGCAGGTCGCCGCGCTTCACTGCGAGGATTATAGATGCGCGGTGCCATGACGCCAAACACGAGGAGTCCGGCTAGACATCATCGGAACGTTCGCGAAGACGGCAAACCCCCTATACTGTCGACATGAACTATCCACGGATCGCGATTGCGCTGTCGTTTGCCGTCGCTCTGGTCCTGGCGGCCTGTGGCCCCGCGCTGGAAACCAAGCTCGTTGGGAAATGGAAGGGAGACCTGAAACTCACGAAGGAGCAGGCGAGCAACCCGGGATTTCAAGCCCTGATCGGCCTGCTTTCGCTCAACCTTGCCGCTGACAAGACCTTTAAGATGGACATGGGCGCCCCGATGGAAGGCAAATGGGCCCTCGACGGCAAGCAAATCAAGCTGACGATGCTGAAAATGGGCGGCAAGTCGGTTGACGAAATCAAGAGCGGGCTGGCCAAGGCGGGCAAGGCGAAGGAGGCGGAAGACTTCAGCAAGCCGCTTGTTCTGAACCTGTCAGACGACGCGACGGAATTGACGATAGCCCCCGAGCAAGCCAAGCAAATGGGGCCGCTTTCGTCAATGTCGTTCAAGAAGCAAGCCGGCGGCTCTTAGCAGCGAGGCACTACGAGGAGCGGTGCGGCGCCCCAGGTAGCCTCAAGGCCGCGTGCACACCCTCGGCATCCTCGTCGGCCCAAAGGGCAGGGGCTCGAACATGGCCGCGATTGCCTGCGCATGCGCCGAGGGCCGGATTCCCGCGCGGGTCGGCGTAATCGTTTCGCCCGTCGATGGGACTCCAGCCGTCGAAGCCGCCCGCGAAATGGGGATTACGGTCCAAGTCGTGCCAACGGGAAACGACTCCGGCCCTCGGCTGGTTAGCGCCCTACAAGGGTGCGACCTGGTGTGCCTCGCCGGATACCTGCGGCTCCTCCCGAACGAGGTGCTGCGCGCGTTCCAGAACCGAATACTCAACATCCACCCCGCGCTTCTGCCCCGGTTCGGCGGGAAGGGAATGTACGGAATGCGCGTGCACGAGGCGGTTCTCGCCGCCGGGGTATCCGAGAGCGGCTGCACCGTCCACCTGGTCAACGAACGCTACGATGGGGGCCGAATCCTCCTCCAACGCCGCGTGCCCGTCCTACCCGGCGATACCCCAGAGACGCTCGCCGCCCGCGTGCTGAAGGAGGAGCACCGCGCCTACCCGGAGGCGATCGCCCAAGTGCTGCATGAGCTCGAAGCGGGAACTCAACGCGCATAACTTCTTCACTGGCTGGGTGATCCTCCCGCTCGCCCGCCTGTTCTTCGGCCTCCTGTTCCTGCTCCTCGGTCCAATCCGTCCGGCCGGGCGCCGACGAGTGCCGCGGAAGGGCGGGCTGCTCATCCTTTCTAACCACCTGGCAGACGTCGATCCCATCGTGGTGCAGCTCTCATGCCCGCGCCCAGTCCATTTCATGGCCAAGAGCGAGCTTTTCGAGATGCGCCTCCTCGGTTGGGGTCTCCGGCTCTACAAAGCGTTCCCGGTTCGGCGAGGAGAGCCGGATAAAGGTGCGATCCGCCACGCGGTCGATCTGCTCCGCGCCGGACACGCGGTGTGCGTGTTCCCAGAGGGCGAGCTGAGTCAGAGCGGCGAGCTTCTTCCCCTCAAGCCGGGCGTCGCGCTGATCGTGCGCATGGCGGGCGTGCCCGTGATCTGCGCGGGCATTCAGGGGAGCAACCGCGTGCTGCCTTACGGCAGGCTTTTGCCCCGCTTCTCGTTTCGGGCGGTCCGTTGCGCATGGGGCGAGCCGCGCGAGTTCGACCCACGGGCGGGCACGGAAGAGGTGATGGGCTGGGCTCAGGATGAGCTGCGTCGGCTCACCGGCCAGCCCGGACCAGCCCCAACGCAGGCGGCGTAGATCCGACCCTGAATCATCCGCCCAACCACTCCAACAACCACAGGGCGCACGCCAGCTTGCTCCTTCGACCGCTCCGCTCCTCGCCTCCGTCCGCCCTCACTAGAGTCAGCTCGTTCTCGTCGGCGTCGAACCCGATCCCCGGGGCGCTGACATCGTTCACCGCGATCGCAAACAGCCCCTTGCGCGCCAGCTTGACCCGCGCCGCCTCGCCGTCCGGCCCCGGCTCCGCCGCAAAGCCCACCACCCTTGCGCCCTTCTTAGCAGCACTCGCCAGGGCCGCGATTATGTCCGGGTTCGCCACCATCTCCAGCTCAATCCGCCCCGCCTCCCGGCGGATCTTGCCCTTCTCCGGCGACGCGGGCCGGTAGTCCGCGACCGCCGCCGCCCCGATCACAAGGTCCGCGTCCTTCACCCGCGCCAGGGCGCCTTTCAGCATTTCCTCGGCCGTCTCCACCCGCACGATCGTCGCCCCAATCGGCAGCGGCGCCGACGACGGGCCACTCACCACCGTCACGTCCGCCCCCATCATGAGCGCCGCCCGCGCAAGGGCCGAGCCCATCTTGCCGCTCGATCGGTTGCTCACGAACCGCACCGAGTCGATCGGCTCCCGCGTAGGGCCACTCGTGATCAGCACCTTCTTGCCGCTCAGCGCGTGCGAGGCCGAAAGCACCACCGACGCAACCCCCGCGATGCGCTCAACCGAGGCGAGCTTGCCCTGGCCCTGCTCGCCGCAAGCCACATCCCCCTCGGCTGGCTCCACGATCTCTGCCCCTCGCGAGGCGAGCGTCGCCAGAGCCTCTCGCAAGGCGGGGCTGGCGTACATCGATGGATTCATCGCGGGCGCAATGAGCATCCGCCCGGTATAGGCCGAGGCGATGGTGGTGAGCATGTCGTCCGCCACCCCCGCCGCCAGCCGCGCGATAGTGTTGGCGGTGGCGGGCGCGATCAGCAGCAGCCCTGCCTGGCGAGCCCAGTCGATATGCGCCATCCGGCCCGATTCAGGCTCTTCGAACGCCCCGATCAGGCATGGCTGGCCGGTCAGCGCCTCGAACAGCGCTCGGGTGACGAACTTCTCCGCCGACTCGGTTAGGCAAACGCGCACCGTGCATCCCCGCCGCATCAGTTCCCGCGCGAGGTCGGCGGCACGGTAGGCCGCCACCGATCCGCACACTCCAAGGACGACGTTATCCACAGCCGGCCCCCACCAAAGCATCAAGCTCCCGCGCCGTCTTTGCCGAATCAACGTTCACCACCCGGTGTCGGTAGCGCGAGGCCAGCTCCATTTCGGCGCGCGCGTGGCTGAGCCTCAGCTCGATATCCGCTTCACTGTCGCTTCCGCGCGCGCGGATCCGCCTCTCCAATTCCCGCTCGCTCGGAGGCAACACGAATACGCTGAGCGCATCCGGCCGCGCGCCCATCGCCACGAGCGCCCCCTGCACGTCGATCTTCAGCACCGCGATCAACCCTTCTTCGAGCATCGCCTCCATGTCGCGTAGCGGCGTGGCATAGAAGTTTCCATGCACCTCCTTGTGCTCGAGAAAATCTCCCCGCGCCGCCATCTCCTCGAAGCGTCCAATCGGCACGAAGTTGTAGTCCACACCGTCCCGCTCGCCCGGCCGTGGCGGCCGCGTCGTATACGCCACCACACGACGAACTCTCGGGTTAAGCCGCGTCCACGCCTCCAGCACGGTGTCTTTCCCCACCCCGCTCGGCCCGCTCAGTATCACGAGTCTGCCTCCCGGCACGCCCTAGTTTGGCCTAGCGCGAAACCATCTGCATCAGCCGCTTGGCCAGGCGCATCGGGTCGTGGCGCACGAAGTCCGACTCGCTGATGTAATTTCCCGAAACCGGGCGAAAGCCCATCGCGCGAATGCGGTCGACGTCCGCGTCCACCATGTGCTGCCCCACCTCTCGATACTTTTCGATCGCGGCTTGGCTCGGCTCGCCCGTGTTCACAAACACGTAGTCGAAGATGCGCATCTCGACGTTCACCTGCACCGACGTGACATGCTCGCTCGCGGTGAAGGTGTCGCTCTCCCCCGGCTGGGTCATCACGTTGCAGATGTAGACCCTAGGCGAGCGGCAATCCTTCAGCGCCTGCGCGATTCCCGGCACGAGCAGGTTGGGCACCACGCTCGTGAACACGCTGCCCGGCCCGATGCAAACCAGGTCCGCGTCTCGGATCGCGTCGATGGCGGGCTGGTGGGGCGCGACGCTCGCCGGCTCCAGGAATACCCTCCGGATGCGCCGCCCCGCGTGGGCGATCGCGGTCTCGCCGCAAATCTCGTCGCCGTCTTCGAGCACCGCGCGCAGCCTAACACGGTCGAGTGTGGACGGCACCACCCGCCCGCGAATCGCGAGAACGTCGGAGGCGATTTCGATCGCTTTTTCGAAATCGCCCTGGGCCTGGTCTGCCAGAGCGGCAAGGAGCAGGTTCCCCATCGAGTGGCCGCTGAGCGTTCCGCTGTCGCGCTTGAAGCGGTGCTGAAACAGGTCGGTCATCGCCTTTTCCGCATCGGCCAGCGCGACCAGGCAGTTGCGGATGTCCCCGGGCGGGATCATGCCCTTGTCTTGCACGAGCCGGCCCGAGCTGCCCCCGTCGTCGGAAACCGTTACGATCGCGGTGATGTTGCTCGAATACTGCTTGAGTCCTCGCAAGAGCGTGCTCAGCCCCGTGCCGCCGCCGAGCGCCACGATCTTCGGCCCCTGGGAAAGGCGCTGGCGGCGCAGATACACGTCCGCCATGCCGCTCTTCATGCTCGGATTCAAGGTCTCGACCAAATGCCGAACAAAAGCGCGCAAGCCAAAGAACGTGAGCGCGAGCCCCAGAAACAGAAGAAGGCCGCCCAACATGTGTAGGGGGATCTCCAAATCCTCGCCCGGAAACAGGGGCTTGATCCACCTTCCCGCCTGTGCCGCCACCGCATCCAGGAACGGGGCGATCACCTGTTTGAAGCTGAGCGAACTGCCCAGCGTGAAGCACAGCAACCCGACCAGCGTGAGGATAATCGCCTTCTTCAGGCCGGCGGTTGGCCCCAGCAGCCGCCGCAGCCGCGCGCGCTTACTCATCTTTGTCGTCGGGCAGGAACACCCCGAGCACGCCGTTGATGAACGAGATCAGAACCGCCGCCACGAACGCGGCGAGAAAAGCCTCCGTGCCTGTGCCCTTGATCTTGAACCCAAGCTCGAAGCTGGCCGCAAACCAGAGGATCGCCGCGTTCACCACCAGCGAGAACAGGCCGAGGGTGATGCAACTCAAGGGGAGGGTTAGAAACTTGAGCAGCCGCCCCACCGTCGCGTTGAGGAAGCTGAGCACCGCGACCCCGATGAACAGCTTGACCGTCGAGGCGAACGTGCTCACGTCGACCGCGAACTTCAGGCCGAGCGCCTGGCTCACGTACGAGGCGACGACCACCGAAAACGCAAGCAGAATCCAGCGGAGAACAAGCTTTCGCATCGCGCCTCGATCATTGTAGCCGCGTCGCGCCGAGGACGCCGACGAAGGCGCGACCTTTGCTTGAGGCTATCATGTACGCCAGGGGCGGTCGAGAGCCTACTGGAGAGACTCAGCTGCATGAGCCTTGACTACAAGAATCTGCGATGTCCGCAGTGTGACGGGACGGCGATTCAAAAGCTGTCTGCAATTGCGAGTGGGCCCATCCTCGCCAATCCCCTGAGGGGGAGGCTGCCCGCCCCCAAACCGCCAGACTCGGGTGAGGGTGACAAGATCCGGGCCGAAGGCCAACTGCTGACCGGCTGCTGTCTAGGGTTGTTCACCTGCGGTATAGCCTACATAGTCGGTCTCATTCTGTACTTGGCCAACGAACTCACGGCTTGGCGCAAGCAATCTGCAGCAAACAAGCTGCGCGCGGTTCACCAACGGGACGTCTCTGCGTGGCACAGCCTCTTCAACCGACTGTACTACTGTCCACGATGCGACGTTCTCTTTGATCCGGCAAGCGGTCAGGCAGTTTCTCCTGAGCACATGAACGAGCTCCTTTGATGACTCGCTGTGCCCCCTCAGCTGGCGTAGCTAGCGAGGCCAAGTGACGGCTTCTACGCGACCGTCGCACGCCCGAGCCGAAACGGCGGCCGTGCCCCCCACGCCGACCTAACAGCTTGCTCATGGCTCGGATGGGGATAAATTGCATACTCCTCGTTCATAGGCACTATCACGGCGGAAACCCAATCAATTCTCTCGTTAATGAATATGCCGTTGGCGAGGCGACCAGCACAGGCGGCCCTGCGACGTGTGCCGTAGAGTGCCTCAAAGATATCCTCTTGGTCAAAGGTGCCAGAAATCGCAGACAGGTCGGCGACAGCAAAGTTGAACTGCCGTGACTGTGGCGCGAAGCCAAATGTTCGCCTTGCCTCATTGCAGCAGTTTAGCAATTTCTTTGGCAATTCGCCTTGGCTGACGAAAACCGCATCCCCATAATCGTTGGCCGCTCCACGCGTCCTTATCCTGGCAATGCCCGGCCTATCGCGTGCCGAAAAGCTCAAACTGATACCACGCGCGCCGCCAATAGGCCTCCATTCCTCCGCCTGCCCGATGACGAATCTTGCCTCGTTATCGCAGAACCAGGCTTTGAAGGCTCGAAACTCGGACTCGCCAAGGCCAAGCACAGACGCAAAGTCAAGCAACAACCCTGGCTCACGTTTGGCATATCGCTTTTCAACCCATGCCAGAAAATCCTTGATCCACATTTCATTGAACGCATTCAGGATTGCCTTGCATTGGAAGTCAGCGCGGAGAGTTCCCTCTTTAAGCGTAATGTCGCACGGTGCCGTAGCACATCCATCTTGTCGATTCCAGAGAGGTGTCCCTCTATCGGACATGACGAGGCTATCAGCCAGATTGATTTCTACAAGTAAGCCCCAAGCTCTGTCCTGCCTTCCCATCTGACGGATAAACGAGTGTACCAATCCGCCCAGACCGCGTTCATCGAGACGTTGTAGCCGTTGGGCAAGCAAGTCGGAACCCGGGCTCTTCTTAAAGCCTCGGAGCGAACCATGAATGCGGCTTTCGATTCTGGTCTTGTACGGTTCGGTCACGTTATGCATGCGTAGTCCCCCCGTAGCGCTCGAAGTGGTCCATACTTGACATCAGTATGGCACCTGCGCAGGTGACCAAGGGTCAGGTCGATTGACATTGTTTGTTGCATGGCGACGCTAGGGCAAAGATCGGCGCTACGGCGTGGCCGATGTAAAACGCGAAATCTGAGCTAGCACTACTGACCGCCACCCACGCGCCATACTCCACCCAATGGCGGGCGGCGGAACCCCGATGATGCGCCAGTACTTCGCGGCCAAGGCGGAGCACCCGGGCGTGCTGCTCGCGATGCGGGTGGGCGATTTCTACGAGTTCTACGGCGAGGACGCCGAGATCGCCGCCTCCACCCTCGAAATCACCCTCACCGGGCGCGAGGATGGCGAGAACGGGCGCGTGGCGATGGCGGGCGTTCCGTTCCATTCGGTCGAGAAGTATCTCGCACGACTGGTCGCCAAGGGCCTGAAGGTGGCGCTGTGCGACCAGCTCGAAGACCCCAGGCAAGCCAAGGGGCTGGTGCGGCGCGGCGTCACCCGCGTGCTCACCCCCGGCACTCTGCTCGAAGACGCCATGCTGCGGCCAGGTCAAAACAATTTCCTCGCCGCCGTGTGCTCGATCGGCGGGCGGCTTGGCCTGGCAACCCTCGATCCCAGCACGGGCGAGTTCGCGGTCACCGAGGTCGAAGGCGAGGGCGCCGCCGACCGCCTGCTCGCCGAGCTCGCCCGCCTCGCCCCGTCCGAACTGCTCGTCACGCCGGAAGCGGACGCGATCGGCAGCCTGGCGCAGGCAAGCCTCGGCAGCGCGGTCACCGAGGCCAAAGCCCCCAGCCCCGAGCGCGCCCTCGAGCGACTGCTGCGCCAGTTTTCGGTCGCCAACCTGCAGGGCTTCGGCTGCGACGACAAGCCCTCGGCCCAGATCGCCGCCTCCATGATCCTCGCCTACGCCGAGCGCAACGGCCTCACCCTCACCCACCTTGGCGGACTCACCACCTACTCGGTCGACGGCTTCATGCGCCTCGATCCCGCCACCCGCCGCTCGCTCGAGATCAGCGCCAACCTCGCCGACGGCTCCCGCCGCTTCACCTTGATTGAGGTGATCGACGAAACCGTCACCCCGATGGGCTCGCGCCTGCTGCGCCGCTGGCTCGAGCAGCCCTTGCTCGATGCCGAGGTGATCGGCGCCCGCCACGACGCGGTCGAGCGCTTCGCCTCCCACGCGATCGCCCGCGGCGACCTGCGCGACGGCCTACGCCGCCTTTCCGACCTCGAACGCCTCACCTCGAGAGTTGCGACCGCCCTCGCCGGCCCGCGCGATCTCGCCGCCCTGCGCGCCTCGCTCGCCGCCTTGCCCGCCCTCGCCGAGCCTCTACGCATGCTCGGCCTGGGGCGAATCCAAGAGCTAAGGGAGCAGATAGCCGACCACGGCGAGATCGCCCGCCTGCTCGACAAAGCGCTCATGCCCGATCCGCCCCACTCCATACGCGACGGCGGCGTGATGCGAGAAGGCTTCGACCCCGAACTCGACAAGCTGCGCGTGCTCGGCCGGAACGGCAAGGCCTATATCGCCGGACTCGAACAGACCGAAAGGGGGCGCACCGGCCTCAATTCGCTCAAGGTGGGGTTCAACGCGGTGTTCGGCTACTACCTGGAAGTGCCCAAGGCGCACTCCGAGAAGGTGCCCGCCGATTACATCCGCAAGCAGACCACCGCCAACGCAGAGCGCTATATCACGGCCGAACTCAAAGAGCACGAGTCGCAGGTGCTCGGCGCGGAGGAAAAGGCGCTCGCTCTGGAAGCCGACCTTTTCAACCGGCTGCGCGCCCGCGTGGGCGAGCATTGCCGCGCGCTGCTCCAAACCGCCCGCGCGATCGCCGAGCTCGACGGCCTTGCCGCCCTTGCCGAGACCGCAGTGCGCCGCTCGTACGTGCGGCCCGAAATCGCGGTTCACGACGCGCTCGAGATCGAAGGCGGGCGTCATGCGGTCGTCGAAGCGGCCGCCAGCGGTTTTGTGCCCAACGATCTCGATCTCGCCGCCGAAAGCCCCCGCCTGATCGTGCTCACCGGCCCCAACATGAGCGGAAAATCCACCTATCTGCGCCAGACCGCCCTCATCGTGCTCCTCGCCCAGATCGGCTCTTTCGTGCCCGCCCGCGCCTGCCGCATGGGCCTGTGCGACCGCATCTTCGCCCGCATCGGCGCGAAGGACGAACTCGCGATGGGCCAGAGCACGTTCATGGTCGAGATGGTCGAGAGCGCCAACATTCTCAACCACGCGACCGCCAGATCGCTCGTGATCCTCGACGAGGTGGGCCGAGGCACCTCCACCTACGACGGCCTTGCGATCGCCTGGGCGATGCTCGAACACCTGGCCGCGCTCGGCGCGAAGACCATGTTCAGCACCCACTACCACCAGCTCAACGCCCTTGCCGACCAGATCCCGAGCGTGCGCAACTTTCGCGTGAGCGTGGAGGAGTTCGGCAACGACCTTGTTTGGACTCACCGCGTGCTGCCAGGGGGCACCGACCGCTCGTACGGCATCCACGTCGCGCGTATGGCGGGCGTGCCCGGCTCTGTTCTAAGGCGCTCTACCGAAATTCTCGCCGAACTGGAAGGCGCGGGGGCCGCGCCGGTGGCGGAGGTGCGGGGAGTGCAGAAGATGCAACTCAACTTGTTCGAGGCCGAGGACCCGCCCGTAGTCCGCGCCCTGCAGGAGCTCGACGTCGACCGCCTCACCCCGCTCGACGCCCTCCGCCTGCTCGACGAATGGAAGCGTCAGGTGCGCAAGGGATAGCGACAAGAAACTAGCCCAGACGCGTGGGAAGGATTCGCAGCCTGCGTTCGGGGTCCACGCCCACGCTCTCGCTCGCCAGCCGCCTCGCCTCGGAGATGCGGTGCTGGACCTTGCGGATGGGGGCGGGTTGGGGGCGGAGGTCGAAAGGCTTGCCCGTTTGCATGACCGCCTCGATCGCGGAGAGCACTTCCTCCACCGCCTCGTCCTCGGCCACCGCGCCCTCTTGCGCTCCCCTTAGAATCTGATCGACGGCGTCTGCGATCTGGGTGAACGTGTTCGATTTGACGACCACGGTGGGTAGGGGCCTGCCCGCGAGGTCGCGCAGCTTGCGGGGGCGGCTCTGCACGGTCGAGCGGATCGCCATCACCGCATCGGCTTGGCTGAGATCGCCGGTGACGATGGCGGGCGCGCGCTTTTCGCGGATCGCCCTCTCGAGGCGGGTTCGTGCGATTCCGTACGGATAGATGCGAATCGGGTGGTTATGCCTTTCCCCGTTCGAGCCGTTTTCGCTTTCGGCCGGCTCCGCCCGGCCCATAGCGGGGAACCGCTGCGCGAATGTCGGCTCGCCCGCTTCCAAACCCTGCTCCGCCTGCACAACCTCGACCTTGCCCTCGTGCGTGCGCACCCGAATCTCGGGCCTGGGCGGGATGCCGCGCAGGATCGAGTCCACCGTCTTCTGGACGTTGTGGTGCACGGCTAGGCGGTCGTAGTCGATGAGTTCGATCACCGCATCGAAAGTGGGGGGCGCCTTACGTTCGAGAACCGTCTTTTGCGTGCCGCGCCGAGCGGCTTCCGCATCGGAAAGGGTGACCGCTTGGATGCCCCCGACCAAATCGCAAAGGGTTGGGTTTAGCATCAGATTCTCGAGCGTTTGGCCGTGGGCGGTTCCTACGAGTTGCACGCCCCGCTCGGCGATGGTGCGCGCGGCGCCCGCTTCCTGCTCGGTGCCGATCTCGTCGATCACGATCACCTCGGGCATGTGGTTTTCCACCGCCTCGATCATCACGCCATGCTGCTCGGCCGCCACCCGCACCTGCATGCGGCGAGCCGTGCCGATGCCGGGATGGGGCACGTCGCCGTCGCCCGCGATTTCATTGGACGTATCGACGATCACCACGCGCTTGCCGACCTCGTCCGCCAGCACTCTTGCCACTTCGCGCAGCTTCGTGGTCTTACCGATGCCAGGCTTGCCGAGCAGAAGAAGCGACTTGCCGGAGCGCACGATGTCGTCGATGATGTCGATCGTGCCTTCCATCGCCCTCCCGACGCGGCACGTGAGGCCGATTATCTTGCCCCTGCGGTTGCGGATTGCGCTGATGCGGTGGAGCGTGCGCTCGATGCCCGCGCGGTTGTCGCTGCCGAACTCGCCGATCGACTTGCCCACGAACTCGATGTCGTGCTCGGAGACGATCACGTCGTCCATGCGCTCGACCCGGTCTCCGTAATAGCGCGCTTCGGCGGCGCGGCCGTAGTCGAGCACGACTTCGACGAGGTCCTCGATGGCCTCGCTGCGCTCGAGGCGCTCACGCACCACTCCCGGCAGCACTTCAAGGAACTGCGCGAGGCCATCGGCGTTCAGAGGCGACATCGGTCTACAAAGAGCGGCGGGAGCGGGCTCCCACTTAGTTTGACGTGATCGTCCAACCCGTTTGCTTCACTGCCGCCCAATTTCTTGCAAGGAAAGGGTAGCCGCCTTGATCTGCCCTTTATGCCAAAACTTGAGCGAGACTTTTTCGCCAGGAAGCCTGCTGCTGAGAAGCTGATTGAGGACGAGCGAATCGTCCAGCGCCTGCCCGTCGAGTGCTAGCAGCACGTCGTAGCGGCCGACCCCCGCCTGCTCGGCGCTGCCGCCGCCGTCCACGTCCTCGACGATGATGCCGTGATCGGGAGGCGTCGCGCCTGCGATTTCGGCTAGCGATTGGCGCGCCCGCTCCAGCGCTAGCACTCCGTCGTAGCGCGGCTCGAAGCGCACCCCAAGCCCGCCATGGCGGGCGTAGCCCAATTTAAGGATGTCGTTCACGACCCGGCGCACCCGGTTGACCGGGATGGCGAAGCCGATGCCTATGCTGCCGCCCGACGTGCTCGCGATCGCCGAATTGATGCCGATTAGGCGGCCCTGAGCGTCGGCGAGGGCGCCGCCCGAGTTGCCCGCGTTGATCGCGGCGTCGGTCTGGATTGCATCGACCAGGTACGAAGCCTGCCGCCCGGAGGCGGCCATGAGGTTTCGCCCGAGGCTGCTGACTACGCCCACGCTGACCGTGCCCGCGTAGCCGAGCGGGTTGCCGACCGCGATCACCCACTGGCCGACCTCGATCTTGGAACTGTCACCGAGATCGATAGGCTTCAGGTCAGGGGCGTCGATCTTGAGCACGGCGAGATCGGAGCGCGGATCGGTGCCGACTACCTTGGCCCGAAAAGTTCGCTTGTCGCTAAGCCGCACGCGAACGGCCGCCGCGCCCGAGACCACATGGTTGTTGGTCACGATGGTGCCGTCCTCGTTCACGATGACGCCCGAGCCTTGGCCGGTTTCCTGAACCACCTGCTGGCCGTCGCCGAACCGCTCGAAGGCATCGAAGCGGTCCACCGCGACCACCGAGGGCAGGACGCGGTGGGCGGGCGCGCGGAAGTCGGCGCCCGCGGGCGAACTCGTATCGAACTCGATCGGCATCACCGCGCCCATGCCGCCCTTGGGTTCGGCGAGCTCGACGGGCCGGTGCAGCCACCGGTCGATCTGGAGGGCGCCCATGACGCCGACGAACGCGGCGGCAGCGATGATGAGGAAACTTGCTTGCTTCATGTCTAAAGGGAATAAACGCATGTTTGGGCGTCGGCGGTTGCCGGCGGGGGGCTTTGCTTGGCTTTGCGGTGGCTTTGCTTGGCTGGGGTCCGGACCATCTCCCCCTCGAGGGGGGAGAAAGCCTGAGTGACGATCCGTCGGAACTCAGGCAAGAGGGGGTGATCTAGGCGCAGTGGCCGCAGCTCTTCACCCTCCACCTGCGGCGGAGCGCCACCCCCGGTCACGCCTGCCGGAGCGACCCTCCTGCCGGAGCCTGGCGGCGGACAGGAGCGGCGCGCAGGTCGGCCGAGCCTCACCGACCCCGCCGTCACGCCTGCCGGAGCGAAGCGGCGTGCAGGGAGGCAGGGTTGCTCTTTTCTCTTTGGCTCGCTCGCCCCGTCCCCGGTCTCGCTCGCCGTATTTTTGCGGGACGCCATCATTGGCGTTCCCTGGAAGCAGTGAGCAAGATGAAAAGCCCCGACTGTAACCCTTCGCCTAACGCGAAACGAGCGTGCCATTGGCGACGACCGGAGTCATTTCGTTCCAGTCGAAGCCGACCTTCGCATCGACCTCGACGGGCACGTCGAGCGGCATAGCCGCCTCCATCGCGTGGCGGATCGGCTCGATCAGGCCATCGTCGCCATCGGCAAGTTCGAACACCAGTTCGTCGTGCACATTAAGAATCATCCGAGACCGCGAACCACCAAGCAAGCGCCGCACATGGATCATCGCGAGCTTGATCATGTCGGCGGCCGCGCCTTGGATCGGCGCGTTGATCGCCTGGCGCTCGGCGTAGCGCCGCTCGTTGATCTTGGCGGCGTGGATGTCGGGGAAGTAGCGCCGCCGCCCGAGAAGTGTGGTCGTAAAGCCCTTGCTCCGCGCCTCGGCGACTATGCCGTTCACGTACTCCTTCACCTTCGGAAAGCGCTCGAAATAGCGCTCGATAAGAGAGCGCGCGTCAGCCACCGAAAATCCGGGGCCAAGTTGGGGAGCGAGGCCATAGTCGGTCACGCCGTAGAGCACCGCATAGTTGAGCATCTTCGCCAGGCGGCGCTGCTCTTTAGTCGCCTCGCCCTCTCCGATCGCGAACATCTGGCGGGCGGTAACGGTGTGCACGTCCTCCTTCTCCTCAAATGCCCGCACGAGCGCCTCGTCACGGCACAGATGGGCGAGGATGCGCAGTTCGACCTGCGAATAATCGAATGAGGCGAGGCGGTAGCCCTCGCCCGCCACGAACGCGCGGCGGATCGAGCGGCCAAGCTCCGTGCGGATCGGGATGTTCTGCAAATTGGGGTCGTTGGACGAGAGTCGGCCGGTCGCCGCCCCCGCCTGGTTGTAGGTCGTATGAATCCGCCCATCGGCGGCGATCAGCCGCTCGAGGGCGTCGGCGTAGGTGGACTTCAGCTTGCTCAATTCGCGCCAATTGAGCACCTCGCCGCAGATCGGGTACTCGGCGGCAAGCTCCTGCAGCACCTCGACCCCGGTGGCAAACCCGATCTTGGTCTTTTCCTTGTTGGGGATGCCGAGCTTGACGAAGAGCACCTCGCCGAGCTGTTTGGGCGAGCCGATGAGGAATTCTTGGCCCGCCAGTTCGTATATGAGCAGTGCACTCCGCCCGATGGCGACTTCCAGCTCTTTTGAGAACTCGCGCAGCATGTCCCGCGAGACGCAGACCCCAATCTGCTCCATTTCGGCGAGGATCGGGATGAGCGGGACCTCGATTTCGCTCAGGATGCGGGTTTGCCCCTCCTTCTCGAGGCGATCGCTGAGGGCGGGTTCGAGGAGGAACAAAGCGGCCGCCATCTCCTCCGGCTTTTGGGGCGGGGCGTGGTCGAGGTAGCCCTGGATCAGGTCGGGGAGGGCATAGGCGGAGCGGCCGGATTGAAGCACGAAGCCGGCGAGCGCGGTATCGAACTTTGGCGCCGGTGTGCCCGGAGGAAGTTTGCGATAGAGGGGCTTGGAGTCGTGCAGGATCGCCTGGGCCGCCTTCCTGCTGAGCAGCTCCAGGGCGTCTTGCTCCGATGCCTCGCGCACCTCGAGGCCTCGGGCGACGTACCCGCGACGCCCGGTCTCTTCGAACAGGTCTTGGGTTGGTGCGGTTGCGAGGATGAGGGCGAAAGGGGCATCGCCGACGAACGAGCTCAGTTCCGCGGCGCCGGCAGCCGCCTGGCTCCGAACTTGGAGCGCCTCGCTCTCGACCTCGACCGACGTCGCCGTGCGGTCCTGCCCTACCAGATACCGCCCGAAAACTTGGTCGGCCCGGCGCAGATGACTCCTGAACTCGAGCCAAGTAAACATCGCTTTGGCGGCCTCGAGCTGGTCGGGGCTGAGCACGAACGGCTGGAAGTCGTAGCTGACGGGCGCTGCGCGATCGATCGTTGCGAGCCACTTCGACTGGCGCATCTGCGCCTCGTTGCCCTCGATGCGCTTCTGGAACTTGGGTTCGAGCTCGGCGAAGTGGTCGAGAATCGCTTCGATCGAGCCGAAGCGCTGGAGCAACTCGGAAGCGCCCTTGGCCCCAATGCCGGGCACGCCGGGAATGTTGTCGCTTGCATCGCCGACGATCGCCTTATAGTCCGGAATGAGCGTCGGCCCGAAGCCGTACCGCGCCTGGACGCCCGCTCCGTCGTAGGTGATCGTCTCGGAGACGCCTTGCTTCATGGTCAGGACCGAGACGGCGGGGTCCACCAACTGCAGGGCGTCGAGATCGCCGGTGACGATGGTGGTGAGATAGCCGTTCTCTTCGCCGAGCCGGCTGATCGTGCCGACGATGTCGTCCGCTTCAAACCCGGTTAGCTCGATCGAGGGGATTCCGAGGGCGGCGATCAATTCGCGGGCGACCGGTAGTTGCACTTTGAGTTCGTCCGCGGTTTCCTTGCGGGTGCCCTTGTATTCGGCGTATTCGGCATGGCGGAAGGTCTTGCCGGGAGCGTCGAGGGCGACAACGATCGCGTCGGGCCGGACGTTTTCGAGCAGCAGGAACAACATGCTGGTGAAGCCGTGCAGCGCGTTGGTCGGCCTTCCGTCGGCGGTGCTGAGGAAGCGAGTGGCAAAGAACGCCCGGTAAAGCAGGCTGTAGCCGTCGATCACCACCAGCCGCCTGGGTTGCATGCGGTTACAGTACCCAGCGCCCGATGCCGCGGCGAACGGAAGGAAGTCCCGCCGTCTGCGTCGAAATGGCCGATGTGCCCGCGCCCAAGGTAAAATATGGGCAGCCGCGGCGGAGGTTGGCCGTGAGCCACCTCCAATTGCATTGCGGGTCTTGGACCAGATGGTTTATCGACCGCTTCGATATGAGCAGATGATGCGGGCCGCCGAGGCCTTCGACGTTCGCGCGCGGCGCATGTTCGCGGGCATGGGCATCTACACGGGCGAAAAGATGTTCGCCTATCTCTACGACGAGGAGATCGGGCTCAAGCTGTCTCCGGACGACCTCGCGCAGGCGATGTCGATCCCGGGTGCTTCGCCGCTTCGGCCGGACCCGAACGCGGACCCGATGCCCCAGTACGTGAAGATGCCGCGCGAGGTGCTCGACAACTACGACACCTTCACGATCTGGGTTCAGCGCAGTGCGGACTACGCGCGCAACAAGGTGCACTAGCCGCGGAGGCAACGGGCACCGTCGCCCGTGCTCGCAGACGACTGGCCTTCACGAGCATCGCTGCTTTCAGCGAGCGCCTCAGTTCCGATGCCCATTCCACGATCAAGGGGTTATGTCGATTGGCGGCGGCAAAGGCGTCGCGTAGCCGGTGATAGTCACGTTGCCACCGGTTGCGCCCGTACTGCCGCCTTCTCGCAAGAACAGTACCGAGGCGAAGACATCGGCGGGGTTGAAAACCCCGCTTCTCGCCCAGATAGACACCTCGTGGGTGCCGACCCAATGGACGAACAGGGTGCCCCCCTGCGTAAAGTAGCCTTGCTGCTGCATCGCGATGTGATGCTGGCCCTCCTGATCTGCGAAAAGAATAATAGTGAGCGACGGCGATTGGCCGACGGGAAGGGAGCAGTCAACGGTCACCGTTTGGATCCGAATCTCGGACGCGCCCACAACATGCATGAACGCGCCGGACGAGAAAGAGCCAGGCGCCAGGCCCAGGGAGAATTCCCGTGAAAAGGCGAACCTGGTTGGCGTGCCAGGCGTATCGCCAGGCATGCTCTTCACCTCTGCGTCGGTGATGGCGTTCACGAAGGTTCTGCGGAGCGATTTCCAGCCGCCGACGGATGCGATAGCGGCAAGCCCAATGGCGAGCAGTGCGATGCGGGTTGAGTTCTTCATGTCCTGATCCTCCTCAACGAAGCGAGCTTCATTTGAGGTGCCTCAAAGCAGATCAGATTTGGCGGGCTCGTTGACACCATTGTAAGGCGGCTTTGCGGGATGCGAGCCAATGTGAGTTGAGAATCCTGCTAATTCTGCCAGGGAGGGCCAGGCTAACCGCTCCCACCAAATGCCCGCCAGTAGACTGTGGAATCGTGGACGAGGGGCACATCGGGGTGGACGAGAGCGGCAAGGGCGATTTCTTCGGGCCGCTCGTCATCGCGGCGTGCTACGTTGGGCCCGAGCACCTGGCCGAACTCGAGGGCGTGCGCGATTCCAAGAAACTCACCGACCCCGTCGCGTTGCGCCTGGCGGGGGCGATCCGGCAGACCTGCCCCCTTGCCGTGATCGCGATAGGCCCCGCCAAGTACAACGAGCTTTACGAAAAGCTGCGCAACCTGAACAAGATCCTCGCATGGGGCCACGCCCGCGCGATCGAGAACGTCTTGGAGCAGCAACCATGCGAACTCGTGATCTCCGACCAGTTCGCCGATCCGGCCGGCCTAAAGCGGCAGCTATTCGAGAAAGGGCGGCGGGTGGAGCTTCGCTCGGTGGTGCGGGCCGAGGCCGACATCGCGGTGGCGGCGGCTTCGGTGCTGGCGCGGGCGGAGTTTCTGCGGAAGCTGGCCGCGCTTTCCGATGAGATCGGGGTGCGGCTGCCCAAGGGAGCTTCGCCGCCCGTGATCGAGGCGGGGGCGGCGGTGGTGCGAAAGCATGGCGTGGAGGGGCTCGCGCGGGTGGCGAAGCTGCATTTCAAGACGCGCATCGAGGTTTTGGCGCGGGCTGGGATGTCGGGAACGCAGTGACGAGCGATGATCGCGTCATGCCTCAGTATCGCTGCGGGATGGCTCGTGCCCGCCCGATGTTGAGGCATGCAAAAAATTCGCTGAACCGCTTCCTACAGCAGCAAGCCGCCGTCGATCGTGAGCACTTGTCCCGTGATATACGCGGCTTCCTCAGAGCACAGAAAGCAGACCGCGGGGGCGACGTCTTCGGGCGTTCCCAATCTTCCGGCGGGCGCCTGCTTGACAACGTATTCGCGGAATTCGGCAGGAAGTGCGGTGGTCATATCGGTGGCGATGTATCCGGGCGCGATCGCGTTGCAGGTGATGCCCCTGCTGCCCAGCTCTTTCGCGACCGACTTCGTGAGCCCGATTAGTCCCGCCTTGCTCGCCGCATAGTTGGCCTGCCCGGGCGCGCCGTGGAGCCCAACGACGCTCGACACGTTCACGATGCGCCCGTACCGCGACTTCATCATCGCGCGGCTGGCGGCGCGGATGCACATGAACGCGCCTTTGAGGTTCACGTTCAGCACCCGGTCCCAGTCTTCGTCCTTCATCCGCATGACCAGCGCATCGACGGCCACGCCCGCGTTGTTAACGAGAATTAAGGGCGCGCCAAGCTCCTCGCCAACCTTGACGAATAGCGCATCGACTGCCGCAGAATCGCTCACGTCGCAGCCGTAGGCTTTGGCATTGGCGCCCGCGGTAACGATCGTCTTGGCGGTTCCGGAGGCGCCCGCCTCGCTCGTGGCGACACAGGCGACCGCGGCGCCCGCCCGGCCCAACTGAAGGGCGATTTCGCGGCCGATGCCCCGGCTGGCGCCGGTGACGACCGCGACTTTGTCGGTTAGCGAAGGAGCGCTCAGACTCTCGCCCCCAACTCGGCGACCGCGGCCTCTAGCGTCGGTTGGTCGTAGATCGGCAGTGTGCGCGCCTCGCGAGTGGTGCGGCGGATCAACCCGCAGAGCACCTCGCCCGCCCCGCACTCCAGAAACGCATCGACCCCGGCGGCGGCTATGCGCTGGACACTTTCGGTCCATCGAACCGGACTCCGGAGCTGGTCGCGAAGCAATTCGGGCCAGCGTGAAGGATCGTCGACTGGCGCGGCGGTCACGTTAGATACGACGGGGGCGGCGCCGGCCTTGAATGTGACTCGCACCAGCGCATCGAACATTGCGGCGGCGGCTTCCTCCATCAGGGGGCTATGAAAAGCGCCGCTCACGTTGAGAGGCATGGCGCGCTTGGCCCCGCGGGCGGTCGCCAGATCGCAGGCCCGACGCACCGCCCCGGTATCGCCGCTGATCACTAGCTGGCCCGGACAGTTGTCGTTGGCGACCACCGCTACTTCGCCGCCGGTGGAAGCCTCTCGGCAGGCGGTTTCGAGACTGGCCCCGTCGAGCCCGAGCACCGCCGCCATGCCGCCCGGGCGCGACTTGCCGGCGCTAGCCATCAATTCGCCGCGACGGGCCACCAGCCGCGCCCCGTCGGCGACCCCGAGCGCCCCGGAGGCCACCAGCGCCGCATATTCGCCCACCGAGTGGCCAGCAAAGAACGCTGGCTTTGGCACGCCGCTATCCTCCAAGCACCGGAAAGCGACGACGCCGCAGGCGAAAAGCGCCATTTGCGCGTTCTGGGTTTGGCGAAGCGCATCTTCGTCGCTTTGGAGGCAGAGGCGGCGGACGTCGAGGCCGGCGGCGGCGGAAATCTCGGCTAGCAACGGCGCGGCCGCCGGCAGATCGAAAAGCCCCGCCCCCATCCCGGGCCGTTGCGAGCCCTGGCCGGGGAATACCGCCGCAACCATGAGCCCAAGCGTACCCGCCACCCCTTCCTCAAGCCCCCCGGTACACTCCGCCTCGTGATCCCGATTCGGGACAATCAGATTCGCCTGCGATCGCCGGTCGTTACGTGGACGATCATCTTGCTCAACCTCGTGATCTTCTTGTGGGATCGTCAGTGGGCGCTCTTCGGCCACCAGATGGTGTTTGCCGACCTGACCATGCGCCCGCAGGAGGTGATCGGCGCGATCACGGGCGGCGACCGTTTCCCACTCGTCACCGTCTTCACCGCTCTGTTCCTCCACGCTGGTTGGCTCCATCTGCTGGGCAACATGCTGTTCCTACTCGTGTTTGGGCCGGGGGTCGAAGAAGCGCTCGGCTCGCCGCGGTTCGCGCTGTACTATTTGTTTTGGGGGGTGGTCGCTACCGCCACCCACATTTTCGTCTTTCCCAGCTCCCTCGTACCCGCGTTGGGCGCCTCCGGCGCGATCGGGGGCGTTCTAGGTTGCTACTTTCTGCTCTTCCCTTCTAACCGGGTTGAGATCATCGTGCCCCTGCTGTTCTTCATCCGCACCGTCGTGTCGGCTTGGTTTCTTCTTGGGCTCTGGTTCCTATGGCAGATCGGAGCGCGCCAGGAAGGGGTGGCGAACTGGGCGCACGCGGGCGGCTTCCTCGCGGGAATGGTCACCGTGCTCCTCCTCGGCGGGCGCGGCGCCGTCCTGGGCGGGCGCGCCGGGGTATTGGATCCGGAGTTCGAGGCTCGCTGACCCATGCTTGACGGACCGGTCTCTCTACCCCGCTGGCTGATTCCCGCTCTCGTGCTAAGTGCGATCCTTGCCAGCCTCTCGATCGGATACAGATTCCGGGTGGAAAGTCGCAACAAGGCGGCGACGTTGGCGATCGAGATCGAGACGGCGGAGGCGGTGAGCATTGCCCAAGGTTTCGATCTGGACGAGAGCCTGAGGCGGCTCAAGGCCAAGGGCGTGGGCGCCCTCGTCCTCTCCGAGGAGACCGTTGCCGATCTCATCAACGTGCACCGGGTCGAGTTTTCTTCGGGCCCGGCTCTGAGCGGCGAAGAGGAAACTCTCGCCAGGGTGCTTCAGGCGATGCGACGCAGGTATCCACGACTGGCGGTCGCGGCGGTGGCGGGCAAGATCGACCTCAGCGGCCCTTCCATGCCATCGGAGTATGCGATCAGGACGCTGAGCGTGGGCCTCAATCCAGACGAGGCGGCGCGCGCGCGCCGGGCCGGGCTGCGCGTGGTGGCGAGGTTCGCCAATCCGCTCGGCGTGACCGACGCCTACGTGCGCGAGACCCTCCGCCTCGCCGTCAGCCAGGGGGCGGACGTGTTCTTGCCCCAGGGAGACCAGGTGCTGGGCCGTCGGGGTTCGATACTCGCGCTCGAGGCGGCACTGCAGGAGTTCGGGGTGCTCTATGCCTCGCCGGAATTCACCAAGATCGGCGGCGACGCGAACGTCGTCGCCGATATCCCCGGATCGGTCGTCAGGCTGCACTCGGCGCTTGCCGCCGAGCTGGACAAGCTGCCCATTGCCGAGGCGGTAGACCGCTACGCGAGGGCCGCACGTGAGCGCAACCAGCGCATTTTGCTGCTGCGTCCCGTCAGCTTTGGTTCTGAGACCCCGCTCGACGACCTGGAGGACTTCGTCGACAGGGTCGCGAAGGCGGCGAGGCGACAAGGGGGCGAGATCGGCGTGGCGAAGCCGTTCGAGGAACCGGGCGTCCCCCAAGCTCTCTTCGTGCTCATCGGCCTTTCGATCGCACCGGTGCTAGCCTGGACGGGCGCTCTGTTCCTTCCCGCGCGGTGGAGCGGGACAGTCTGGGGACTCAGCCTGGCCGCTGGGCTATCCTGCGCCTTTCCTGCCGCCCGACCGGGCATGGCCTTTCTCGCCGCCGTTGCGTTGCCAATCCTCGCCTTCATAGTGCTCGAGGCCAGAGCGGGCACGAAGTGGCCCCTCGAATACCTCGTCGTCAGCCTCATAAGTCTGGTTGGCGGGCTCTGCGTCGCTGGGCTGCTCAACGGCTTGCCTTATCTCATCCGCGCCGAGCAGTTCGAGGGAGTCAAAGTGGCGGTGTTCCTGCCCATCGCGGCGGTGGGAGCTTTCTTCTTTGCGAGGTTCTCGAATCTGGGAGGCGCTCTGCGGGGTCCGGTCACCTGGGGCCAGGCGGCGCTCGCCCTGGGCCTGCTGGGACTCTTGGCGTTCATGATCTCGCGGACCGGAAACGACAACCCGGCGGGGGTGAGCGGGCTCGAGCTGAGGGCGCGCTCGATCCTCGACGCTCTGCTCTTCGTGCGCCCACGCACAAAGGAGTTCTTGATCGGACATCCGCTGCTCGTGATCGGGATCTGCATGCTCATACGCTCGCGTTCGGGCCGAATGGTGGAAACCTACGGGGGCTGGACAGCGCTCGCCCTGATGGCGGGGGCAGTTGGCCAGACCGACCTGGTCAACACCATGTGCCACCTTCACACGCCGGTCACTTTGAGCCTGGTGCGCATCGCGGTCGGGTGGGTTGCGGGAGGTATTCTAGGCTCGGTGCTGTGGCTGGCAGTGTCCCGTTGGGGCCAAGCACCGAACGACCTTGGCAGCAGTTAAGCTCCTCCTCGCCGGCTATTTCGGGTGCGGCAATCTCGGTGACGATGCGATCCTGGCCGGATTTACGCGCGCCATCGACGAGCGCGCTTACGACCTCATGCTGCTGAGCGGCAACCCCGACGACACATTCCGCAATTACGGCGTGCTCTCGGTTCCAAGACGCGACATGACCGCGGTCACTAAGGCGATCGACGCATGCGATTGCCTCGTGTTTCCTGGTGGTGGCATCTTTCAGGACGTGACGAGCCTCGGCAGCGTGGCCTATTACGCGAGCCTTGTGCGAAAGGCCAAGAAGCGGGGCAAGCGAGTCTTGTTACTCGGGCAGGGAGTGGGCCCTCTCAACCGAATGCTGGGGAAGCGGTTCGCCGCGGCAGCCTTTTCGAGCGCGGACCTGGTCACCGCGCGCGATCCGGGCTCTGCCGGCCTGATTAGGTCCCTGGGCGTGAGCAAACGGATCGAAGTGACTGCGGATACCTCCTACCTATTGCCGCCGCCTTCAGACATTGGCGAAGATTCGGGCTTCGGAGTTGGCGACCGCCGCGCGGTAGGACTCGCACCTCGGCCGTTTGGGAGAGGAATCGATGTCGTGGGCCTATTCGGCGAAGTTGCGAAGAAGTTGTTCGAGGCCAACCTCATGCCGGTGCTCGTCGAGATGGATCGGCAAGCCGACGGACCCTTGCTCCAAGAGATCAGCAAGAAGCACGGAGGCAGGATGCCGGAGCTTCGCAAGTTGAGCACCCCGACCCAACTCCAGCAGCGCTTCCGGCGGATGGAGGGGATGATCGCGATGCGCTTGCATGCGGGAATTCTCGCCGCCAAGGTCGGCATCGCACCGCTCATGATCAGCTACGACCCCAAGGTGACCGCCTTCACCAAGCTGCTCGACCTCCCCGCGGCACTCGGCATCGAGGGCTTAAACGCGCAAAGGCTTTGCGACAAATTCATGGCGCTTCATAAGGACAGGGAGCAATTGCAGAAGGGCGTGCTGCGGCGTGTCGAGGAAATGACCCGCCTCGCGCAGCGTAATATCGAATTGATGGACGAGACCTTGCGTCCTATGGTTAGAACTTAATATGATTTAGGCCCGCCGATGGCGCACTGCCGAACCGCCCTGCTAGGCGCTCTTGCTTTGAGCGCTGCGATCTCCGACGCGATACCGCTAACCCAATGGGTTCAACGGAGCATCGTTCGGCGCGTGAGCGTATCGGGGCGCAGGGTGCTTGGCTTTCACGTTCAAGATGTTGCCGGCGACGGGGACGCCTTCAACAGCCTCACCTACTACGGCATGGGCGGAAAGCGCTTCACCGACCTCGGCCATGTCAGCCTTTCCGGCCACGACGTGCTGGGAGTTCTGAACTTCCAGGCCGAGCTCGTGAACAACCGCTTTGGCGACCCGCAAGGCCAGAAGATGAGCCTGAACTACCATCGCGGGCCGGTGGAGATGGACGCGGGGGATATTCGCGGCTCTTTGCTGAACACCAACTCGTTCGCCTCTTTCAACAAGACCCTGAACGGTGTGATGGGGGGATTTCATCAGGGCAGATTTGCGCTCAAGGCCCTACGATCTTCGGTTCGGGGCGCGGCACGCACGACCAGCCTTTCCGGCAACGGCTCATTGGGGCCCTACTATCTCGGCGCCAGCCAGGTGATCTCGGACTCGGAGCAGGTCAGGGTGGACGGCCTGGCGATGAAGCTGGGCGCCGACTACACGATCAATTACGAGGCGGGGTCCATAACGTTTGTGTCGCGCCCAATCGCGCAGACGAGCACGATCCTAGTTACCTTTGAGGCGTATAGCCTGACCTCGCGTCAGGGCGCGGTCCAAGGAGCAGGGGCTGCGTACGATTTCGGCCGGTTCGGGTCGCTGGGCCTGACCGCCGTCGAACAGCTCTCGGGCGGTACCGCGGGGCTCTCGACCCGGGTCGAGCAGTTCCAGGGGTTCGGAGCGCCCTCAACCCCCTACACGCTCCAATTCGTCCCGTTAACGACGAGCCCGATCGTGATCAAGGTGGACGGACTCTTGCAAACGCTGGGAATCGACTACATCTTCGATTCGGGCAATCCAGCCATCTTCTACTTCCTGCGCTTCGTGCCCTCCACGAGCACGGTCGAAGTGACGTACTCGCCGCGGCCCACGCAAGTCGTTGGCGGCGACCGCAAGGTTCTGGGTGTCGACTATCGTCTGCCGCTCGGACGGGGCGCCGAGATTGCGTATTCGCAGGCAACGGGCCGGCTGGTGAACACGCCTACTCCTTCGAGCGGCATGGCTCGCGGGTTGACCGCGCGCTGGGACTTAGGGCCGACGCGCTGGACGGCGGCGGCTCGCGACGTTCCGAGCGGCTTTGTCGGCGTCCAGACGATCGGATTCAACCGCAACGACCGGTCAGTTGAGCTTGGGATGGACAGCCGGGCCAAGGGGATGCGGTACGGATTCAATTGGTCGAACGCTAGCATCAGTTCACTCTCCGAGGACCTCAACGGCCATCCGATCGTCGACGTAGCGCGCTCCACCTTCGCGCGAGCCTTTGTGGACGGGCAGGTGGCGAACGGTTTGAAGTGGAAGCTGGAGCAATCGCGAAGCAAGAGCGGGGGCAGCGCGGGCGACGGCCAGGTCGACAAGACCGATCTGTCGCTCTCCCGACGAACCGGACGCCTGAACACGCGGCTTGGGCTCAACCGGCTAACCGGATTCGGAGCCGGCGTCGGGAGTGTGGCCTCCCAGGGGCTGCGGCTGGAGTCGTCGTACGATCCGGGCCGATCATGGTCCCTTGGCGGGCGCACGTCCCTGTCCAACACCGAATCCCAGGGCGCCTCACGACGGGGCACCGACCTGTCCTTGAACGCGAACTACCATCCGGCGAGCCCAGTTGGCCTCGACCTGAGCTACCAGCACAGCCGCGCGGGGCAACTGGCCGCGCTCGCCGCCTTTCAGGACGGCCTCGGGGCGGGCTACGGAACGAGCGGATTCAGCGCTCCGAGCACGGGCGTGCCAATCGTCGCGGGCGGCACCGACCTCACCTTATTTCAAGCCCTGGCTACCTACAGGGCGGGCCCCCATGCCCACGTCGACACCCACCTCGTACAATCGGCATCGAGCGGCTCGTCCAGTTCCAATACGAAGAGCCTGACCATTGGGACTGGGATGCAGTTCGACCTTGGCCACACCCACGCGCTCGGCATGGCGATCGATCAGACCCGGACTACGTACCTGAACGCGGACGGCCAGTCGCGGGCGACCACCTTCGACGCTTTTCTATCCGGAGCGCCGGGCCGCTGGTCGTACCGCACGGGCCTGAGCAGCCTCATCTCGGGAGCAGGGGTGTTCGCACAAGATCGGTTCGCCTGGGACGCTTCCCTGCGCCGGTCGCTGTCTCCCAATCAAGGATTGTCCTTGCTAGTTCAAAGCGGGCGCACCACCGGGTACCAACCACAGACCGAATCGGGCGTGAGCCTTGCCTACGATTACCGCCTGTATCGGAGCGTGGGTCTAATCGCAAGCTATAGGCTGCGGCACGTCGCGAACCTCGACCCCGCCTCTACTGCGGGGGCATATCGGGCGCGCGGGCTCGACGTCGAACTTACGTTCGACTTCGGACACTAGGCTCCGCGTCCTAACCGCGAGCGTGCGCCTCGACAGTCAGTTCGCCGAACCTACGGGAAGATGCCGCGAGTTTTCGTCGCGTCCGCGACCCGCTTCACGCCGATGATGTAGGCCGCCGTGCGCATGTCCGTCTTATGCGCGCGCATCGTGCTCTCGACGGTGGCGAACGAGTTCTTCATGATGCGCTCGAGCCGCCGGTTCACTTCGTTCTCGTCCCAGAAGAAGTTCTGCAAGTCCTGCACCCATTCAAAATAGCTGACCACGACCCCGCCCGCGTTGGCAACGATATCGGGCACCACGAACACGCCCCGATCCGAAAGAATATGGTCCGCCTCGATCGTGCATGGGCCGTTCGCCCCTTCGACGACGAGCTTGGCCTTGACTTTGCCCGCGTTCTCGCCCGTGATCTGGGCCGAGATCGCGGCCGGGATCAGCACGTCGCACGGCAGCTCCAAAATCTCCTTGTTGGTGACGCGCTCCGCGTCCTTGTGCTCTTGCACACCACCGTCCCGGCCCGAATATCGCCGGCACAGCTCGGAGACGGGAAGGCCCTTGGGGTTGTATACGCCGCCCAGAGCGTCGCTCACCGCGACGACCGTCGCCCCCGCCTCTTCGATAAGCCGAGCGGCGATCGAGCCCACGTTCCCAAACCCCTGCACTACAATCCGAGCGCCAGCCAGGTTCAGATTGATCACCTTGGCCGCCTCCTCCGCCGAAACCACGACGCCGCGGCCGGTGGCCTCGATCCGTCCCTCCGAGCCGCCGAGCTCGATCGGCTTGCCGGTCACGACGCCGGGCACCGTGTAGCCCTGCTGCATGGAGAACGTGTCCATGATCCAGGCCATCACCTGGCCGTTGGTGCCAATGTCGGGGGCGGGGATGTCGGTCCGCTCGCCGAGGATGATGTTGATCTCGGTCACGAACCGCCGCGTCATCTTCTCCAACTCGCGAATCGAAAGTTCCTTGGGATCGACCTTGACCGAACCCTTAGCTCCTCCGTAGGGGATATTGGCCACCGCGCATTTCCAAGTCATCCACATCGCCAGAGCCGTCGTGTCGTCGAGGTCCACATCCGGGTGGTACCGGATGCCGCCCTTGGTGGGCCCGCGGCTGCTGTTGTGCTGGACGCGATAGCCCTCGAACACCCGGATTGAACCGTCGTCGAGTACAACCGGAAAATGCACGGTGATCTGTCTCTTCGGGAAGTTGAGAACCTGATGTAGACCCGGATCGATGTCCAGGTACTTAACGGCTATGGCGAGTTGGTCGCGCGCCATCTGGAGAACGTTTGTGGTCATTCGATGGATTGCGGGACGCGCTTAGGATCGGTGGAGCGGCCCCAATGCTCTTCTTAGTAGCAGGAAAACGGGCACCGCGAGGACGCCGTTGTACACCGCTGTGCGTATTGTAGCCCCCAGGAACGGGCCGATCAAAGGCGGTGGCGCCAAAAACATCAGGATCAGATTCGCCAGAATCGTTCCTGCAGCGCAAACCGCCCCCGCCCCCCATGGACTTGAGCGCAATTCGAGTTCTTCGCTGTACGACACGCCATAGGAGGTCAGGGTCCGCGAAACCACGTAGGAAGCAAGGTTTGCCATCGCCATCGCACCCATCAACACCCCAGACGCAAAGCCAACCCAGGCTGCTTGGCGACGCTCCATCAGGAGACACAAAGCAAGGCCCACTACGAGGAGCAGGTCTGGCCGCGCGCCGAAGATGACGAGCCGAAAGGAAAGGGCTTGATGCAGCACCGCGGCGGTCCACATGATTGCCGCGACGCCGATTGTAAACGGGCCCCGCTTCACCGCAAGACCACCACTTGCTGCACGCTACCCATCGCCACGCTCGGGAATACGCTCGCCCGGCGCTTTCCAAATTCGTCGTTCCGGTCGACCTGAATGACGCGCCCGATCGGGATGCCGCGCGGAATTCGCTCCGAAAATCCGGATGTCACGACCAGGTCTCCCGTTTCGACCGGCGCATTAGGGTCGTTAAGCTCCAAGATGAGCTTAGTCGGGCTCTCGCCGCGAAGGAGGCCCGCCAAGGGCGGATCGCGCAGGGCGAGAGCCCCAACCTGATTGGAGGGCTCGGGTGAACAGAGCAAGAGCACCTGGGACTGCTCGTCGGCCACAACTTGTATTCGCCCCACCAGTCCATCCGCAGCCAGCACCGGCAGGCCGACTCTGACCCCTTGCCGGCTCCCCACGTCGAGCGTCAGGCGATTCTCGTAAGGGAAAAAGCCGATCACTTTCGATGGAATGCGGGTCCGCCCTGCGAGCGTCGGCAGCCCCTGGAGCTTGCGCAACGACTCGATCTCGCGCTCCAAATCCCGGATCGTGTCCATGTACTGCGCCTGGACTGCAAGCTGCGCCCGCAATGATCTGTTCTCGGTGAGAAGCGAGGGTGCTCGCCACACGCCCGTGACCAAGTCGCCGACCCTGTCGAGAGCGGTGCCGATCTCGCCGGCCGGAACTCCGACCAGACTTTGTGCGACTCGGCCCGCCGGGTCGAATATTCCGCCGACCCTGGCCGACGTCTGCCATTTGCCCATGGCGATCCCAACGAGACACAACACGAACAACTGGGCAAGATCGCGCAGTGGGCGGCGGTCTAGGTTCGTGACGATTTCTCCAACATCTTGCGAATCAGGGGATTTTCATGCATCCCCTCTACCACGATTCCCGTTCCGAGCACGACGCAGCTGAGAGGATCGTTCGCCACGTGCACCGGCATCCCGGTCTCGAGCGAGATGAGCTGGTCGAGCCCGCGCAGCAGAGCCCCACCGCCCGCAAGAACGATGCCGCTATCCATCGCGTCGGCCGCCAGCTCCGGCGGCGTCGCCTCCAGGGTGAGCTTGACCGCTTCCACGATGGCGTTCAGCGGCTCGGCGATCGCCATGCGCACCTCTTCGCTTGCAATCACCGCGCTCCTGGGCAGGCCCGAAACAAGGTCTCGGCCCTTGACCGTCATCTCCAACTCCTGCGCGAGCGGAAACGCGCTCCCGATCTCGATCTTCGCCTGCTCCGCGGTGCGGTCGCCGATGTACAGGTTGTAGGCGCGGCGCACGTAAGCCGTGATCGCCTCGTCCAGCTCGTCGCCCGCAACCCGGATGCTGCGCGAATGCACCACTCCGCCAAGGGAAATTACCGCGACCTCGGTCGTTCCGCCGCCGATGTCCACGATCATCGAGCCGCTCGGCTCGTCCACCGGCAATCCCGCTCCGAACGCGGCCGCCATCGGCTCTTCGATGACGTACGCCTGCGTGGCGCCAGCCCGCAAGGTCGCCTCGATCACCGCGCGACGCTCGACTTCGGTCACGCCGCTCGGAATGCCGACCACCACCGTCTGACGCATCAACGGTCGTCTCGAAACCTTCGAGATGAAGTAGCGCAGCATCTTCTCGGTCTGGTCGTAATCCGCGATCACGCCATCCTTGAGCGGTCGGATCGCGACGATGTTGGCCGGCGTTCGCCCAAGCATGCGCTTCGCCTCCTCGCCGACCGCGAGCACGCGCCCCGTGTCCTTGTCGATCGCCACCACGCTCGGCTCGCGGAGCAGAATTCCCCGACCAGCCACATGGACCAACGTGTTCGCGGTGCCCAGATCGATGCCGATGTCGCGCGTGAAGTGAGAAACCAGCCTCTGGAGAATCCCGGAACGGCCGTTATTCGTCATCACTCCCCACGTCGCCGGTCGTTAGCCGCTTGGCGAGCGTTTCTTGCGAGATCGCGGAGAGGATGATCGAAGCATCATTGGTAAACACAACCGACTTGGTTCGCCGGCCTTGGGTCGCGTCGATCAACGTGCCGGACTTTCGCACAGACTGAATAAGCCGCCTCATCGGTGCCGACTCGCTGCTGACGAGCGCTACGATCTTATCGGTAACGACATAGTTGTAGAAGCCGACATTGAGCACAGCGGGGGAAGGCATGCGAAACCACCTTTGCGAAGGGGCAGTTTACACGCAAGCCGTGGGCTCGGCAGCGGAGGAAGAGCCCTTACCCGCCGCCCCGACCGCCGCCCCGACCGCCACGGCTGCCGGTGCTTGCGCTGCCCGCGGTGGCGCTACTCGCCGCCCCGCGCCCCGACGAAGGCGCGTTCGCCATGACGACGCCACCAGACGGCAGCGATACCGGCCTCACGTCCGTCGGTGTCACCTGCATGGCGGGCAAAGGCGCCCGCTTGGTTCCGTAGAAAATGCCTGCCGTGACGAGCGCCACGACCAATGCGGCGATCATGATTATGGTGTCGAGTTGGTTTTTCATCGGGAAGCTTCCGACAACGTGCCTACGATACCCTGACGGGGCGCGCCGGGGCGGAAGTTCCCGCTAGGCCGATCTGCGTTTGCGCGAGGACAAGAGCTTTGTGCGATCGCGATACTTGTTGACCGTACGGCGCGCCACCACGACGCCCTGTTCGGCAAGAAGCTCGGCTATCCGCTCGTCGGAAAGCGGGTTGCCCGGATTTTCGGTCGCAAGGATCTCCTCGATCATCTTCTGCACCCTCAGAGCGGGCCTGAAGAACACTTCGAACTGGATGGTCTCTCCGTTGGCTATCTGGACAAACTTGTCCATAGTCGCCCGGCTCACCGTGCTCTCGTGGAGGCCGAGGTCAGCGGCCATCTGGGCCCGGGTTAGCGGCTGGAGAAACCGATAGCTCCCGGTCGAGACGAATCCACCCTGATGTTCGGACAAGTACTCCCCTATCCGCCGCAACGTCCGCTTTCGCTGCTGAATGCTCGCGATGAAATCGGTCGCGCGGCGCACGTAAGTCACGACGTGCCTCCGCTCGTCGGGCGCTGCCTTATGCGTTTGGTGCATTTCGCTCAAGCGCCTGCGATAGAACCGATTCACGCACAAGGAGGAGGCATCGGGACCTGGAACATCGATCTCCCAGCCCAGCTCCGTCCTGCTCAGGACGAGATCGGGGGTGATCCCGCTGGCTCGCGACGATCGGTTGGCCGCATTGAGCCCGAAGCCCTCCCCTGGGTACGGATTCAGAGCCATGATCTCAGTGCTCGCAGCCTCGATTACGTCCGGCAAGACGCGGAAGCGCCGGGCTAGACGCAAGGTGCGACGGGCGACAAAGTCGTCGAGGTGCGAGCGGATAATCGCCCGTGCCAATTTACGCTCGATGGTGTCAGCATTGCGTAGCTGAAGCAGCAGGCACTGTTGCAACGATGCCGCGCCCACCCCCGCCGGTTCGCACGCCTGTAACCGGGTCAACGCGGACTCCGCATCTTCCAGCGTGCAGCCACAAGCAAGAGCCGCCTCTTCGACCGAGAGCGTTAGGTAGCCCCGCTCGTCCACGCCTTCAACCAAGTATTGGCAAACCTTGACCAGTTGGGGCGCGACGGTGCCGATCAGTTGCGCGCGCAAGTGGTCGCGCAAAGTCGGCGTGTCGGCGGCAAGTTCGATCCAATCGTGGTGCCCGTCGTCTTGCGGCAGGCTCCGTCGAAATTCGAAGTCCTCGCTACCTGGCCGCAGCTCGTTCGGAGCCACCGTGCGCAGAATTGTCTGCTCGTCGAGCGGCTCCGGCTCCTCGACCAGTCGATCCAGCGCAGGATTCTCATTGAGTTCCGCCTCGATCGCCTGATCGAGCTCGTGCCGCCCGAGCTGCAAAAGCCGGCTCGTCGTGACGACGCGCGGATCGACTCGAAGGCCGACGCCAGTTTCCAGCCGTTGAGATACTTGGAACCCCTTGCCCATACCGATGGCTCAAGTATCGGCGGGCAAACCGTTGCCGCCCCCGGTGCGATTTGCGGGGAAGAGTCCCGGTCTTACGGCTTCGCGGCAGGCTTGATCATCTCGGAGAGCAGGTCTGGTTTGTCGGCTAGACGCTCCAGGTGCGGATACCGGATTCCGCCGTGATAGTCGACCTTGAAGTTCAGCAAGAAGCCTTGCAAGTTGGCAAGGATTTCGATCGGCTCCTTGCTAGATTGCGCTTCCTTGATCGCTTCCTCAAGTATCTGTTCCGAGTAAACGCGCCCTTCGACCGCCACAAGCTTCATGCCCGGAGCCAGGCCGGCCTTGTCGGCCGGTAGGTTCGGCACGATGTCGGTGATCTCCCCACCTTCCCCTAAGTTGAGGCCCAGGGAATAGTAAGGCGAGGGCTTTGCGCCGCGCCGAACTCCGAACTCGTTGCTCTTGTCGTTGAACGCCAGCCGCCATCCAGCGGCTTCCAACCCCGCCATCGAGAGCGTCGGCTGCAAGTTGCGAAATCGCTCGGTGAGCAGCTTCGACCAGTCGTAGGGCGCGACCTGGTTGAGGGTTGCCACCACGTCGTCGAAGGAGTACGGCTTAACCTCGGGCGGTCCGCTGGTCCCCCCGTGAAACAGGTGACAAAAGTCGTCCAGGCTCTTCTTCCCGCCGCTCTGCTCCCGAATGATCGCATCGACCTCGAGCCAAATGACGTCCGCCTCGGTGTAATAGTCGGCCGTGCGACGAGCAGTCCGCCAGGGCCCTCTTGCCGAGTAGCTGAGTTGAACCGCGACGGCGGTATCTTCCACCGAACGCCATGTCCGACCGGTTCGATAGGCCATCTCCGCGCACGCCGCGGCAAGGCTGTCGCGATACTCCTCCGAAGTCCAAATCCCCGCCCTCGCCGGCAGCACGTTCCCCAAATGCTGGGTCAGCCCCTCGTAAACCCAGAGCAACCGCCCCTTCATCGCGGTGTCTGCCTCAGGCGTCGCGAGCCCCTCCGGTCTTCGATACTTGCCGTTCCACGAATGGGTGAACTCATGGCCAAGCAGGCCGCCCCACTCCTGACGCCCCTTCTTTTCGATGAAGTCTCGCTCGCCGATTCCGTCCTCGCTGCACTCGTGATGCTCGAGCCCCGCGAAAGCCGCCTTGTCGCTCATCGTCATCAGGAATCGGTAGCTGCGATAGTGGTGTGCCCCGAAGAGGGCGTTTGCCTCGCGCACCAGCCTCTTGCAGCCGTCGATATCTTCTTGCGAGATTGCGATCGAAGCGGGGGTATCGCCCACGCACTCCAAGTAGTGCTCGGCTCCATCTACCGCGCCGAGAGGAATCTGCCGGTAGTGGCGGCCCAAGATCGCGGGCGAATCGATGAGCTCCATAACCGAAACCGGCGCGAACTCAACGAAGCCGCCCGATTCACCCGACTTCGCAAGCGGCGTCGCGACCTGCCATTCGACCGGCGGCCTGACACTCGCCGACGCCCTTAGCTTGTTCGAGTCGGCGAATGCAGGGGTAAAGAGCACCTCGTTCCAATCCAGCCTCGCTAACTTCGCCGAAGCCTTGCTGCCCGGCGCGAGCGCTTCATCGAATTTCACTTCCACCGAGCCCTGGCCGGCGGGGACGACCAGGTGAAACTCAAACATCTCGATGTCGTCACGCTGCCAATCAAGCTCCTTGCCACCTGACGAGAAATGCAGATTGACGACGTTATTGATCGGCCCGGACGGGGTGTGGTGGCCCTGAATCCATTTCGGATAGCGAAGAGTTAGGGGGCCCGGCGTGACGGCGACCGTCTCCCGCACGTGAATCAGTCCACGCCAAATCTCACCCGCATCAACCTCGAGTTGGATGCCAGACGCGACCGGAGCTTGAAAGAGCGAGAGCGCGAGGGCTAGCATGCCGCTATTTTGCCCCAATCGTCCCGGAGGGCTTGGGCAGGGCCCAATCGTTGCCAAACCATCCCGCATCGACGATGCCCTTCGTGCCCGTCCGCAGTGCCTCCGCCGAGATCACCGTGTAATCCGGATAGGCGACCCCAGACGTGAAGTACGGCAGCCGCTCGGCCATCCGCATTCCGCGCGTGCCGGTGACGCCGACGAACGCCACCATCGTGTTCTTGCCCGACGATGGGCGGCAGAACAGGCAGGCGAGATCGTCGCCGCGCCGAACGGAATCGCCGACATGCACTTCGCCCCGCAAAACATCCACGTCGCTGCCCTTTGCAAACGTCCGCCATAGCGCGTTCAGGTCGCGATTGCCGTAGAGCATCAAGTCGCGCTCAGCGCCGCTGGCCGGGTTGAACTCCTTGTCCGAGACTACATCCACCGACCCGTTGCCTCGGTAGAGGAACGTCTCCGCGTCGAACCGGGCCTTGTTGCGCATCCAGAGATTCTCTTCCGGCGTGCCGGTTGTGCCGTAAACGAGAAGGAATCGCTTCCGCAACGCGTTCTTGAATCCGCCGCCCCGCTCAGGCCGCTTCTGGCTAATCGCCACAGGGCCTCCCTCGACCCAACCACCTGCCTTCCGGTAGAGCGTCACCCTCCCGCCGCCCAGCGTCACGTCCTTCAGCGCCTGTCCGTCGACGACCACCGTCACCGGGCGGTCGTCCCCTAGGGCTGATCGCGCGGCCAGCGTCAAAGCGGCTACATTTTCGGTAGTGAGCGTGAAGCGCCTCAGGTGCGGATCGAGGTGCGCCTTGACCGAGCTGATTTGGAACGGGCGTTGCTGCTGCTCGACCGTCACCCACTGAGAGCGCGCCGACGCGTTCGGCGCCGCGGTTCGAAACTCGATGTCGCGCACCTCCTGCGGGGCGGGAATTCGGTGCCTGGCGAACACGTCGAACATCGCCGGCCAATCGACGCACGCCGCCCCCGGCTCGTCCGAGTTAGACCACCAGTGCCCGGCCCCCGGCTGCTCGAGGTAGTTGAAGTCCGAGCTATAACCGGCAAGCGCCGCACGCATAGATCTAGCCTCTGTCACCGGCACGTTGTCGTCCTTGTCGCCGTGAAGCACGTACACGCCCATCGAGGATGTGTTCCGCCCCAGGGCAAGCGTGTCGCTCGGCGAGGTCGCCGCAAGCATCGCCTTCTCAGGGCCGCTCGGTTCATCGATCGTGAGCCCGCCCGCATAACTGGCAAAGCTCACCCAGCCGGCGCTCGGCCCGACGGCGGCAAAGCGGTCGGGGTAGGTCACGCCCAGGTGCCAAGCGCCGTGCCCGCCCATCGAATGGCCGGTCAGCGAGGTTCGTCGCGGATCGTGTGGGTACCGCTTGCCCGCGTCGGTCAGCGCCTCAAAGGCATCGATCTGTCCCCAGTCTTCCCAGTCGAAGCCATAAGGGCGTCGGTTGGTCGGGCACACGAGCGTCGCCCAACTCTTCGAAGCGTAGGCGTCGGCTTGCCCGATCGCCTCGACCCCCGCGCCATGCAAGCTCATGATGAGCGCGGTCTCCTTGGATGGCCGCTCCGCTGGGTTCAGGGCGTAATACTGCACGCTGCCATCCACCGCGCTCACGAAGGTGCGTTTATGGGTTTGCTTCCCCTTCCGAACCCGGACTGGCAGTGCGACCCTGTCGATCGCCGTGCCATCGGCGGCGCTCAGCTGAAAGTGCAGTTCGGCCTTGTCGCCCTTAAGGGTGGAAGCGAGAAATCGAAACGGAACCTTTCGAACCGACAGCGCGGGCAGCTCCGGCAGCTTTTCCTCAAGCGGGAAGTTGCCATCGAGCGTCGCCCCCAGCCGCGCCCCGACGACGCGCTTTTCTGTAGCGTTTACAACCACAATTGCGCCCCAAAGCTCCCGATCGCCGTCCAGCGCGTCGGGCAGGGTCGCGTCGGTTGCGTCGATGGCCACCGGCTTTCGAGGCCGCTCGATCTTCGCCCTCACATGGCCGCGGCTGCACGAGAACAGAAACGTGTTGACGCCTTGTCTTGCCACGAAGGGCAGGTGGAGCGAACCCCAACCATACGGATCGCCCGCCCTTGGCGTCCCGTTCACGTACGCCATCGTGTCGCCTTCCGCGCTAAGCAGCATCACTTCGCGCGCAGGCGAATCGTAGGTGGCCCAGTAGTACCCCCCGATCTCCAAGAGGGGCGATTCGACCCACCCATCTGCGTTGGGCTTAGCCGCCTCCCAGGCGTGCTGCTCCGCATCCGGCCCTGCCAGCTTCCCGCCGAGAGTTGGCGTCAGCCACGTTCCCTGGCAAAGCAAGTCTTGGACGAAGTCGACCGTCACCGGCGTCCTTCCTCCCTTTGCCATGCCGCCGATCACAAGGCCCCCACTGAGTTGAACCGTTCCCTGCCCCGAGAGGAGGGCCGCCGCCACAAGCATCCCCAAAGCCATCGTGCCCCCAGTTTGCTCGATACCCTCGTGCTTTCACCAGGGTCGGCGCATCGGATCGATCTTGGTCATTTGGGGGACGGCGCTTCCGACGGCCTCACGTAACTGCTTTGCGCCGTCTTCTCGAACACATGCCGGCCCGACTTGCCCGCCAGTTGGATGGGCAGCCCGGTCAATTTCCTCCCGTCGCTCGAAAGCTCGAGGATTAATGAATTCCCATAGGCGGCCCTCAGATCGTCCCCTGGGACCAGCTTGTACACGTGGCGCTTGCTCTCCACCTCGGTCGGCACCGTGATCCGCAGTTCCGCAAACTGCAAAATCACCCGCCGGCCCTTGAGCTCCCAAGTCCCCACCGGATCGAGGCTCTGGGCCCGGTTGGCCAGATGCATCTTGAACTTGCCGTTGGTGGCATACAGCTGCAGGAACCCGCTCATCTCCGCAGGGCCCCCGCCCGCTTCGAATCGCCCGGTCCAGTTGCCATAGAGAGGCATTTCAGGCCGCCGACTGCAAGCCAGGCATAGGGAACAGAAAACGAGCAACGCAGAGCCACGCAAAGCCACCGACCGGAAAGAGCGACGGGCGACGAGCGACGAGTGACGGGAGAGTCGCTTGTCACTTGTCACTTGTCGCAATCCCACCCAGACACAGCGATCAGGATCGGTGCTAAGCCACGCAAAGCCACTCCCGCGAGTCTACCGTTCGTCCCAGATTCGGAACGAAAGCACATAGAGCGCCCCGCGCACCGCTCTCAAGGCGTCCGCCGCAAGGTCGCCGACTTTCGCCTTCTGAGCCGCCGCATCCTCGGGCGTCAGTTCGAGCAGCGTCTCGTGGCGATACACGAGCTTCGGCCCGTCCTGAAGAACCTCGTACAGTTCGGGAGTAGCGTCGAACATGGGGTTGAGCCGCTTTAGCGCGTCTTCGGCACGGCGGGCCGCATCCGGTCCCGAAAGGCCCACGACCTTGCGCCCCGCGAACCATATCTCTGCGCCGCCCTTGTCGCCCGCCTTAGCGATCGCCCGCAGGCTTGTGCTCACCGCCGAGCGCTGAACGGGAATCTTGGCCAGACCCATCGCTGAAACGAGCGCCTCCGCCCGCTCGCGAGATGGCGGGTGAGTCCGAAAGATGCCCCAATCGATCTTCGGCGAGTTGCGCTCGTCGCGCGCCATGCGCTCCATCACGGTCAGCATCGCGGTGGGGTTGTAGCGGCTGCGCCGGATGTATTCGAAGCCCCCACGATCCGCCGCAAGCTCCGCCTTGAGACTCCAACCGCTCCCCGTCGCGAGGCTGAGCAACTGCCCCGCCTGAAGCGCGCCCATCGCCCCTTGTCCGCCCCCGCTCAGAATCGCGATCAAGATCAGGGGCAGCTGGACAACGTCGAACTTGTTTTGCTCGTGTTCGAGCGTCGCCACGTGGCGAAACGCCGCATGTGATATCTCATGGGCGAGAACGCCCGCCAGTTCGTCGTCGGTCTCGACGTAGTCAACTAGCCCTTCGTAGATGTATATGTAGCCGCCTGGCAGCGAAAAAGCGTTCACGTCCTTGCCCTTCAAGACCTTGAACTTGTAATCGAATGGATTCAGCCGACCGTCGCCCCAGGTAACGGTCACCTTCTCGCGGCGAGCGATCTGGGCAATTTCCCCCCCGATCCGCTCTACCCGCTCTTGAAGCTCCTTCTTCTCGCTCGGCTTGTACTCCTTGTCAACCTGCACCGAGTAGCGCTTGCCCATCTCCTTGTCGTGGTCGAGATCGGCCTGATGCTTCGGGTCCTGCGTGGGCGCGGGCGCCGCGCCCTGCAAGCCAAGAGTGAGGGCGAGCAGCAGAGAATGGAGCATGGTCTAACGGTCGGACGCCTGGGACGCGGCCTCCGCGTCGATCAGTTGGGGCCGGTCCCTATCCCGATCTACCACGCAAAGGATGCCAAACGGTTCCTGCCCCGTGTTTTGAAACTGATGCGCCTCCCAGGGCCGGACGTGCACCAGGTCGCCCACTTCGACCGGCTGACTCGCCTCCCCTAGCCTCACCGTGCCTCGGCCTCGAACCACGACCACGCAATGCTCGTGGCCATGCTGCTCGAACGACGTGTAGCCGCCAGGCGCGACTTCGAAGTAGCGCGTCTCGAACGAGCCTCCCGCATCGGGGAACAGATTCCGCCGCGTCACCCCCTTGTGCGAGCCGGGCGTGTCTTTGTATTGCTTCAGATCCAAATCCGGGTATTTGAAGCCTGCGCTTCGCCTGATCACGAGAAAACCACCATCGCCTTGAGTATCTCACCGGCGCGCATCGCTTGGTATGCGGCGGGCAGCTCTTTGAGAGCGATGAAATCGCTCACTACCTGCTCGGCCCGAACCACCCCGCGCCTCACCCAATCCGCCGCCTTCGCCGTATCCTCGGGTCCGCACGAATAGCTCGTCACCAAGCGCAGATCGCGGAAATAGGCCTGGTTCAGGTCGAGCTCCACCGAGCAACCCGGAGGAAATGGGGCGAACAGGGCGACCGTCCCTCCCGCGGACACCATCTTAAGAGCGAGATCGAGCGCCGCTCGGCTGCCCGGGCACACGATCACCACATCCGCCTCCTCCGGGCTTTCCGGCGGGCGCGCCTGAAGGCCCAGCCCCGTTGCCCACTCGCGACGAGCGAGGAGCAACTCGTAACCGACCGCTGCCCTCGGAAGCACGAGCAGGTGCATCAGACCCATCGAGCCGAGCCCGATGACCGCGACCTTCGCACTCATCTCAGCTCCAATACCCGCCTGCCGCAAACTCTTGGCCACGCACGCCAGCGGCTCGATGAGCGCTGCGTCTATCGGCCTGAGGTCGTTGACGCGCATGGTGTCGGTCAGGTTTTCGGTCCCGGCCGCAAAGAACTCCGCCATCCCGCCAGGGTCGAGCCGAGTCCGCTTCCACCGCTTGCAGTGCACATGCCGCCCGCTTCGGCAGCGCTCGCACTGCATGCATGGCGCATGGTGGTGGGCAAACACGCGTGTTGCGACCGGGAAGCTTTCATCCTGGCTCTCCACCACCTCCCCGCAAACCTCATGGCCGAGCACGTGGGGCATCTTGCCGTCCATGTACCACTGCATCAGTTCGCCCGAGCAAAGCCCGCAGGCAAGGGTGCGAACGAGCAAGCCGCCCGGCGGACATTCGGGTTTTGGCTCGTCGACGATTTCAACCCTGCCCCCTCCGACATACCTGGCGAGCCTCATGGTCGGATCACGAACTTGAGCCCCCGCCCCGCTTGGAGGTCGTTGAAGGCTGCTTCGAGTTCATCGAGCGGTCGGTCGCCGCTGAGCAGCGGGCGCAGATCGAACCCCGGTTCGAGCAGCCACTCGCGAGCTTGGCGCACCGCCGCCGTCCCGAAGTGGAACGGGCTGACCAGCCTGATCTGATCGTAGTGAAGGCGGGCGGTGTCGAAACGCGCTTGCGTGCCCGGAGGGCAACCCCCGAACAAGATCACAGTGCCGCCGCGCCGCGCGAAAGACACGCTCCGCTCCCAAATCTCGACCTGCCCCGTGCATTCGATCACCAAGTCGAAGGAGTTCGGCAAGTCCGCTTCGCGCAGGCTCGCCGTTCTCGCGCCAAGGCGCTCCCCGACCGCAAGACGCTCGGGATTCCGCCCCGCCAGCACGATTTCCTGAACCCCGAGCCGCCTGAGCCCGGCCACGAACATCAGCCCGATCGCCCCCGGGCCGATAACGAGGCAGCGGTCTCCCACGCGGGGCGGCGCTAACTCGAGCGCCTGCGCCACGCACGAGAGCGGCTCCAGCAAGCATGCAACCTCGAACGGCAAATCGTCTGGCTTGGCGAATAGGTTCGCCGAAGCGATGCGATGTGGGATCAGCAGGTACTCGGCGTACGCCCCAAGCACCATCGTGTCCATGATGCTCTCGCAAAGGTTCTCTTGGCCGCGCTCGCACCAGAGGCAGGCCCGGCACGGCGCGGTGTGCACCCCCATCACGGCTTGACCCGGCTCAAAGGAAGCGCCGACCCCGCTTGCCGCCACGATCCCGCTGTATTCGTGCCCGAACGGCCCCGGCATCGGCATCTTCGGGTGGCCACGCAGGTACGCCTTGAGGTCGCTCCCGCACGTGGTGGCGGCGACCACCCGCACCAAAACCTCGCTCGGGCCCGGCTTCGGCGTGGGCGTCTCTTCGATCCGAATTTCGCCGGGACGCACGAGCACCGCCCGCCGCATCCGGTCGGGAACAGCAAGAGCCGCCTCGCCGCGAAGGTTGTCCGCGTTCACCACCTTGGCCTAAAGCATGGCAGACTCGTGCAATTCGGCAACTGCTCTGCTTCCCCCGCCTGGGAGTCAGGCGGGGGTGGCCCCGAAGGGGACGGGGGCGGTCGATCCGCTTCACTCGCGGTACACTCCCCGCTCGCTAATCCCATGCCGGAAGTCGACGTCAGCATTTGGATCGCCGCCCCCCTCGAGCGCGTGTACGCGATCGCCAAAGACAGCCGCTCGTTCCCCGAGTTCATGAAGGACGTGAAGTCGGTGACGCCGGTGGAGGAGGATGGGAGCCGATTCGTGGCCGATTGGGTCGGGCTCATTCCCCAGTTCCGCCTCAAGCTGCGCTGGCGTCAGGAGGACTTGTGGGACGATGCCGCGCGCGTTTGCCGCTTTCGCCAACTGAAGGGCGACTACGACAAGCTCGAAGGCGCCTGGACCTTCACGGAGGAGAACGGCGGCACCCGATTCGCCACCCACCTCGATTACGAGTACAACGTGCCCACCCTCGGCCCGCTCGTGAAGAAGGTGATCTACTCGATCGTGGTGAAGAACCTGGACGGCATCAACCAGGCGATCAAGGCCCGCGCAGAAGCCGAGTAGCGCTCTATTCCAGCAAAGCGTCCCAAAGCAGAGTGAGCGCCCACTGCACCGCCCGTCGGCGAACATCCTCCCGGCCGCTCCGATACCGCGTCTCGTGCACCGTGACCCCGCTCGGCCCCGCCAATCCCACAAAAACCAGCCCCACCGGCTGATCGCCGCGATCTGCAGTCGGCCCCGCGTTACCGGTGATCGATACCGCATAGTCGGCGCCAAGCGCGCACTTGGCGGCATGCGCCAACTCGCGCGCACACGCCTCGGAGACTGGGCCTTCTCGATCCAGCAGTGTCTCGTCCACTCCGAACATGCGCTTGGCTGCCTCGGTGTAAGGGATCGCCCCTCCCAAGAACACTTCGCTCGCTCCCGGCACGCTGGTGAGCCGCTCGCCCAACCAGCCTCCGGTCATGCTCTCCGCGATCGCCAGAGTCTTGCCCATCCCTCGGAGCTTGGCAAGAACCGCCTCCTCCAGCGTCGTGTCGTCGACCCCAAACACGCGGTCGCCTAGAATCGCACGAATTTGCGACTCAAGGGGTTCGATCAGCTTCTCCCCTTCCTCCAGGCTGGCCGCCCCCACCGTCAGCCTGAGGTGCACCTCGCCCGGGTGCGCGTAAGGCGCGACCGTCGGGTTCTCGGAAACCATCAGGGCGCCGAGCCGATCCTCCACCACGCTCTCGCCCATCCCGCAGATGCGAAGCGTGCGAGACACGAACACCCGCCCCGTCTCCAGCGAGGCCAAATACTCCCGCACCGGCCCGCTCGCCATCGGCTCGAACTCCGCCTTCGGCCCCGGCAGCGCGATCACGCGCTTGCCCCCCTTCTCGCAGATCAGCCCCGGCGCCGTGCCCGCCGGATTCTCGATCAGCCGCGCGCTTTCGGGTCGATACGCCTGTCGCAGCAGAGAGTCGCTCCAAGACAGCTTGCGCAGTGCGAGAATCTCTCGAATTCGACGCTCGGCCTCCGGATCGAGCACCAGCGGGTCTCCGAGCGCCTCCGCGATCGCATCGCGAGTCAGGTCGTCCTGGGTCGGCCCGAGCCCGCCGATCGTGCAAACCAAGTCCGCACGCGCTAGCGCCTCACGCAAGACCGCCACAACCCGCGCTTGATTGTCGCCCACCGTCGTGCGACGGCGACAAGAGATCCCGAACTCGGCCAGCAGCCGCGAAAAGGTGGGCGAGTGGGTGTCCACGATCTGGCCGAGGAGATGCTCGGTGCCCACCGACACGATCTCGGCTGAGAGTTCCATCGCCTCCGCTATACCCGAAGCGGCAACAAGGGAGGGCACGCTCCGTGGTGCCCACGCAGACTTACGCTATGCCGCCGAGCGGCGCTCTAGTCGATGTCTTGAGGGCTCCGCCTACCCGGTAGCTGCTGAAACGCGGCCCTTCTCGGCTTCCGGCTTATAAACCTTGATGGATTGGTGATCGGTCAGTTCGAAGGCCAGACCGGCCGCCTTCGTGACCCGGGTCAGCGCCGATCGTAGCGGCGTCCGAATCAGGAACGCGTCGATCTTGTACGCGGGCACCGAGCGGTCCAACTCGATGAGAACGCCGGTCTGCTTACCGAACGAGGCGAGCACCTCGGATAGTTCGGCCCTGGCCAGCCGCGTGGTGATCGGCTTGGCGAGCGACGCCGGGGGCACGACGCCCGTCAGCCGAGGAGCGGTTTCAAAAACGGGCTTAGCCTTCGCCTTCCCGCCCGAATCCTTCGAGACGAAATAGATGCCGTTCTGAAGCTCGGCCTTCACGCCCGCGACCTTGCAAACGATGGCAAGCGCCTCGTCGAAATCCACTCCCTCGAGCGCCAGATGAAGCGCGAAGTAGATGCCCGGCTGGACCACATAGCTCTTCTTGGCCTGGGTGAACAGGTCGCGCAAAACCTTCTTGACGTCGGTGCCGTCGGCGGAGACGGAAATCGTGGTCGCCACCTGAGCGGGCGTCGCCGCTTGCTGACCAACCGCGGCGAGAGGGGCGAGGACGAGAATGGCGATGATTAGCTTTCGAAACATGGTTCCTCTCACTTCAGGGGCGAGCCGTCTTCGGTGTATACGCGGACGGTCGTCTTGGGCTTGGGCTTCGTTGCCGGGTGGGCATGGTGATGCGCCTTGCGGCGAGCCTTGACGCGAACGTCTGGCCCGATGTGCCGGGCGGGGCGCTTTGTGGATTCGCGGACGGACCGGGGCAGGGTAAGGGCGGGGGTTGGAGTGGGCTTAAGCTGAGGGGCGGGCGCTTGGGCCTTGGGCGTCTGCGCAGCAGGCGTCTTCGCGGCAGATGGCTCGGCGATCGGCAGGGACTTAGCCTGCTTGGCCGGCTCTGTCGTAGCCGCAGGAACTTCCTTCGCGGGTGAGCCAGGGGCGGGGGCCTTGGGTGACGATTGGGTCGATTCCTGGCTGGGTGGCATGGGCTTTAGCCCGTGCGAATCTGCATCGGCGGGTGGCAGGGGCTTTAGCCCGTGCGCGTTCGCATCGCCCTTCAGCGGCGCTTCCGCCTGCTTCGCGCCGGATTCGGTCACGATGTTCTGCGCTTCGCTGCCGGTGATGTGGGTGCCGAGAACGTGGTCCATGTTGCGAGACAGCACGCTCATGCCGATGAGCACGCCCGCCAGCGCGAGCGAGTAGCCGAACGGCTTCCAAAAATGCTTGGGCTTGATCGTATCTGCTTCCCGCACTTGCGCGATCACCGCCGCCGGGCGGCCCGAGCCCGCCTGCTGGCGCAGCACGTCGGCCACCGTCTTCGGCTTGGTGGGAGCGGTTTCCGGCATCGCGCCCGTCAGCATCGCTTGGAGGGTCGCCTTGCGCGCCTGAAGCTCGACTTTGCAGTCCGGGCAGTCGCCGATATGTCCCTCGAGCTGCTTGAGGGCTTCGGGCGAGAAGCGGTCGCCGTTGAGAAAGCGCCCAATCTGGGCCCTGG
>JACOSL010000064.1 GCA_016179045.1 Fimbriimonas ginsengisoli | reverse complement strand
GTCGGCCTCTCGACCGAAGAGCTTGACGCGGCCCTTGAAGCGGTGGTGCGACACGTCGAGGCGCTCCACGTCGAATGTGTGCCGAAGGCCGCTTAGGCTCGAAGGTAGACTGCCTAATGCCGACGGCGCGGTCGGCGCTTCCCTTTTCACAAGGCAGGTGACCGAATCTTGACTCCGAAAAATAAGCGGGTCTTTCTGTTCTCCGAAGGCAACGCCACCATGCGCGACCTTCTCGGCGGCAAGGGCGCCAATCTCGCCGAAATGGCCAACATCGGCCTGCCGGTGCCGCCTGGCTTCACGATCGCGACCAACGCCTGCACCGAGTACTACGCGAACCGTCAGCGCCTGCCCGCAGGGCTCATGGACGAGGTGAAGGCCGCGCTCGCAACGGTTGAAGGCGATCTCGGAAAGAAGTTTGGCGATCCGGCCAAGCCGCTGCTGGTGTCGGTTCGCTCCGGGGCCAAGTTCTCCATGCCCGGCATGATGGATACCGTGCTCAACCTGGGCCTGAACCAGGAGACCCTCAGGGGGCTGATAAAAGAGAGCGGCAACGAGCGCTTCGCCTACGATGCCAACCGCCGCTTCATCATGATGTACGGCAACATCGTGCTCGGCATCGACAAGCGCCGCTTTGAAGGAATCCTCGACGAGACCAAGAGACGCCGGCGCGTCACCCTCGACACCGAACTCTCGGCGGTCGACCTCAAGAATATTTGCAACGAGTTCCTAGCTCTCGTGCTGACCGAGACGGGCGAGGGCTTCCCCGGCAGCCCCTACGAACAGCTTGAACTGGCGATCGAAGCGGTGTTTCGATCCTGGCAGAACGAGCGCGCCATCGTGTACCGACGCCAGGAGCGGATACCCGACGACATCGGCACCGCCGTAAACATCCAGGCGATGGTGTTCGGCAACCTGGGCGACGACTGCGGCACGGGGGTGGCCTTCACCCGCGATCCCGCCACCGGCGAGAACGAGCTCTACGGGGAATACCTGATGAACGCGCAAGGCGAGGATGTGGTCGCCGGCATCCGAACTCCTGTGCCGATTTCCGCCCTTCGACGCCAAAGCCCCAAGCTGTACGAAGAGTTCGACGCGATCGGCCGCAGGCTCGAAGCCCACTACCGCGACGTGATGGACCTCGAGTTCACGATCGAGCGCGGCCGGCTGTTCATGCTTCAATGCCGCGCGGGCAAGCGCACCGGCCCCGCCGCCGTCCGGATCGCGGTTGAAATGGTCGGCGAGAACCTGATCAGCAAGGAGGAGGCAATCCAGCGCATCACCGCCTCTCATCTGGATCAACTCCTGCACCCGCGCCTCGACGACAACTATCTCACCGACCGCGGCATCCGCCCTCTGGCGACGGGCCTTGCCGCGTCTCCCGGAGCGGCGGTCGGCAAGGCGGTGTTCGATGCCGATACGGCCGAGCGGCTGGGCAACGCGGGCGAGAAGGTGATCCTCGTTCGGGAGGAGACGAATCCCGACGACGTGAACGGCATGCTTGCCGCGCAAGGCATCCTAACCGCCCGGGGAGGCAAGACCTCGCACGCGGCCGTTGTCGCCCGCGGCTTTGGCATCCCTTGCGTGGCGGGCTGCGACGCGCTCTCAGTTGATAGCATCGAGCGCCGCCTGTCGGTGGGCACGGTTTCGATCGCCGAAGGCGAGGTCATCTCCATCGACGGGAGCCGGGGTGCCGTATACGTGGGTTCGCTGCCGCTGATTCCGCCCGACGTGAGCGGCCATCTCAGCACGCTGATGGAATGGTGCGACTCGTTCCGCGTGCTGCGCGTGCGCGCCAATGCCGATAACCCGCGCGATGCCGCCCAGGCGGTCGAATTCGGCGCCGAGGGCATCGGGCTCTGCCGCACCGAACACATGTTCTTTGAAGCCGACCGGCTGCCGATCGTGCAAGACATGATCCTCGCCAAGACCGAAACCCAGCGGGAAGCGGCCCTCGCCAAGCTCCTGGTCAGCCAACAGGCCGACTTTGAAGGCATTTTCGAGGCGATGGACGGCCTGCCGGTCACGATCCGACTCATCGACCCGCCGCTCCACGAATTCCTGCCTAATTACGAAGACCTTGTCCGGGTAACGACTGAGTTGCGGATTGCGGTGAACACTCTGGGCGGACAGGCCACCAAAGACGTGCTCGAAGAGAAGGAGGCGATGCTCAAGGCGGTCGAAGGGATGCGCGAGGCGAACCCGATGCTCGGGCTTCGCGGCGTGCGCCTGTCGATCATCTTCCCCGGCATCGTCGCGATGCAAACGCGCGCGATCTTGCAAGCCGCCGCCAAGCTCATCAAAGCCGGGCGCTCGGTGCATCCCGAGATCATGATCCCGCTCGTGAGCACGGTCAACGAGCTGAAGATCGTGCAAGTCCAGCTCGAGGCGGTGGCCAAGCAGGTCGTCGCCGAGCAGGGCGTCGAAATCCCCTATCTGTTCGGCACGATGATCGAAATCCCACGCGCGGCGCTCACCGCGGGCGAGATCGCGCAATACGCGCAGTTCTTCTCCTTCGGCACCAACGACCTCACCCAAACCACGTTCGGGTTCAGTCGCGACGACGCGGAAGGCAAGTTCCTCGGCAAGTACGTCGAGCTCAAGGTGCTGCCCGCCAATCCGTTCGAGACGATCGATCGCGCGGGTGTAGGACAGCTCATGAAACTGGCGATGGAAGGCGGACGCGGCCAGCGGCCCGACCTTAAGTGCGGCATCTGCGGCGAGCATGGGGGCGATCCCGACTCGATCTTCTTCTGCCACGAACTCGGCTTGGATTACGTGAGCTGCAGCCCATACCGGGTTCCCATCGCGCGCCTCGCCTGCGCGCAGGCCGCCCTGAACGACCGCGTCAAGGTCACGATCGACAAGTAGCCGGGGCTAGTCGGCAAGGTGGGTACGCTGGAATTCGAATGAGCGTCACTGAAAGCGCCATCCTCGAAGCCTTGCGCCAGGTCGAGGACCCCGATCTTCACCGCGACCTCGTCACCCTGGGGTTTGTCCAGAACGTGCGCATCGACGATGGGGCGGTCTCGCTCACGATCGAGCTCACGACCCCCGCCTGCCCGGTGCGCGAACAGATGAAGGCGGAGGCGGAGGGGGTGGTGGCGGCCCTGCCCGGGGTGACCTCCGTTGAGGTGGAGATGACCGCCCGGGTGCGGGAGCGGCAGGCACCGACCGGCGACCTTATCCCGGGTGTGCGCCACTGCGTGGCGGTGGCGAGCGGCAAGGGCGGAGTAGGTAAGAGCACGATCACCGTCAACCTCGCGGTGGCTCTTGCCCAGGCAGGCGCGCGCGTGGGCCTTCTCGACGCCGACGTGTACGGCCCAAGCATCCCGATGATGATGGGTTGCGCGGATGAGCACCCTTTCACCGAGAGCTCAAAGATTCTGCCCATCGAGCGCTACGGGATCAAGCTCATGTCTCTTGGCTTCCTGCTCGAAGAGGGCCAGGCTGTGCTGTGGCGCGGGCCGATGGTGGCGGGCACGGTGAAGCAATTGCTTCAAGACGTGGCGTGGGGCGAGTTGGATTACCTGATGGTGGATTTGCCTCCCGGCACCGGCGACGCCCCGATGTCGCTCGCCCAACTGGTGCCGCTCAGCGGAGTATTGATCGTCGCCACTCCCCAGCACGTGGCGGCGAACATTGCGGGCAAGGCGGTCCAATTGTTTCGGCGGCTCAACGCCCCGATCCTCGGCGTGGTCGAGAACATGGCGGGTTTCGTTTGCCCCTCGTGCGGCGCGGTGACCGACATCTTCGCTGGCCTGAGCGGGCAGGAGCTAGCCTCGCAGCTGGACGCGCCGTTTCTTGGCTCGGTACCGCTCGACCCCGCCGTCAGCGGCTCCGGCGACGAGGGCAAGCCGGCGATCATTGCCCATCCCGACCGGCCCCAAGCGGCTGCGTTTCGCGAGATCGCGGGGAAGCTCGCCGCCCAGATGTCGATCCGCAGCTATGCCGACGAGCCGGTTTCCGCTGCCTAGGGTCGCTTGGGCGCGACCGTCTGGCCTGTCTTCGCGCTTTCCAAGGCGGCGAGGGCTATGCTCACCGCCATCGCGCCATCCCAACCGCTTACTGGCGGCGTCGTGCCCGCTTGCACCGTATCGATGAACGCCCGGATTTGGCGGTAGTAAGGGTCGTCGGTGGAGCTGAGGGGCGCTTCGGATGCTGTCTTGTCCGGCTGGGACGTGCGCAACGTGGTTGCTCTGCGGCTGTCGAACTCGATCATGCCTTCACTCCCGCAAACTTCGAACGCGGTTCGAAACCCGCTCGGGTCCATCCATGTGGACTCGACGTGGGCGATCGCTCCCGAGTCAAATGAGAAGGTGGTCAGGGCGTAGTCGGGGCCTATTCCCTTCTTGGCGGCGACCGACCGGCCGTTGACCGCAGTCACTTCGCCTAGAGTCCACCGAAGCCAGTCGAAGTCGTGGATAGCAAGATCGAGCAGGATGCCGCCGGAGCGGGTGTGATCCATGAACCAGCCGCCCGCGCCGCTCGGGGCGCCGCCGCCCCGGTGCGTTCTCGCCGTGGCGGCACGGCCGACCGCGCCGGATTCGACCAGATCGTGCCCCTTTGCGAACTCGGGAAAGAAGCGCACCACCTGAGCGGGCATATAGGGCACGGCGGCGTCCTCGGCGGCTTTGGCGAGCCCGCAGGCATCTTCGAACGTACGCGCGGCGGGCTTTTCCATTAGGAGCGCCTTGCCCGCCGCGATCGCCTCCAGGCCGAGATCTAGGTGGAGGTCGGTTGGCAAGCAAACGTCGACCGCATCGCACCAGGTCATCAACCCGTCGACCGATTCTGACGGCTGCACCTGCCAACGCTCGGCGTACGCCTTGGCACGCTCGGGGTCGAGTTCGTAGAAGCGAAGCTCGACGTCGGGCATCTTTGCGTATTGGCGGGCGTGAACGTTGCCCATGCCTCCCGCGCCGACCAGCCCCACCCGCGTCATCGCGGTGAAGGATACGGCATTGGGCTCGCCTACCGCTTTGGGGCTTCGATGGGAACGAATTCCGGCATCGGGCGAGACGGCATCACGAGGCGTTTGATGTCGACGAAGAAGACCCCGATGACAATGAGGACGATCATCGAAAAGCCGACCGCCGCCATCGCGTTTTGAACTTTGTAGCTGAGCCGACGCCCGCCGCGCAGCATTTCGATCAGCGCCGTGACCATCTGGCCGCCGTCGAGAACGCCTAATACGGGCAGCAAGTTGAAAATCCCCACCGAAATGCTGAGGATGCCCGCCCACTCGATAAGCGTCAAGATGCCCTGTCGCACTGCCGCATCGGTCATCGTCGCGAGCGCGATGGGCCCACCGACCGAGTCCTCCACCTTCACCTTTCGCTCGAAGATCGCGATCATCCCGACGACGGCTTGCTGCGGTCGGCTGACTGCTTCCGCCAATGCGCCAACGGGACCAAGAGCGACGTGCACGAGGCCAAAGGCGGCCCCGATCTTGGCCTGTCGGCGCATTTCGCCGGTGGGCAAATGGTCCGAGCCCATCACCGCATCGGGCAACTCGGCAAGCTTAGGTTGTAACCGCGTCTCTCGCTCGACGCCCTGCCGCACATAGCGCACTTGCAGGTCGCGACCCGCCTGGTCGCGAACGCGAGACACAACGTCGTAGAATTCGAGCACCGGCTGCCCATCTATGGCGGTTAGGCGATCACCGGGCAGGAGGCCAGCAGCTTGCGCGGGACCGCCTCTCACTATCCCTTCGATGGAGGTGCCCGCCGGGCGCGTGGCGCCCACCGCCCAGTAGAGAAAGAACAGGATCAGCACGCCGGCGAGAACGCTGAAGAGCGGTCCACCGAAGAGCACTACGAGTCGCTTCCACGGCGCTTTGCTATAAAAACCGCCGGGCACGCGCACCTCGCTGCCATCTTCCTGAGGGACCATTCCCTTGATGCGCACGAACCCTCCGATCGGCCACGCGCGAACGGTGAACCGGGTTTCCTCGTTGAGTTCTCTCGGTGGCTCCCCAGCGTCAAGCGCGCCTTCGGCCATCGGCAACGCCGCCCGCTCGGATTCGCTCAGCGCAAGGCGATAGCGGCGACGCCCCCAGGTTAGAAGCGGCCTAACCCCGACTCCGATACAAAACTCTTCTGCCCCCATGCCGAACAGGCGCGCGAAGATGTAGTGGCCGTATTCGTGGGCAGCGACGAGCACCGAAACCATGACGACGAACACGAGCGCCGTCTCCAGCACGCTAAGGGCAACCGAGAGCACATTCATAAGGGCAGAGTTCTCTTTCTAAGGACCGGCTTGGCGGCAGGAGCGGTTCCCTGGTTCAGGCTCTGCTCCCAGAAAGCAACGATTCTCTTGCTAGTTCCCTTGCCTCTCGGTCGGCTTCAATGAGGCTCTCGAGCGTGGCCGCCACCGAATGGTGCCGCACCATCACCGTCTCAACCGTCTCCGGAATCTGAAGGAATCGGGCTTTGCCGGCCAGGAACGCGTTTGCCGCCTCTTCGTTGGCCGCGTTCATCGCGCAAGGCATCGTGCCGCCGATGCGCGCGCTCTCGCGTGCGAGAGGAAGGCAACGGAACGTCTGTTCGTCCACCCCCTCGAAGGTGAGATTCGGCGTGTCGAGCGGGCTCCACGGGGGTAAACCGCTCTCCACCCTTTCCGGGTGGGAAAGGGCGACGAAGATCGGCAGCCTCATGTCGGGCCAGCCGAGCTGCCCGAGCGCGCTGCCGTCGCGCATGACGACAAGCGAGTGGACGACGCTCTGGGGATGAATCTGAACCTCCACTTGGTCGATGGAAAGGCCGAACAGCCACTTCGCTTCGATCGTCTCTAGCCCTTTGTTCATCAATGTGGCCGAATCGACCGTGATCTTTCCGCCCATGCGCCAGGTCGGATGGTTCAGCGCCTGTTCGACGGTGACGTCCGCGAGGTCGGCCGTCTTGCGTCCTCGGAACGGCCCGCCGGAGGCGGTGAGGATCAGCTTCCTCACTTGGTCTGGGCGATAGCCCCGCAGGCATTGAAACACGGCGCAATGCTCGCTGTCGATGGGCACGATCTCCACGCCGTGCTGCTTCGCCAGGGGCATGACGATCTCGCCCGCAGCCACCAGCACCTCTTTGCTCGCAAGGGCGACCGCCTTGCCCGCCTCGATCGCGCGCACGGTAGGCAGCAGGCCGATGACGCCTGCCACGCATACCACCACGAGATCGACGTCGGGCGCGGTGGCGACATCGACTACCGCCTCCATGCCGGAAGGCACGCCAGCGGTGGGCTCATAAAGGGCAAGACGGCGAACGTCAAAGCGCCGAGCTTGTTCTTGAAGCAGGGCGGCATTCCGGCGAGCGGCGAGCCCAACTACTTGAAACCGGTCGGGATGCCGGGAAATCACGTCGAGGGTTTGGGTGCCGATGCTGCCCGTCGAACCCAAGATCGCCACCCGCTTCACCTCTTCATTCTAGCCGCTCGAACCTGCAGCGCTCAAACCCGTCGGATAATAAAGGCATGGCGACGGAAACCGCAGGCATTATCGAGTGCCCGAGGTGCGGGCAGAAGATTCCGTCCGCATCGCCGCGCTGCCAATTCTGCGGGACGATCTTCGCGACCGACAAGCCGCTGAGCACGGGCGGCGTGGTCATTCTCGACAGCAAGACACGGAACGACTGGAACCTAGGCTGGAAAGAGTACGGCTACATCGGCCTCACGTCGATCATCGTGCTCTACGGCCTTTACGAGATGCTGATTGGGGTCGGCGTGCTCAGTAACACGATCAGCCGGATGGGCGGGGCGGTGTATCTGGGGATCGCCGGGTTCGCCAATGTCGTGCTCGGCGCGGGCGCGCTCATGCAGCAAAGCTGGGCCCAGATGATCCTAAAGTGGCTGATGATCATCGAGGCGATCAGCGACGCGATTTATGGCTTTGGCTTCCTCGCCATGACCAACATTCCCGGAGCGGCGGCCGCCGGCGTGATCAAGCTCGTTACCGCGCTCGTGTGCGGCGCCCTTGCCTGGCTGCTCGCCGAGCTCGGCGACGTTTAGGAGACTTCCCGGTCGCGGATCGACTCCTTGAGGAGTCCCAATGCGCCCGCGATCGCCGCGCACGCAACGCTTAATACAACCCAGCTGAATGCCATCATGTGCCTGCCTTCCCTATCCTTCGATAGAGTTATCAGGCTTGCGCCCGATTGCACGCCCCGGCGGCAATGCCGGGTTGAGATTGCAATCCGGCAGGCTTGCCGGGTTCGCTACCTCTTGCTACCCTTCTTCCGTGCTCCGATACAATAGAGCGCATGGAATCGGCTCTCCTCGATGCTCTCGCCCAGCGGGTGCTGGTCTACGACGGCGCAATGGGCACGCAGATCCAAGCTGCGGGCTTGGGCGAGCCCGATTTCGGGTTGCCCGAGGCATTGCTGAACGGCTCGACGATCAGCCTCGATGGCTGCAATGAGGCGCTCAACCTTTCACGCCCCGAGGTCATCGAGGCGATCCATCGCCGCTACCTCGACGCAGGCGCCGATCTCATCGAAACAAACACGTTCGGCTGCACCTCCATCGTGCTCGCCGAATACGGGATCGAGCACCTAGTACGTGAGATCGCCGCAGCTGCCGGCCAAATCGCGAGGCGTGCCGCCGACGCCGTCTCGACTCCGGCCAGGCCGCGATTCGTGGTCGGCGCGATCGGCCCTGGCACGAAACTGGTGTCGCTAGGCCAGACAACTTGGCAAGAGCTCGAAGGAACCTACTGCGACGGCTTCATCGGCCTGCTAGAGGCGGGCGTTGACGCGTTGCTGATCGAGACCATCCAAGACTTGCTCATGGCCAAGGCCACGATCGTCGGCGCGAAGCGGGCGATGGAGGAGACTGGTATTCGCCGGCCGCTGTTCGTCCAGGTGACGATGGAGCAGACCGGCACGATGCTGCTTGGCACCGAGCTGGGCGCCGCGCTCAACATGATCGAGGCCTTTCCCGAAGTCACCGCCTTTGGCATCAACTGCGCGACCGGCCCAGCCGAGATGGGCTCATATGTGCAGTTCCTTTCCCACAATTCCACCCGCCCGATCAGCGTGCTTCCCAACGCCGGCCTGCCCGTCATGGAGAACGGCAAAGCCCTCTACAAGCTGACTCCGGATGAACTCGCCGGGCATCACGAGCGGTTCGTCACCGAATACGGCGTGGCGATGGTGGGAGGATGCTGCGGCACGACGCCGGATCATATTCGAGCGGTTGCCGATACCGTTGGCGGGCGTCCCCACACCGCGTCGGCCCATTGGCTGAGCGTTCGCCACCTCTTTTCCGGCTTTGATTTCAGCCTGGAAACCAACGAGCAGGCGGCGGCTCTCAAGCTGGTCGGCTGCTCGTCGCTTTACGGCTTCCAGCCGTACAAACAGGACGCAAGCTTCCTTATCGTTGGCGAGAAGACCAACGCGAACGGCTCGCGGGCGTTCCGCGACTTGCTCGCGCAGGAGGACTGGGAAGGACTCACCGAGCTGGCCCGAGAGCTCGAGGGCGAAGGCTCGCACGTGCTGGACGTTTGCACCGCCTACGTCGGGCGCAACGAGGAGCGCGATATGCGCATCCTGCTCGCCAGCCTCAACCGCCAGGTGAACGTGCCGATCATGATCGATTCGACCGAGGCCAACGTGATCGAGGCATCGCTGCAAACGCTGGCGGGCAAGCCGATCGTGAATTCGATCAATTTCGAGGATGGCGGGGCCCGAACCGAGCGCGTGCTTGCCCTTTGCCAGAAATATGGCGCGGCCATCGTGGCATTGACGATCGACGAGGATGGGATGGCGAAGACGGCCGAGCGCAAGCTGGCGGTCGCCGACCGACTTCTGGCCGCCACGCGGGCGCACGGTTTGGCCGATCACGACGTTTTCATCGATTGCCTGACCTTCACCCTCGGATCGGGAGACGAGGAGTTCCGCCAAGCGGGAATAGAGACCATCGAAGCGATCAGGCTTCTTCGCGCCAAGGACCCCGCGGTCAATACGATCTTGGGAGTATCGAACATCAGCTTCGGGCTGAAGCCTGCTGCGAGGCAGGTGCTGAACTCAGCGTTTCTTCACGCCTGCCTGGACGCGGGGCTGACGAGCGCGATCGTGCACTTCTCGAAGATCCTGCCCGACACGAGGATCGAGCCCGACATCTATCAGATCGCGAGCGACCTTATCAACGATCGTCGCAGGTATGCCACCGCGTAGAGCGGGTAGCCTCCCGCCATGCAGCTTTGGGCTCTCGCGCTCGCCGTTTCCCTCTTCCCCGCGCCGGATGGGGTCAAGTCGGTCGATATGGTGGTCGGCAAAGGCGCCGAGGCCAAGGAAGGCGACCGGCTGACGGTCGACTACACCGGCAATCTGCTCGACGGCAAGGTTTTCGACACCTCGGTCAAGGGCGCGCCGTTCACGTTCGTGCTTGGCGCTAAGAAGGTGATCGCGGGTTGGGACCAAGGACTCGGCGGCATGAAAGTTGGGGGAAGACGCATTCTCTCGATCCCGCCCGAACTCGCCTATGGCGACAAGGCGCTCGATGACATCCCGGCGGGCAGCACGCTCGTGTTCGACATCCGCCTATTGCGCGTGGACCCTAAGGAGGGCAAACCTATGATCGAAGTTGAAGACATCGCCGCCGGGCAGGGCCCCGAAGCCAAGGATGGCGACACCGTGCAGATTCACTACACGGGCACGTTCCTGAACGGAAACAAATTCGACAGCAGCCGCGATCGGAACGAACCGTTCAGTTTCAAGCTCGGGGCAGGCCACGTGATCAAGGGCTTCGACCAGGGCGTATCCGGCATGAAAGCGGGCGCGAAGCGCAAAGTCACGATTCCGCCTGAGCTTGGCTACGGCGCGCGAGGCGCAGGCAAAGTGATTCCGCCCGACGCGACCCTGATCTTCGAGCTCGAACTGCTCAAGATCGGCTAAGGCGTTCCCCATGGGCAAGCCGAGCCTAAGCCCGAGCAAGATCAGCACGTATCTCGCGTGCCCGGTGCGCTACCGGTGGACGTACGCCGACCCGCGAGGTCGCCCCTACTTGCGCGCCAAGGGGATGTACTCGTTCGGAACGACCCTGCACCGAGTTCTCGAAAAGTTCCACGGCGGAGGTGAGACGGGGGTGGCCACGATCGGCCAAGTTGCGGCGGCCTACGACGAAAGCTGGATCGACGCGGGCTTTTCGGATGCCGCCGAAATGGCAGAGGCGTATGGCGAGGGCCTGCAAATCCTTGAGCGCTACGTCGAGGAGCAGGCGCGCGAGCCCGCCACGTCCCAAACCCTATTCGTGGAGCGGGTGCTCAAGGGCGAATACGAGCATTTTCGGCTGATCGGGCGGCTCGACCGAGTCGATGAGCGCGCGGACGGCGTGCTCGAAATCGTCGATTACAAGTCGGGGCGAACCGAAGTGAGCTCGGATGACGTGGTGGCCGACCTCGCGATGGGCTGCTACCAATTGCTGCTCAGCAAGCTTCATCCAGGTCGGCCGATGGTGGCGACGATCGTGGCGCTCCGAAGCGGCGCGCGCGCCTCTTGCGGCTTCAGTCCGGAGGAGCTCGCCGAGTTCGAACGCGATCTCGTGAAGCTTGGCGACCAGATCGTCACCGACGAAATCTTCGACCGCCTTCCCTCCTGGAAGCCGCTCTGCGCGCAGTGCGACTTCTTGACGCTATGTCGACGTCACCCCGACTTCGACGAGCCACCGTCGGAGGTGGCGAGGGGGGAAAACTGGTAGCCCGGACGGGATTCGAACCCGCGACCTCCGCCTTGAAAGGGCGATGTCCTAACCGCTAGACGACCGGGCCGAGACGCTTAAGTGTGAGCGATGCGAGGTTCATAAGACAATGCCCGCGTCGAATCGGTTCTTTCCTGGGTGAGCCGCAAAGGTAGGCTTGCCGCCGTGCCTCGAGCCGTGCTCTACGCGCTGTTCCTCATTTCAGGCTGCAGCGCGCTGCTGCTCGAGGTGGTTTGGACTCGTTCGCTCGTGCTCCACTTTGGCGGGACGACCCTAGCCGTCGCCGCCGTGCTCTCCTCCTTCATGACCGGCCTCGCGCTGGGCAGCGCCGTCGCCGGACGCCTTGCCGCGCGGCTGCGACGTCCCCTCCTCGCCTATGGTGTGCTCGAGGGCCTCACCGGCATCGCCGCCCTTCTGGTACCGGCGGTCGTCGCGGCTAGCAGCCCGGCTCTGAACGCCTTATATGGGGGAGCGAACGGCCCGACGCTGGGGTTCGAAGTGGCTCGATTCGTCGTGGCCTTCGCCGCGCTCGTGGTGCCGACGACGCTCATGGGCGCGACTCTGCCCATGATCGGCCAGTATCTGGGCGCGGACCGCTCCCGGCTTGCCCGGAACGTTGGGCTGGCCTATGCGTTCAACACCTTCGGGGCCGCCTCGGGGGCGGCGCTGGCCGGATTCGTGCTCATTCCCGCGATCGGCATGTCCCGTACCGCGATGCTCGCCGAGGCCGCCTATCTGCTGATCGGGCTGGTGGCCGTTGCCTACGGCCTCCGCGCCTCATCGTTGGCGGTCGAGGCGCAGGAGCCCGAAGCGTCCATCGTGCCTGAGCGCTTGATTGTGTTCGGAGCCGCGCTCGCCGGCTTCACCGCCCTATCGCTGGAACTGCTCTGGACTCGCATCTTCATCAATAGCTTCCACAGCACGATCCAGGCGTTCTCCACGATCCTCGTCACGTTTCTCCTGGGCCTTGCGGGTGGGGTGGCGATCGGCGCCCGGCTAGCCCGCCGTGCCACCAACCTATCGCACCTAGCGGCCCTCTTGGCTCTGAGCGCCCTACTTAGCCTGCTGCTCACCTGGCGCATGATCAGCCTCCCGACCTGGTACGTGTCGCTCTGGGCGGGCACGTTGAACGCCTCGGCTGCCCGAATCATCCTGTGCGTGGCGCTGCTCACCGTTCCCGTGCTGCTCATGGGGATGACGCTTCCTCTTTGTCTACATCTGGCTCGAAACCGAGCCGGCCAACCCGGTGGGCTCGTCGGCGCGGTATATGCGGCCAATTCGCTCGGCTCGGCGGTCGGGCCGCTGGTGGCCGCGTTTTTGCTCGTTCCGTTCGTTGGCGCTTTCGGCGCGGTGGCAGCGGTGGCGCTACTGCAATCGGCCTTTGCGATGGTGCTGCTGGCCCGCAAGGGAGAATCTTCTGCTCCGCGCGGCACGACTGCCCTCGTATTCGCGGCCCTGGTCCTCTCGGCGGTGCTTCTCGGCTCATCGAAAACCGAGTTCGCGCCTCGCGTATCGCCACCGGCGTTCGTTGCCCAAAGCGACGCGGTGCTCCGGTACCGGGAGTCCGCCTACGGAACGATGATGGTCGCCCAGAGCATGCGCACCGGTGAGAAGTCGCTCTTCATCGACGGATTCCTGACCGCTGGCGACGGGCCCGGATCATCCTACATCCGCATGATGGGGCACCTTCCCATGCTCGCCCACCCTCACCCGCAATCGGTGCTAGTGATTTGCCTCGGCACGGGCATAACGCTCGGCTCGATCTCGCTGCACGCGCCCTCGATCCTGGATTGCGCCGAGATCAACCCCGAGGTCCCGGGCTGCACACGGCTGTTTGGAGAGAAGAACCATAACGTGCTCGATTCGCCCGTCACGCGCCTGATAATCGACGATGGGCGGCACTACCTCGGGCGGACGGACCGCCGCTACGACGTTATAACGCTCGAGCCTATGCCGCCCGATTTTGCCGGCGCAGTGAACCTCTATTCGCAACAATTCGACGAGCTCGTGCGATCACGGCTCAAGCCCGGCGGGGTCTTCGCCCAGTGGCTTCCCCTCCACCTCGTCACCGTCGAGGATTCGAAGGCCATCGTTCGCGCCGTGGCATCGACGTTCCCCAACGTCCTGGTTTGGCTGATGCCGGGCGAGTCCTCGGCGATCATTCTCGCCTCGGACGACCCATTGCTGCTCCCGGCACGGGTTGGGCTTGATGCGGTTAGAAACGACCTTGCCCAACTCCACCTTGACTCCGCGGCGGCGCTGGAGGGGGAGATCGTGCTTAGGTCGGCGGCGGTTCAGAACTATGCGGGCGCGGCGCGGGCGGTGACCGACGACTTGCCGAGTCTCGAATACTCCGACTTTGAAGCGCAGGTGGATCGCGTCGGCGTCACCGAAGTTGTTCGGCAGAACATAAGAGAGATGCTCATGTCCCGCAGTCTCGGCACGCACTGAGCGCGGCCTTCGCGCCATGACCCGCACCAGCAGCGGGCGAACGCTAGTCGGTCGCCGGGCCAGGGCCCTCGACGCGATGGATCTCGACGCGCGAAGCGACCCTTGCCGACTTCGTGGCCTTGGTCGATGTGGGGTGAGCGACCCGCCGGCCGCCCGCGAAGCGCTTGTTGTAATAGCCCTCGTCGAGCGAACTCTCGCGAACTCGGCCGCTTCCGCTGCTGGCATGGATGAACCGTCCGTTGCCCGCATAGATGCCCACGTGGTTGATGCGCCGCCCTCGGTTCGTCTTGAAGAACACGAGGTCGCCCGGCTTGAGTTCGTCGCGGCCGACACGGCGACCGACCGAGGATTGTTCCTTGCTCGTTCGAGGAAGCCTCACACCCAGGGACTTGTAAACCGTGGTGGTCAGCCCAGAGCAATCGACCCCCGAACGAGATACGCCGCCGGAGCGATACCGAACACCGCGGAACGAAATCGCCTTATCGACCAACGGATTGCCGGTGTCGGCTTGGGCGAACAGGGCGTTTTCAGGAGTGTCGTGATGGCGGCGATGGCCGCGCCGCGCCACCTTGTGCTCGCGTGAAGCCGAAGCGACCTTGAGCACGCTCGACTTGATCCAGCCATTCGCTCCGTCGGTGAGCCGTACATGTGTCCAGCCGACCTCCGCGCCAAGGACGGCGATGCGGGCGCCGCTATCCAGGCGGGTGATGAGCTTGCTCGAAACGCTGGGCGATCGCCGAACGCGCACGGACTTGCCCTTGATCTTGGCGCTCTTGGCGCCGGCACGCTCCACCTTCTCGACCTTGGGGCTTGGCTTCTCGGTTACCTCGCCCGCGCCGGGCACGGCGATCGTCTTGCCGATCCGAAGCGCGCCCCACTTTACGTCGGGATTGAGCTTATGGAGGGCCTTGGCGGTGGTGCCGAACCGTCTGGCGAGCGTCCAGTCGTTGTCGCCCTGCTTCACGCGGTAGGAGTGGCTGTCGCTATGCGCCTTGGAAGTCTTGTGAGCCTTGGTTTTCTTGATCGGCTCGGCGGATTCCTCCGCGCCTTCCGGCAAGGCCAGAGCTTGGCCTATTTGCAATCGAGTCCAACGAACGTCGGGGTTTGCCTCCCTTAAGGACACCTCGCTGATCCCGAGCTTTCTTGCGATTTTGCGGTCGTTGTCGCCCGCTTTGACGGTGATCGTCCGTTGCGCCGCATACGTCACTCCACAAACAAACAGGCAGGTGGTGACAGCGGCATATCTGATCTGCAAATCTTCCCCCTTTCTCGCCCTTGCGGGCGGCCCCCTCTTCAGATCAAAGAGGCACAAACGGTCTCAGCAATACTACCAGCCCGCCGCCATGCCACGTCAACCCTCGCTTAGTGTACTTACGCCCATGTCATTCGAGTCCAAGGCCGTCCGCATAGACTCCACGCGAGAGGAGAAAAAGTCCGGCGTTGGGTTCAAACCCAGTAGAATCGTGGGGCCGGTGCTGAGCCTTCTTATCGTCAATTGGAACACGCGCGAGCGGCTGCGTGCGTGCCTTCGCTCGATCGGCGCCTTTCTCCCCGCCGAGCCGGTCGAGGTGATCGTGGTTGACAACGCCTCGAGCGACGGCAGCGCCGACATGGTCGCCGCCGACTTCCCTCAGGTCAACCTAATTCGCCTGGCAACGAACACGGGCTACGCGCATGGCAACAACGCAGCCTTCGCGGCCGCGCGCGGCGAATGGCTGCTTACCCTCAACCCGGATACCGAGGTGTTGAAAGGCACGCTGCAGGAGGCGATCGAGCGGCTGCGGGCGTACCAAAAGGCGGGATGCCTTGGCGGGCGTCTGGTGGGGACGGACGGGCGGACGCAACGCTCCGTCCGGGGCTTCCCTAGCGTGCGGGGCATCTTCGGCGATCTGACCGGTCTCGGCCGCGTCTTCCCTCGGAGCGGGCTTGGCTCCTACCGCTTAACCGGTTTCGATTACGAGGCCGAGCAACCTGCCCCTCAGCCGATGGGCACTTTCTTGCTATTCCGACGTGAGGCGTTCGCTTCGGTGGACAACCCCTCCGCCCCGTTCGACGAGAGCTTTCCGATCTTTTTCAACGAGGTGGACCTTCTGTGGCGGATGCGCGGACAAGGCTGGGCTTGCGTTTACGCCCCTAGCGTGCGCGTGCTGCATCACGGAGGCGAGAGTACGCGCCAAATGCGCCCGAACATGATATGGGAATCGCACCGAAGCCTGGTCAGGTTTTTGCGCAAGCACCATGGAACCAAACGGAACTCTCTAGGCCTTCGCTTGCTTGAAGGATTCGTGATGCTCGGGGCGTTAGTCAGGGCGAGGGGCTACTATGCCGGATTTCGAGCTTAGCGTCACCATCTGCAGCTGGAATACGCTTGCCGAGCTCGAGGAGTGCCTATGCAGCCTCGAGGCAGCGCTGCAAGAGACGTGCTTCGAAGTCATCGTGGTGGACAATAACTCGGAGGACGGCTCCCCCGAAATGGTCGAGCGTCGCTTCCCATGGGTTCGTCTCTACCGCATGGGGCAGAATCTGGGCTTCACGGGCGGCCACAACTTTGCCCTCGCCCAGCGGCACGCCGCCTCCGCTCTATTGCTCAACTCGGATGCCGCGGTCCGACCCGGCGCCCTCCGCGCGCTCGCAGACTTTTCGCGGTCCCGGCCGGACGTGGGCATCGTAGGACCAAAGCTCGTCAACCCGGACGGCAGCCTGCAATTCAGCTGCCGACGCTTTCCGAATCCCACCGCCGCGCTCTTCCGGAACACGCCCCTTGGCCGCATGTTTCCGAACAACCATTTCACCAGGGACTACCTGATGAGCGACTGGCCCCATGATCAGCCGCGCGACGTCGACTGGGTGTCGGGTGCGGCGATGTTCGTTTCGGGGGAAATGATGGCCAGGGTTGGCCTCATGGACCCCGAATACTTCATGTTTTGCGAGGACGTGGATTGGTGCTACCGCTGCCACGAGGCGGGCTTGAAAGTGGTGTATCTGCCCGGCGCGGTGGTCACTCACGCAATCGGGAGAAGCACCGACAAGGCGCCCAACCGCATGATCGACCGCTTTCATCGGTCGATGTTTCGCTTCTACCGCCGCAACATGCTGCCGAAGCTGCCGTGGCCGGTGCGGCCGTTCGCCTACGTCGGCGCGGCCTCGGCGCTGACCGCGCGGGCGGCGCTATTCATCGCAAAGAACCGACTCGACGACTGGCGGCGGAGGCACGAGCGCTCGTGAAGGATCGTTTCGGCGGGCTCTCGTGGCCGTTTGTCCCGCTTGTTCTTGTGGCTTTGCTGGCTCCCATCTTGGGCGGCCAGGTCAGCACCGATTCGGGCGCGATTCATCCTGGCTTTGGCTTTCTGTTGGCAGCGGTCGGGTCGGGGCCGGAAGCGCCCACGCTCACCCATGCCCTTCTTGGACTGGTCCTGGCAATCGCGGCCCTAGGCGCGCTCCTGGGTCGCCGCGTCATCCAGATGCCGAGCACGAAGCTGCTCGCGCCCGCCTTGATCCTGTTCGGGTTGATCCCACTCTCGGTGGCCTCGTCCAGCTTCAAAGGCGTTTCTGCGGCCGCCGCTGCCGAGTGGAGCCTCTACCTGGTCGCCATGCTCACGGTGGTCGCGCTGGCGGGCCGCCGGGTGGGGCCCACTGCTCTTTGCGGGACGATTTTCGCCGCCTGCATCTGGATCGCGAGGAGGGGGATTCTCGAATACATCGACACCAAGGACCCGACCTGGCGGATATTCGCCGGTTGGACGCCCAACTCGCTCGCGGGGATGCTGCTAATCGGGCTGTTCGTCGGACTCGGACTGGCGCTGGTAGTTCGTCGGCCGTGGTCTCTGCTGTTCCTTGTCGGGCTCGTGCCTATCTTCTATGCCCTCTTGCTGACGCAGTCCAAAGGAGCGGTGATTGCGGGGATCGCCGGTCTCGGAGTCTTGGGCGCGCTCTTCGCAGTGTCTCGGGCGCGGGCCCCCGCTTTGCCCTGGGTCGGACGCCTGGTCATCGCCGGTTTGCTCATGATCACCCTGGGCACGCTCTTTGCGGGGGGGGCCGCCCCGCCCAGCCAGCCGATGGCTGCTTCGAGCCAGCCGGGCGCGGCGAACGTGCTCAACCGCTTTACCCAGGCCGGGGCAACCCAAGACCAGTCGGCCGGCTTTCGCCGGCTCCTCTGGCAGAGCAGCGCACGGCTGATCGTGGCCAACCCATCGGGATGGGGCATCGGCACGTTCCGAGGCGAATCGGCAAGGCCGGGCCTGACCACCCAAACTCAGCTCGCCCACAGCAATCTCTGGCAGTTAGGGGTCGAGGCATCGCCATTCGCGCCGGTGAGCCTGCTCGCCCTCCTCGCGGTGTGGCTCGAGGTGTGCTTGCGCAGCGGGGCCGCGCTCCAACCCGCCCAGAACAGGCTGCGCTTCGCAATCGTCGCCGCGGTGGCGGCGACCTTCTTTCATGGTGTCGTCGAGAGCAACCTTTACAGCTTTGGCATCGGCCTCAGCCTGTTCCTCCTGCTTGGGGTCGGGCTACAGCTCTCGGCAGACGGGGCCGCGCCAGAGTTCACGCCCCGCTCTGCGCGTTGGACGGCGGCCGGTGTGGTCATCCTGGCGACGGGCGCGCTCATGCTCGCAGGCTGGGCCGAGGGCCTTCGAGCTACGTTTCGAGGCGCGATCGCGAGCGGGAATGTGGAGGCAGCCCAATCGGCGGCTGAGTCTCTCCAAGCGATCTACGGGTTCGACGGCGAGACTTGGTACCTCGCCTCGCAAACGGCCATAATGCGAGGCGCAGCGACCGAGGCTCTTGAAGATCTCAACCGGGCCGCCGACTTGGCGCCCATGCCGCGCACGTTGCGAGCCCTGGCATCCGCGGATGCCGCTTCGGGCAACCAACTCGGTGCGCAAATGGCGCTCAAGCGGGCGCTCGAGCACGACCCCAACAACCTTCCCGCTTTGCTCATGCTCGTGCGCCTATACGTGAAGATGGAGGACTTCGAGTCAGCCGAGGCCACCGCCCGCAGGCTCATCGAAGTCGAGGCCCAGCCCTATTTCGCCATCCGCTCGATACCCGAGATCATTCCCACGGAGACGTACGACGCCCGTGTGTTCTTGGCATCGCGCACGCCAATCGACTATGAGAAAGCCAGTCTTCTTGCGCAAGCAGTAGATGGGTACGGTCGCTATCGCTCCACAACCCTACCCACCCTGCTGCGCTTCGCCAAAATCGATCCCAACGAAAACTGGGGAGGCGAGAGCCTACGCGCCGCGATTCCCAAACTCAGGGCGGGTTTGCAGGCGGCACAGGGATTGGCGACAACCTATCGCAAGCTCGGGCGCGCCGCCGATGCCTCGACCGCCGACGCTGCCGCCGCCGACTTTGCCGCCGCCTTGGTCGAGGCATCCAGCCTCAAATAGTGCCGCACAACAGCGGCGGCGACAGGCGCCGCCACATCGCCGCCATGCCCAGCCTCCTCGGCGAGAACGGCGATCGCGATGCGCGGGTGGTCGAGGGGCGCGAAGCCGATGAACCAGCTGTGGGTCTTCTTCTCATGCTTATGTTCGGCGCTCCCAGTTTTTCCCGCCCAGCGGAGCCCCGGAATCTTGGCCCGGACCGCGGTGCCTCGATCGATCACATCGGCCATCGCGCTCGTCAACTCGTCCCAAAACGCTTCGGGAGCGTCGACCTGATGAAGCATAGCCGGTTGCGTCAGTTCGGCAGGGGCGCCAGGTCGCCTCAACGCGTGCATCAGGTGTGGCTGATATTGGCGGCCACGGGTGGCGACGAGGGCGACGAGGTTGGCCATCTGCAAGGGGGTCGCGCGAAGCTCGCCTTGTCCGATCCCAAGGTTGACCGTATCGCCCGCGTACCATTGCGGCGGCTTGCGATGTTTATCGATCCATTCTTCGGTCGGCACGAGTCCTCTCGATTCGGAGCGAAGGTCCACTAGGGTCTGCGAGTTGAACCCGCAGGCGATCGCCTCGTCGCGGATTGCGTCGGCGCCGGTGCGCACAGCCAAATCGGAGAAGTAGGTGTTGCAGGACTTGGTCAGCGCCTCGTGGTAGGAAATCGACCCATGTTGGCCGAGGCATTTCGACTTGCGGTTGCCTACCGTGTAGTAACCGGGGCAATAGAAAGTGCGGTTGGGGTCGAAGGTGCCCTTTCGCATCGCGGCGAGGCTCACTACTAGCTTGAATGCCGATCCAGGCGCATAGCTGGCGGATGCGGCGCGGTTGAGCAGAGGCCTGTCCGGGTTGTCGCTAAGGCGCTCCCAATCCGCGTGCGAGATGCCGCCATCGAAGAGGCTTGCGTCATAAGTCGGACTGCTGGCAAGGCAAAGCACCTCGCCGTTGTTCGGATCGATCGCCACGACCGCGCCAGGCCGACCCCCAAGCTGCTCGACCGCCAGCCTCTGCAATTCGGCATCGATCGAGAGAATGGCTTGCGCGCCCGGCACCGCGTTGTCGCGCCCCACGAGCCGTACCGGCCTGCGCTTAGCGTCGACTTCGAGCCGTTCCTGCCCGGCGGCGCCCATCAAGTCCTTCTCGTACACGTATTCGATGCCAAGCTTGCCCACGTAGGCGGCCGGCTTGACGTCGAGATCGGCAAGGCGTGCCACGTCGTTCTCGTTGGGCGTCCAGACATAGCCGAGAACGTGGGCGAACGTTTTGGGGTCGGGATAGGTGCGCATGGGTTGCGATTCGATCCCGATGCCTGGCAGATCGGCGCCCAGTTCAGCAATCCGACTTGCTATCTGCACTCCGACGTTCACCATGATCGTGGCGGGAAGATAGGGCCGCCAAGCCGCATCCTTCACGCGATCGGCGAGCTTTTGTTCGTCGGTGCCAAGCATCTCGGCAATCTTGCCGAGCACCCAATCGTTCTTTCGCACGATCGCGGGAATCGCGGTCACCACGTAAACGGATCGCACCCCCGCCAACACGCGACCCTTGCGATCGAACACGATGCCGCGCGGCGCCGGGCGGCTCACCGCCGTGTTTCGAAAGAAGCGGGCTCGCTCGCTGAGCTCGTCCCCCTTCACAACCTGCAAATACCAGAGGCGTAGGAAGATCGCGGCGAGGGCAAGGCCCGCGATCACAGGGAAGACGAGAACTCGCGCGTCGAGCACGGGGCGGCGAGGGGCATGGATGACAAACATCGCTGGCTACCCCTTGTGGATCGGGCAGACGCCCTTCGGCTCCTCACCCTTGCGAAAGCGGCGCACCACTGTCTCTGGACAGTACGGAGTAGCGAGCATGCCCGAATCGGCACACACTTCCGCCTCAACGTATTGGATCACCGGTTCGGGCGGCGGGGTGGGAGGCTGATCGGGGGCCGTCTTCGGCGGAACCTTATCGTCGGGGGCGGTGGAAGGCAAATCGGCGTCGGACGCGTCGTCTCCGCCGACCGGACCCATCTTCGACTTGCCGTTAACAGGCTGGCCTGCTTGGTCGGGGGCAAGCGCAGGGGCGGGCGCGACGTTCACCCCCGTTGAGGGCTTGATGCTAGTCGCAAAGCGAGTGCCGTACTTGTCGTGGGCCGCTTTCATGACCGAGGCCCAAAACTGCACCGTCACGTTGCCACCGAACACGGTGGATTCCATCGGGTCGTACACTGGCGGCCCGTTCGGGTCGGGCCTGCGCTCGTTGGCGATCCATCCGATCCCAAGGAGCCCGTCGCTGTAGCCGCAGAACCACGCGTCGCGGTTCTCGCTTGTCGTGCCCGTCTTGCCACGGGCGTTCGGCACGATCTTGGCGCGAGTTCCCGTGCCGTATTCGATCACGCCGCGCATCAGCTGATCTATCTCCTCGCAAACGTGCGCATCCATCACGTTGCGCTTGATGTTCGGGCCGTATTCCTTGATGACCTCGCCATCAGGATTCAGCACGCGCTTGATCGCATAGGGCGTGGCCCGGTCGCCCCGGAGCATGAAGACGCTGTAGCCCTGGGCCATCTCGAGGGGGTTGACCGCGCTCGCGCCCAGCGCTAAGGGGAGGACCGGATCGAGAGGCGAGACAAAGCCGAACGCCTCGTGGGCGGTCTCGACCACCTTGCGTGGCCCGACCTTGGCGATCGTGCGAACGGCCGGGATGTTGACCGAGATGGCAAATGCCAAGCGCAAGGGCAGATCGCCGCCGTACTTGGAGTTGCTGTTCTGCGGCGAGTAAGCCTCCCCGCCTGGCGGGGCGGGGAACGTTATGCGTTCGTTGGAGATGTAATCGTCCATGTGGACCACGCCTGCGGCGAGCGCGGTGGCATACATGAAGGGCTTGAAGCTCGATCCCGGCTGGCGACGGCCTTGATAGACCATGTTGTATTGGTTCTTCTCGAATTCTGCGCCCCCGACCTCAGCGAGAATCTGGCCTTCGGAGTTCATCATTACGAAAGCGGCGGTCGTCACCTTGCGCCTCCGGTAAAGGGCGACGACTCTGCGCACCTCGCGCTCTGCAAGCTGCTGCAAGGCGGGGTCGAGCGTCGTTTCGATCTTGTAGCCGCCCGCCTTCAGGTCTATGTCTGGCAATTCGCGGCGCACGAGGTCGAGCACGTGGGTCACGAAGTAGGGCGCCATCAGGATGCGGGCGCTGCTCTTGGGCGGGCGCTTGTTGAGGGCGGGCTCCTCGGCGATCGCTCGGTCGTACTGCGCCTGGTCGATCATTTTGTCGCCGAGCATGATCCCGAGAACTACGTTGCGATTATCCGTGGCAGCCTGCAGCAGCTTTTGATTGCGATAGAGATCCTTCCAGTTGCTCGGGCGGCGAACGAGGCGCGCGAGAAACGCGGCCTCGCTAACGGTCAGCTTGGCGAGCTGCTTGCCGAAGAACACCTCGGCCGCCGCCTTCACGCCGTACGCATGGCCGCCAAAGTAAACCTGGTTGAGGTAGAGCTCCAGGATGCGCTGCTTTGTCATGCCGCCGCTTTCCATCGCGGTGGCAAGGGCCATGTCATGGACCTTTCGGCCGAAGGTGCGTTCGCCCTTGGAGGACAGCTGCTTGGCGAGCTGCATCGTGAGCGTGCTGCCTCCTTGAGCCACCTTCCAATCCCGCGTATTCACGAACACCGTTCGGAGGATCGCCTTATAGTCCACCCCTCTATGGTCGTAGAAGCGCCGGTCTTCGGCTGCGATCATCGCGTTCTGGACGACCTTGGGAATCTCGGCGAGGGGGACGTACTCGCGAAGCTCGCCGCTCACCCGGTAGAGGGGAGTGCCGTCGGCGGCAAGGATCTCGGTTGGCGGGGCGGAAAGCTGCCCAGCCGCTGCGTCGATCTTAGGAAGCTCGGCTCTTGCCTCGTTCACCGCGCTGAGGAAATACAGGCCGCCCGCAAGGCAGGCGACCACGAGCACCAGCGAAATGACGGCAAGCGTGATCTTGAGTTTTCGCACCCAAGGTGGCCGAGCCTTCCGCCGCCTGCGTCCACCCCCTCGGCTTGGCTCTTTGCCCGACACGGGCTGAGTATAGCGCGGGTCAGGTTTAGCGCTCGGTGAACTGGCGCGCCACTTCCCGGAGTTCGGACTCATCCATGTCTCCGACGACCGCATAGGACTGCCCGTTTCGCGAGAAGGTCGTCACGTGGACCCTCCCTCCAGCCGCCAGCCGGAGTCGGTTGAGGTTCACGTCTTTCTTCAAATGGAACAGCGAGAACTGGCCCCACGGCCCAGCGAACATCTGTGAGAAAGCCTGGCCGCCGCCGACGCGCACCAACCGGGCGGACTGCTGCCGATATGGGCTGCCGGGAGGCAGCTTGAGGGGCTGGAAGCCAGCTAGCCGCGCTCGCTGGGTTCCTTGCTGTACGGTGTTCGCAACGCGGGAACCAGGTCGCTCAAGCCGGAAGGAATCTGGTTTGATGGCTGGACCGTAGTTGATCGCACGGTATTCGAGGGAAGCTACGACTGCCCCAGTACGGTCAAAGAGGGCACGCTTGAGGGCCATGCCGTTGTCCGGATCGATCCAAAGCTTCGCCCGTACGATCCCCTGCAACTCCTTCAAGGTCACCAGCGATGTTGGCCGGCCGGCGACCAGCCCCCCGTCCTCGGTCCTGATCCCGCCGGCTTGGCGCAGCCCGCGCCTGACCATCGCAATGAGGCGGGCGCGCGGAAAATCCTCCCGAGATGGTGAAACCTCGATGAGATTGCGCTTCGGGAAGTAATGTCGGCGCTCACCGTCGGCGTCCACGATCACTTGGCCGCGAAGACTAGCGTCGGTCGGAAACTCCACTCGCGTGCGATCTCCCTCGTGGAGGACCCACTCGGAATGGCCGTTGGCTCGCCTCGGCCCACGGAACTCCACCCAACGCGTCCCGGCATAGCGGATAGCGCCCGCGCTCAGAGCGGTTTGGACTACGGCGGGGACCCGAGCCCATTCGTTGGGTGTTAGACGCCCTGACTGGCCCAACGCAGTGGCTTGGGCAAACATCCAGAGCGCCCACAAGAGGAGGCTACGTAGGTTCGGCGTCGGTGTCTTCATAAGCCTGGTCCGGCGCAAGGCTCTCGCCTCCGTTTTGATCCAGCTCCAGCGGCGTGGCCCCGGCCCCAGCAACTTCGTTCGCCGCCACTTCCTCGCGAAACGCACGGATCAAGCCGCTCTCCACCGCGCCGGAAGGAACCTGGACGGTGCCCGCCACGGGCCAAATCAAAAAGCCAACCAGCACGCTTGCCGCCAACCCAAGGGCGACGCCCGCTCGCCAGACCCAGGCCGTTCCCCGCCTCCGGCGTTGGGTCTGGTCGACTGATCGCAGCCGCTCGTTGAGCGCGCTTCTCCAAGTTAGGCTCGGTTGCTCGTCGACGAGGGTCTTGACGAGTCGGGCCATCTCGAGCTGGTCGGCTCGTTCGAGCGCGAGGTCCAACTCGAGGGGACCCATCGACAGATTGTCGATGCCTTCATCTTCCGCATTCTTTCTCTTCCAAATTCTCATGACACTTGCCCTCCTTTTAAGTAGGGCGTCAAACATTTCTGCAAATGAACCCTGGCGAGGAACAGTCGGCTCTTTACCGTGCCTACCGGCAGGCCAAGTGCTTGCGCGATCTCGTCGTACGAGGCATCCTCTTTGTCGTGCAGCAGCAGGACGCTGCGCAATTTCTCGCTCATGCCGGCTATCGCCTGTTCAACGGCTTCCGCCAACTCGCCTTCCATAGCCAGCCGCTCTGGCTCCCAACGGGGATCGGACAGGTCCATTCGATCTTCCGATTCTAGGCCCACCGGCAGCGGCTGCTCTTCGATGCTCCGGGCCGCCTTTCTCGCGCGATCCACGCACAGGTTGTGGGCGATCCTGAACAGCCAAGTCTTTACTGAAGAGCGCCCGTCGAAGCGATCGAAGTGCTGGTAAGCCCGGATGAATACTTCCTGGGTCACGTCCCAGGCGTCTTCTTGGCTGGGCAGCATCCTTCGGACGAAGCCGAACACACGGCCTTGATAGGCGTCGACCAGTTGGCCGAACGCCTCCCGATCATGCCGCCGACAACGCTCAAGCAGGTGCGCGTCGGCGTTCGGTTCGGCACGCATTCCCAAACTCAAACCATTGACTCCGAGTCGCAGCTCCATGGTTCTCTACGCATGGATTGACGCTTTGAGCCCCTGAAGGTTCAGCCCCTGAGCGCGACATGGATGTCTCCTTTCCCGCCTTGCACACAGAAGTATGCCTCCAGACGTGCCGGCTGGAGGCTATCGAGGGTTTGCCAGGACCGAGGCTATCCTAGATGTGGATCCCGACGAATACCCCGAACCCGTTGAGGTCGCTGCTCGCGTTGCCGAAGTATTTACCCTCGACGAACAGAGGCGACTTGCCCTGCATGAAATCGTAGCCTACGCCGGCTTGCCAGGCAAATCGGGTTTTTGAGTCGGTGCCTCCGCTGCCGTCCGGCGTGCGGTTAAAGCCCACGCCAGCGCCGACCGTGTAATACATCTCGCTCGTATGGGTCACCACGTTCAGGAGGACGGGCATGTTGGAAAAGCCGCCTTTGTTGTAGTAGTCAAGCGACGCGGTGATCGTCGAGTTCGGCCCAATGCCCTTCGTCTCCACGCTCGCGTCGCGCACCCGAAACTCGGCGCCGCCCGCAAACCAAGTCGAGCCCGCGTTTCGCCCGGCCGAGCTGCTCGGCCAAAACAGCCCTGCTTTCACCGAAAGCCCAACCGGCTTGCTCTCCTGGCCCCAGGCGGGGAATGCCGTTCCCAAAATCGCCATGCCGGCGGCAGCGGCCACTAACCTCCGATCCATTTCAAACCTCCTCGAACGGCCCGGGGTCCGACCAAGCCTAATGCAGAGACGAAGCGACGCGGCGCGCCGCCTCACGGTTCTCAGCGGGTCATTTTCGACGCGCGCACGAGGATTTCCAGCGCAAGGCGAGCGGTGTCGATCAGGCCCTGGCGCGAGATGCACTCGTCGTGGGTGTGGATATGCTCCATCGCGGTGGCGAGCACGATGCTGGGCAGGCCCTTTGCGTTGTACACGTTGGCGTCGCTGCCTCCGAGGGTGGTGCGCAGGGTGGGCTCGAATCCAAGCGTCCGACTTGCCTCTTGGGCCAGTTTGACGACCGGGGCGTCGTCGGCGACGTGGTAGGCGCTGTAATGGCGCTCGTGCAGGATCTCCGCCCGCGCCCCGCGCTTGCGAGCCGCCTCCTCGAAGCGATTCACCATGTGGGCGATCTGGGCGTCGAGTTCGGGCACGCTCGTGTTGCGCGCCTCGGCGCGAATCTTCACGGTTGGGCAAACCACGTTCACGCCCGTGCCTCCTTCGATGATCCCGATGTTCGCCGTTGCCTCCGGCCCGAGGCGGCCCAGCTTCATTCCCGAGATCGCATCGGCGGCAACTTCGATCGCGTTGATGCCCTTCTCGGGGTCTTTGCCTGCATGGGCGGCCTTGCCGTGAATGGTGACAATGAGGTTGTCGTGGGTTGCGGTGCGGGTGACGAAGGAGCCGACGGGAGGCCCCGTATCGAGCACATAGCCAAAGTCGAGGCCCAAGTCCTGAACCTCAAGAGCGCCCGCCCCCTTGAGTCCGATCTCCTCCGCCACGCTGAGTAGCAGGCAGACATCGCCATGGGGCAAGCCCGACTCCTTCAGAGCCAAGACCGCCTCGATCGCGGGGGCCATGCCCCCTTTGTCGTCCGCGCCGAGGATCGTATCCGAAGCGCTCGCGAACACGCCGTCTCGCTCTTCCATCTGGAGGCCGGCGGTCGGCTCTACGGTGTCGAAGTGGGCCGACAGGAACACCTTCGGCGCTTGTTGCAAACTGCCACGGAGCCAGGCAATGAGGTTGTTGCCGTTGCCTCCGATCTTCCCGCCCGCCTCGTCCTCATACACTTCGAGGCCCGCCTTGGCGAGTAGGTCCTTCACGAAAGCAACCGAATCGCGCTCGCCAAGCGGGGGCGCGTTGATGAAGCAGAGCTCCTTGAAGAGCTCGACGAGGCGTTCCTCCTGAACCATGAGGCCGAGTTTAGCCGCTCGCCGCTTCATGCCGCGCTGCCTTGCCTAGTAAGATCACCCCCAAGATCATGCGAACCTACACCGTTGAGGTGGAGGGCTTCGAGCCCTTCGCCATTGATGAAGGCGCCAAGCTCGCTCTTGCGATCGAGCGGGCAGGAATCGACATTAGCCATCGCTGCGGTGGAAACGCGCGCTGCACCACCTGCCGCGTGGCGTTTCTCTCCAAGGAGCCTCCGATGGGCGCCAAGGAGCATGACTGCCTGGAAGAAGACGGCGTGCTTGGCGAGTTCCGGCTGAGCTGCCAGATTCGAGCCGACCGAGACATGCGGGTTCGCGTGCTGATGCGGGCGAGCGAGCAGGGCTGGGATCCCGGGGTCGAGCTGGAGCCTTAGCCGCCATCGGTAGACTTGCACAGGCATGTTGGTGCTCTTCGTCTGCGTCCACAACACCGGTCGTTCCCAGATGGCCGAGGCTTTCTTCAACCGTCTCGCGCGAGAGGGAGGGATGGACGTCCGTGCCGAGTCCGCCGGCACACTGGGCGCAGGTGCCCTCAATCCGACCGTAGTCGAGGCGATGGCCGAGCTCGGAATTTCGATGAAGGGCCAGAAGCCTAAAGCGCTCACATCCGAGATGGTGCGGCGGGCGACGAAGGTGGTTTCGATGGGCTGCGGCGTCGACACCGGTGCCTGCCCCACTCGCTTCGTTCTGACCGATGATTGGGCCCTAGCCGATCCCGCTGGTCAACCCATCGAGCAGGTGCGAGAAATTCGCTACGAAATCGAGCGGCGCGTCAAGCGCCTCTTCGCAGAGATTTCGTCCGGCATCCCGACTTAGGGCTGCTTTTGTCCCGACACGTGGGCAGCCCTCGGCGTGCCGTGGGCCGACGAGCCCCGGCGCCAAAAGGGGCGGCCCGCCCCGAAGGGCGGGCCTATGGGTCAGGTCAGATGAAAGTCTAGTTGACTTCGGTCGGAGTCAGGTCGTCGGGGCAGAGGATGTCGGGCTGGCCTGACTGGTTGTAGGCCTTGATTCCCCACATGTAGTGCTTGCAGTTCACGGTCTGGCCGACGCGCAGCCACTTGGCGTGCGTGTCGCCGAACACCCAGTTGTTGCCGCTGGCGTGGCGGCCGGAGTTCAGGTACACGATGTGCGGGTAGATGGCCGAGCCGAATGGAATCGTCGGCTGCAGGGCGAACAGCGCATCGATCCGCGACGCGCTTAGCGCGTAGACCGGGCTGTTGTTCGTGTTGCTCGTGTCGTACGGGATCGTGCCCGCCGCGTCGAGCGCCCACGCGTCGGTCGGCCGATGCGACTTGTACTTGACGCCGCCGGGGCCGCCGCCGCTAAGCGCGTTGACGTAGTCGGTGAACTCGCCGACAAGGATCGTGTTCGAGGACGAATCGACGGTCGTTGCGTTGACCACCTGCTGAGGCTGGCCAACCAGCGTCCCGCCCACGCCGCCCCTCGGCCTGGGCATCAGCGCCTCGTTCACCGTGTAGCTTAGGCGAGGCGCCTGGTCGTCTTCGATGGCGGGGTTGCCGGCCACCGCGCCGGAAGGAACGCCCGCGCCCTGGTTGTCGCCCGTGAAGTTGGTCGGGGCTTGGCCGCCGACCTTGTCCATCTTGCACACGAAGATGTCTTTGTTCTTCATGTAGGGCTGGAGCAGACCCGAGTAGCTGTGGATGCCGGAATCATCCAGGCTGCCGGGGCCGTTGGGCTTGCCGTAGTAGTAGGCCGGGCTGTATATGTCGTTGTAGTCGGTTAGATACAGCTGGACGGCGATGCCGATCTCCTTCATGTTGGAGAGACAGGCGCTCGCCTTGGCCGCTTCCTTAGCCTTTGCGAACACCGGGAATAGGATCGATGCGAGAATGGCGATGATGGCGATGACCACCAAGAGTTCGATGAGCGTGAAGCCCTTGCGCATTGCTTTCTCCTCGGGTGATCCGGCTTATCCCCCAGACCTCCCGCCCAAGAGCTTTCCGCGTCGTGGTTAAGCTGAGCTTATGGGGCGGTTAAGCGAGGGTTAAGCGTGCGGACGAGTGACGATGGGCTGGGTCGTTAGTCGCTAGTCACTTGTCACTCTCCCCCTCGGGTACACCCCTCCCATGGAGAATTCAAACGAGCGGTTGGAGCGCCGTCGAGTCGGCTCCGGCTCAAAGTGGGAGCCGATCGTGGGCTACTCGCGCGCGGTGCGCGTGGGCAACCAGATCTTCGTGACGGGCACGGTGGCTTTCGACGAGCAGGGCGACATCGTCGCGCTGGGCGACCCGTACGGCCAGGCCATTCAGTGCTTTCGCAATATCGAGCATGCCTTGCGGAGCCTGGGATCAAACCTGCACGACGTGGTGCGAACGCGTATGTACGTGACTGACATCTCGCGCTGGGAGGAAGTCGGCCGCGCCCACGCCGAGGTGGTCGGCCAGTTCCGCCCCGCGACCACGATGGTGGAGGTGAGCCGCCTGATCACGCCCGAGGCGCTCGTGGAGATCGAGGCGGACGCGGTGGTGGGCTAGGCTACGCGATGCTTGCGCAAAAGCCTCATGCGAGGTAGATTGGCGAAAAGCAACCCAGCGGGAATCCGCCACGCCTGCCCATGCTTCTCCCCGTCCGCAGCAAGAACCCGCCCGAGAGCCTTCCGATCGCAACGTGCCTGCTGATCGGCATCAACGTCCTCGTCTACGCCCTCACCTCGAATGGCTTTGAGATCCGACCCGACGAACTCGAACGCTGGGCGATCCGCGGCGACCGGTTCGACCTCATCCATAACGTCTCCGCCCTGTTCCTCCATGCCGACCTGTTCCACCTGCTAGGGAACATGTGGTTCCTCTACCTATTCGGCTTCGCAGTCGAAGGCCGTCTGCGAAGTGCCAAGGCTCTGACGGTGTACTTCGGCGCAGGCTTCGCGGGCTCGGGCCTGCAACAACTCACCTTGGGTGCCGCTAACCCGACGATTCCCTCGCTCGGAGCGTCGGGTGCGATCATGGGCCTGATGGGTGCGGCCCTATTCCTCTTTCCTTTCGCACAGATCACCTGCGCATGGGCCTGGTACTACCGCTTTGGAACGTCGGATTGGCCGATGTGGGGCGTGGCACTGTGGTACGTCGGCTTCGACCTGCTCGGCGCCCTCGTCCTTAAGGGCGACGGAATTGGACACTTTGCCCACCTCGGCGGAGTGAGCGGCGGGTTGGTCCTTACGGCGGCATTTCGTCCCAGGCGCGACAGCGAGGCGGCAAGCGAAGCCAAGGCCGAATTCAGCGACACGAAAGACCTTCGGATGCTGACGCCCGCGGATCTCTCCGCCATGGCTGCATCCAACCCTGACGACACGACCCTCGTGCTCAACTGGATATACACGAGCCTTGTCGAAAGCCGGGGCGTTTCCCCCGAATGTTGTGGTGCGTTCGTCAGGCTGTTGCCCGAAATGATCCAGCGAGAGCCTATCCAGACCGTCGGCTTTGTCGCCTCCGCGATCGCCAAGACACCAGGCGAGCTCTCGATTCACCACCTCTTTGAGATCGCATCACGCTTGGAGCACGCAGGCGACTCCGCGACCGTCTTGCGCTTGTACCAAGCCATTCTGAACGACCCAGCGGCTTCGGACCGTGACCAGGAAGCCGCCACATTCCGTACCGCGCGCATCTATGACTACACACTCCGCGATGCCATGCGCGCTATTCCCGGCTACGAGCACATCGTGCGGCAGTACCCGATGGGGCCCTTTGCCAACACGAGCCGCGCGCGACTCGCGCTGCTGAAGGCTCCCGGCTCACGCAGGCCGTGAGGCTGGCAAAGGCAAGGGCCTCGGCGCGATGCGCCGAGGCTCCAAAACGCCGCCCGGCGCATGCCGCACCTAAATGGATAATGACTTGATGGCGAGCGAAGCGTCTGGGATTGAGCAATGTCCAGCTTGCGGGCAACAAGTCCCTTCAGGCTTGGCTCAATGTCAGTTCTGCGGAGCCACCTTAGCCGGCAGCAAGCCCAAGAGCGGGGGCGGCGTGCTGATCATGGACTCGTCCAAGCGCTCATTCGTGACTTGGAAAGAGCGGGTCTATGTGGCGCTGGCCTGCGCCGTCAGCGTATTCGGGACCTATCAGATGCTGATCGGCTTGGGCGTGCTACCCGGCCCCTTCACCTGGAAGGGTGGCCCAATCCTCATAGGCCTCATGGGCGGCTCGCATCTTGTCGTTGGCATTGGGACGCTGTGGCAAGAGGTCTGGGCGCAATTCCTCATGAAGTGCTTGGCAGTCATGCAGGCTATCCCGTACGGTCTCTTCGGCCTAATGATGCTCGGATCGGAGGACGCTCCGAACAGCGTGCTCTACGGCAGCGTCGGACTCATCATGTCAGCCGTATTTACCGCCAGCGTCTACTTCGTGCTGGCAGTCGGAGAATGATCACCACTGTAGCAACTTTGGCAAGGCACAAGGGCCTCGGCGCTAAGCGCCAAGGCCCCTGCTGACTCCGCAGAGCTTCCGCCCCTAGTAGTCCATGTCGCCCATGCCGCCCATGCCGGGAGTGGGCGCCGACTTCTTCGGCTCTGGCTTCTCGACCACGAGCGCTTCAGTCGTGAGCACGAGCCCCGCAATCGAGGCCGCGTTCTGCACCGCAGAGCGCGCGACCTTCGCCGGATCGACGATGCCCGCCTTCACCATGTCCACGATCTCGCCGGTGAGGGCATCCAGGCCGAAGCCTTCCTTAGCCTGTCGAACCCGGTCGACGAGCACCGAACCCTCGAGCCCCGCGTTGATCGCAATCTGGCGAAGCGGCTCTTCGAGCGCGCGCCGCACGATGGTGACGCCCGTCTGCTCGTCCCCTTCGAACTTGAGCTTGCCGAGCGCGGCCGCTGCCCGAAGCAGCGTCACGCCTCCGCCCGCCACGATGCCCTCTTCGACCGCCGCGCGGGTGGCCGAGAGCGCATCCTCGTAGCGATGCTTCTTCTCCTTCAGCTCGGTCTCAGTGGAAGCGCCGACCTTGATGACGGCAACGCCGCCGGACAGCTTGGCTAGGCGCTCCTGGAGCTTCTCCTTGTCGTAGTTGCTGTCGGTCTTCTCGATCTGCGCCTTGATCTGGGCGATGCGGCCGAGCACGTCGCTCTTGGTGCCCGCACCCTCGATGATCGTTGTGTCTTCCTTGGTGATCACAACCTTCTTAGCGGTGCCGAGCATATCGATCCCGACGTTTTCGAGCTTGGTGCCGAGGTCCTCGCTGATGAACTTTCCGTTGGTGAGCACGCCGACGTCTTCCAACATCGCCTTCCGCCTGTCGCCAAAGCCGGGGGCCTTGACCGCCGCCACCTGCAACACGCCTCGGATCTTATTGAGCACGATTGTGGCGAGCGCATCCGCCTCAACGTCCTCGGCGATGATCAGGAGCGGGCGGCGGGTACCCGCCACCTTCTCGAGGAACGGCAGGAAGTCCTGCGCGGAGCTGATCTTCTTCTCGTGGATTAGGATCAGCGGGTTCTCGAACACGGTCTCGATGCGCTCGGGATCGGTGACGAAGTAGGGGCTGATGTAGCCCCGGTCGAACTGCATGCCCTCGACCACTTCGAGGGTGGTCTCGCGGCCCTTGCTCTCTTCGACCGTGATGACGCCGTCCTTGCCGACATTATCCATCGCCTCGGCGACGTGCTGGCCGATCTCGGAATTGTTGCCCGCGATGCTGGCAACGAACGCCACCTGCTCCTTGTCCTTGATCGGCTCGGAGGCCTTCTTGATCTCGGCGATCACCGCCTCGACCGCTTTATCAATGCCGCGCTTGACCGCGATCGGGTTGCCGCCCGCGGCCACGTAGCGAAGGCCCTCGCTTACGATCGATTGGGCGAGCACGGTTGCGGTGGTGGTGCCGTCGCCCGCCACGTCGTTGGTCTTGCTCGCGACTTCCTTGCAGAGCTGGGCGCCCATGTTCTCGTACGGGTCTTCCAGTTCGATCTCCTTGGCGACGGTCACGCCGTCCTTGGTGATCGTGGGGCTTCCCCACTTCTTGTCGAGCACGACGTTTCGGCCTTTGGGGCCGAGCGTCACTCTGACCGCGTCCGCGACCTTGTTGACTCCGCGCTCGAGCGCGCGCCGTGCGTTTTCATCGTAGAGTAGTGTTTTTGCTGCCATATCGGGGTTTCCTTGTTAGTTGGATTTGGGGTGGTTGAGGTCGAACGGTGGTCGAACAATTGTCGAACTGTTGTCGAACGATGGCCGGAGGCTCACTGCGCCGGCTTGTCCGCTCTGCACAGGCGTGTAATCAAATTGCGCAGCCTCACGCTCAGGTCTCGGATGAGAGCCACCAATGGTCTGGCGTCGGCCTCCGACGCTAGTCCAACGTCGAGCGCCGGGCAAATCAAGGTGTCCAGCTCGTTCAGAGAGCCGAGAGCGACCCTTGCGAACTGGGCAAAGCTCGGGTCGCTGTTGCGCCCGGCTCCCTCGGCGATGTTCGCCGGCACCGAGACCGCAGCCCGTTGAATCTGCGATTTTAGGCCGAAGCGCTCCGACTCGGGCAACTTTTCCGAGAACAAATAGCCTGCTTTCACGAGCTCGCGCCCGATCTTCCACACCTCCAAGTCCCGGTAGCTGCCCATTCCGATTCCAAGCCATTGTTAGACAATCGTCAGACCATCGTTCGACCATGGTCCGACTCCCTCAGTTGAGAATCGCGTAAATCTGGTCCTCGTCCAGGATCGTGTACTCCTGGCCTTCGATCGTCACTTCGTTGCCGCCGTACTTGCTGAACAGCACGCGGTCGCCCGCCTTGACGGAAGGCTTGTTGCGCTCACCGCTGTCGAGCACGCGACCCGTTCCGACCGCGATCACTTTGCCCTCCTGGGGCTTTTTCTGGGCCGAGTCGGGAAGGTAAATCCCGCTCGCGGTCTTGTCTTCCTTCTCGGTGAGTTGGACGACCACCTTGTCGCCGAGCGGTTTTAGGGATGGCATAGGGGCAATTCCTCCGGTTGCTAGAATCTCGCCGTTAGCAGTCCTGCTAGACGACTGCTAAATTCTACTCCCCTTCCGGGCGGGCTGTCAAGTCAAATTCATGGCAAACCGGGGCGGCGAGTGCCAGGTGACCGGTTAAGCACCCCTCTAAGAGACGCCACACTTTGCATTCGAAGCTTGACACGTACACCCATGGCACTCCGCTTCGGTGAAGTCGGGACGCCAAGGGATGGCGTCCCGAACTGAAAGCGGTGAGCGAGACCCGGGACGGGGCGAGCGAACCAAACGAGATACTTCCCCTCCCTTGAGGGATGGGTTGGGGTGGGTGAAGAGACCTACGAGCGGCTAAGGGCCGCGGCAAACCAACTGCCCCGCCCGCACGACCCGCTTCGCCGGTGCCATAATGTCGTGAAAAGCACAGGAGCCCCAATGCCAGCTTTTCGCGAAGGTCTCAGCTTCGACGATGTAATCCTCATCCCCCAACGAACCGCCGTCCTCCCCAGCGAGGTCGATACCTCCACAACGTTTCTGCCCGGGATCACGCTCAAGGCCCCAATCGTGTCCGCCCCTATGGACACCGTCACCGACGCCCGGCTCGCAATCGCCGTTGCGCGCGAAGGCGGGGTTGGTGTGCTGCACCGCAACATGCCGATCGAACTGCAGGCCGAGCAGGTCGATCGCGTCAAGCGCTCCGAGCACGGGGTCATCACCAACCCAATCAAACTGGAGCCCCATAAGACGATTCAAGAAGCGGTCGATCTCATGGATCGCTTCCACATCTCGGGCGTACCCATCGTGGACGCGGCCGGGCGCCTAGTGGGCATCCTCACCAACCGCGACATTCGCTTCGAGACCGATTTCACCAAGCCCATCAGCTGCCGGATGACGAGCGAAGACCTCGTGAAGGGCAAAGTGGGCACGACGCTCGAACAAGCCGAGGCGATCCTCGCCGAGCACCGCATCGAAAAGCTGCCCATCGTGGACGAGGCCGGCCGCCTCCAAGGGCTCATCACGATCAAAGACATCCTCAAGGTCAAGCGGCATCCGTCATCGACCAAAGATGCGAAGGGACGCCTGGTCGTTGGCGCCGCGATCGGTGCCCTGCGCGAGCCTTATGAGCGGGCGAAGGCGCTCGCCGACGCGGGGGTGGATTTCGTGGTCATCGATGCCGCCCACGGCCACAGCAAGGGCGTCATGGAGTGCGTCAAGCTGCTGAAGAAGAAGCTGCCCGATCTCAAAGTGATCGCGGGCAACGTGGCGACCGCCAAGGCGGTAGCCGATCTAGTGGCCCTCGGGGTTGACGGCTTGCGAGTGGGAATCGGCGCGGGCTCGATCTGTACCACTCGCGTGGTCGCGGGTGTGGGCGTGCCCCAATTCACGGCGGTCGCCGACTGCTGTGAGGAGGCCAACCGCCTGGGCATCCCAACCATCGCCGATGGCGGGATTCGGTCATCGGGCGACATCGTGAAATGCCTCGCCGCAGGCGCGAGCAGCGTCATGATGGGCAATATGTTCGCCGGGTGCGAAGAGAGCCCCGGTGAGATCGAAATCTATCGCAACCGCGCCTACAAGGTGTATCGCGGCATGGGCTCGATCGGCGCGATGAAGCAAGGCTCGTCCGACCGGTACTTCCAAATCAAGGATGGTGGGGTGATCGTTCCCGAAGGGGTCGAGGGCCGCGTGCCATTCAAGGGCGTGCTCTCCGACACGATGAACCAGCTCGTGGGCGGGCTACGGTCGGGGATGGGCTATGTGGGCGCAAACAATCTAAAGGAGCTTCGCGAATCAGCCGAGTTCATGAAGATCACCGGCGCCGGCCTTCGCGAAAGCCATCCGCACGACGTATGGATCACCAAAGAGCCGCCCAACTACACCAGCCCTTACGGCAACACCGAGAACGAGTAGCGGGCGCGCCTCGCGAATCGCTGCGGCCCCTCGGGAGCTGCTTCGGTAAGCCATTGCAGAGCAACGCAAAGCAACCGCAAAGCCACGCGAGCTTCCCGAAACAGCGTTAAACCCCGCCGCGGGGGGACGCGGACGGGGTTGTTGCCTGAGGAGATTGCCGGAATTAATTCCGAATTGCGCCCATGCGCGGGGTCGCGGGCGCGACCTCGACGTAGGCGCATGCGGGAACGATGAGGTAGACGTGCTCGCCCACCTCCTCCCACGTGCCCTCCTGCGCGAAGTTCACCCCGCACATGAAGTCGACGATCTTCTGCCGAAGCTGCGCGTCGGTGCCCGAGAGGTTGAGTATCTGCTGCTCGCCCTGCTTGAGCCCGTCGGCGGCGGCCATGGCGTCATCGAACGAAACCACCTGCCGTCGAACTGTGATGGTGTATCGATGCGCGGTGCGCAACGTGAGATTCTTGCCTTTGCGCGTGTCGTCGACGTCCTCGTCGTCCTCGCGCGAAAAGATGCCGGCGATGCGGCCGAATAGACCAGGCTTATCCTGGAGTTCCAACTCTTCCATGAATGACTCCTCCGAACCTAATTGTAGTGGACCTAGAAACCTGCGGCCCCTGCCCTTGTGCGGCGGCTCCATCCTGGATCTCCGCCCAAAGGCCCTGGCTCGCTTCCCGCTTAATCAACCACGATGGCTGCTTGCCGCGGAAACTTGCGTGCGCATAGTGTGGAACCAAAGGGAGGCATTCGTCAAGGGATCAAGCAAAATCTCTGACTTAAATGACCGATGCTTCCCTGCCGCTCCTCCTTTACGCCCGCCGTTTCCGCCGCATCGCCGAACTAACCATGCGGGAGATTCCCAGGCCCGTGACCCGTAAGACGTTGCCCGGGCCCTCGAAGCATCGATTATCTCACTGGCAGTCGAAAGGGCTAATCATGCGCGTGCGCTACAATCCGCGAATGGTTCGAGGTTGGGAAGGCGAGAAGGTCAGGCTCGTGCCGATCGATATGGATCGGCATCTGGACAACGCGGTGACATGGATGAACGACCCGAACACATCCGCGCATCTCCTAATGGGCGACTTTCCCATCACCCGGCTGGCGGAACGCGAATACTTTGAGGCTCACTCCAAGGGTTCCAAAGAAGACGTAATGTTCGCGATGGAGACCCTCGACGGGCGTCACATCGGGTTTTGTGGCATCCATCGCATCGACTTTCGGCACGGCACCGCGATAACCGGGCAGGTGATCGGCGATCCCAACGAGTGGGGCAAGGGCTACGGCTCCGACGCGGCGAAGGTGCGCGCGCGCTATGCTTTCGAGGTTCTAAACCTTCGCCTCTTGCTTTCCGAGGTGTTCGAGGATAACGAGCGCTCGCTCCGAACGCTGGAGAAGGTGGGCTATGTCGAGTACGGACGCTGTCCCAAGAAGTATTGGGTGCGCGGACGCTATGTGGATTCGATCCTGGTCGCCCTTGATCGCGACCGTTGGCTCTCGCTCAATCCCTAGTTCTCCCGATGTGATCGTCACGCCTCAGCATTCGCGGCACAAACCATCCGGTGAATGCTGAGGCATCGCCGGACGCCTCCTCTAGCTCAGACCTTCTTGAGCCGGGGAGTGGTAGATCGAATCCGAATCCCAGTTCGGATCGGCTTGGAGTCGGATCAGGCACATCTGGCCGACGTGGTACTCGTCGTGCAGCATGACGTAATCGACCGCGACCTTGAGACGACCTTCGTCCCCCGCCAGGCACTCAGCCACCGCTTCCTCCCGCATCTGCGTCCACAGGCTGATGAGCTTGGGCCATGAGGTCTCCTCGATCCGAAAGCTGCCCCATTCGTGCTTGCCCGTGCGGCATACGTCGAGCGCGGCCCGATAGCACTCGCACAGGTGGGCGACGATCTCTCGCGCAGTCTTCCCCACTGGCGCGACACGGGCGTCCATCCCCCGCTCGTCGATCCCCTCGAAGGTCATGGACAGGTGGTGGCCGACGTTATCCAGCCCGTAGCGGACCAATTCCGTTGCGTTCATGCCTCCCAGTTTCGCATAGACTCGCAAACGGCAGGCGCTTGAGCCTAACACAAATGAACGGCGAAGACCTAACTCCCAATCTAATCCGGGCCGCCTACTCTCAGGGCTGCTTTCCGATGGGCGACGAGGATGGCGAGGTCAATTGGTATCGCCCCCGACAGCGCGCACTGCTCCCAATCGAAGGAATCCGCGTGTCCAGATCCTTGGCGAGGACCCTACGCAGGGGACGCTTCGAGGTCCGCTTCGACACCGCCTTTGAACAGGTGATGCACGGGTGCCTCCGCCCCGAGGACAACTGGATCACCAACGAGATCGTCCGGGTGTACACGGAAATTCACGTGCAGGGTTGGGGACACTCAGCCGAAGCTTGGCGTGAGGGCCGGCTCCTTGGTGGCGTCTACGGCATCGCGATGGGCGCGTGCTTTTGCGCTGAGTCGATGTTCCATCGCGAAACCGACGCGTCCAAGGTTGCTCTCCACGCGCTGGTCGCCCGCTGCCGAAGCCTCGGCTTCTTAGCCGTGGATGCGCAGATAATGAACCCGCACCTCGCCTCGCTCGGGGCTTTCGAAGTCTCGCATCGCGCCTACATGGCCCTGCTTGCCCGGGCCCTCGCCATCGGCAGTCCGTGGGATCGGTACGTCGCCTCAACTTAGCCCGAGCGACCCACCGGGTCAGCACAACCTGGCAATGTTCACCGGAACTCACTCTCAGGCCATCTCCGACACTTGGAGTACTGCAAAGCTTCGGGGGGTCCGCGCCGGCGGGCAATGAGGAGCGGAGTTGGAGACAGGAGACCAAGGATGGCGCGACGGCAGCTTAAAATCGTTCGGCTTTTGGAGCCAGAACTTTGCGTCGAGTGCCGCTTTGCTCACACCGCCGAGGTCGAAACCCAGGAAGGCTCGTTCCAACGCATGATCTACTGTCGCCGCCTCGACTGCGACAACTGGGACGTGGTCAACAGCGAGCCCGCGCGGAACGTGCGCCTCGACGACGTCGCCTAGCGGACCTCAGTGCATTACGCGGTCGCCCAGAATCAATTGAATCTGGTTAATCTGGCCGAGGTGATACACCAGGTTCCAATAGTGCAGGCCCATCACGTCCGCCATCGTCATGGTGGTCGCGCCGCTGAACGGCATCACGATCTCATTCTCCAACTTGTCGGCTGGGTAGCTCGCGATCAGCTGGCAGAGGCGTGGCGTGTTCGTTCGTGCGGCTTCGATACACTCTTCGACCGTGCCCAGTTCGGGCGCGCCATGGTCCGACTCGCCGTGCCGGTGAGGATCGGGGGCCTTGCCGCTCTCTAGGATCGCCAAAAGCCAGTCGGCGGAAGCGGCCACCTCGCGCATTTGGTCGAGCGTCGAGCGAGCAGCCCCGCCCGGCGACCACGTTCGTTTGTCCGCCGGAACCGCGATGGCCGCCCGGCACACGTCGTCCAGCGCCAACTGGGTGTTCTTGACAAGCTGCTCTTCGCGCCGCATCGGGGCAGTTTACTGCTCCGCCGACTTCACCGCCGCGCTGAGTCCGATCCATTGGTCAAGCGACAGCTCCTGCGGACGCGCGCGTTCCGCGAGCCCCCCACTTGCTAAGATTGCCAAGGCTCGCTCTCGGCCGAGGCCGAACCCGGTCTTCAAGTTGTTCACTAGGGTCTTGCGCGGCATCCTGAACGCCGTCCGCACGAGTCGAAACAGGGCCGTCTGCTCGTCGGCAGACAGGACCGACGGCCTCGGTTCGAACGCAAGGACGACGCTGTCAACCTTCGGCGGAGGCAGGAAGGCCTCCGCCGGCGCCCTCGCCACGGCTTCGATCTCAAACTGAGCCTGAAGGAACACCGATAGCGAGCCCCGAGCGGGCGTGCCAGGCCCCGCCACTACCCGCTCGCCCACTTCGGCCTGCATCATCAAGATCGCCTTGTCCCATCCCGCCTTCGCCTCCGCTATGCGCGTGAGCAGGGGACCGGTGATGTAATAAGGCAGATTCGAGACGACTGCCCTCGGTCGGGGCAGCCGTTCGAGCAACGCGGCCAAGTCTTCGCGAAGAGCGTCGCCCTCGATCACGGCGGCGCGCGGCGCCGACTCGGCAAGAGCGACGACCATCCGCGGGTCAAGCTCGAGCGCGATCACCCGATCGGCGATCTGCGATAGCGGCCCGGTAAGAACGCCCGGCCCCGGTCCGATCTCAAGCACCCCATTGCAGGCTCGGGTCGCGGCGACGATGCTTTCGACGACCTCGGCGGAGCAAAGAAAGTGCTGGCCTAGCCTTTTGCGGGCGAGCAACCCGTGGCGCGCGAGAAATGCCTTGAGCGAACCGGGATCGGCCAGGTTCACTGCAAGATGTGGATGACGACCTTCTTCTTGCCGTACCGGAGCGAAGTCTCTCGGAGCGGGTAGCACAAGTCGATCCGGTTGCCCTTGATCGCCGAACCGATGTCGGAAGCGATCGCAAAGCCATACCCTTCGACGAAAACGAGCGTGCCAAGCGCGATCACCCGCGGATCTACCGCCACCACCCCAAAGCCCGCCTTCATGCCGGTAAATGTGTGCCCGGTCGCGCGCGGGCCTATAGTGGCCTTGCTGGGATCGTATGCGGTCGCAACCATCGTGACGACGCGGCCGCGACCGAATCGGTGGCGGCTTGCGCCGCCATAACCTGCGCTGCCGATGAGATAAATCGCGTTCTGCGGATCGGCGCGCTGCTCCTTCAGCATCTTCTTGGACACCATGTTGCCGCGCTGCCAATGGCACTCGAAGGTCTTGACTATGACCCCGGGAATGGCCTCCTGACCAAGCACGATGCGGCCCGCCCCTACGGCGCGACTGAGTTCATATTCGACTGAAGGCTCGATTTCGAGCTTTTCGACTCGGATCTCTATGCGGTCGTCTTTCGGTTTCTGAACCGGCGTTCCGCTGGCTGCCACACCGGCGGTCTGCGACGGCCTTTCTTCATCCTGGCCCTGCGCGCCCATCCCAAACGCGAGCGCGATAAACGCAAAACAAAAGCGTATCGGGCAGTTTCGCATTCGGTACCTCCTCTTGCTTGGCTGCGGACCGACACTATACCACCGTTTCCCGGATTCTTCCCCCCTTTTCTGAGCTTATCCGGTCCCCTTGGACTGGGCAAACCGGCAGGATTACCGGGGCGCCATCGCCAAACGGCGAGCCCGGCCGTGCCGCACGTTGTCGAGGAAGAGAAACTGCTGGGCCCACCCGGCCAGCGGCCCAAGGCGGTCTCGAAGCTGGGCGCCCGCCTCGATCAAGCGGGCGGGCGTTAGGCTGCGCCCCGCCCAGTCGGGCCGGTACAGGCGAACCGTCGCCTGCCAGATGTGGGTGTCAACCGGAACCGCCTCCGTGTGATCGAGGGCAAAGAGCGAAATACAATCTGCGAGCTTCGGTCCCACGCCGGGTAAGTCGATGAGTTCGGCCCGCGTCTGTTCGTAGGGCCGATTTCGTAGTTCTTCCAGCCATCCCGCGGGCCGATCGATTATTTGACGGGCGGCGGCCGGAATCGAGCGGGCGCGATAGCCGAAGCCTTGGGCTCTCAAGTCGCTCTCGGTTATCGTGGCCACTTGCTCCAGCGATGGAAAGCGCCTGAGGCAGACGCCGCCCACTTCGGCAAGCGGCTCGCCGTGGGCCGCAAGCTTGGCGATCATCGAAGTGATGCGCCCGATGTGGTTGTTGGAAGTGCAGAGAAAGCAGAGCAGGGTTTCCGCCGGATCTGATGGCCGAAGTAGCCTTAGGCCGCGAAATTCGTGGAGGGTATTGGCAAGCTCAGGCGCCGAATCCAACACCTTCGCCTCGATCGCGTCCGCGTCCCAATCCAGTCGGAAGAAGCGTGCAAAGTCCTCCTCCGTGCCGTTCGATTCGATCTCGAACCGGCCCGGCGAAGGCTCGGCCACGCGATACCACATGAGTCCGTCGACGCCAAGCCAGGCGCCATCCGGCATAAGCGACCAACGGAAGACCTGGCCGCTTGTGAGACAGTGGGCGAGGTCGAGCCGTCCGCCCGGCACCACGACCTCGAAGCGGTTCAACGCGTGCCCTCGGGGAGCATCGCGAGAAAATCCTCCTCGCTGACCACCTTTACTCCCAACTCTTCAGCCTTCGCCAGCTTCGAGCCTGCTCCCGGCCCCGCAACGACCAGCGTCGTCAGTTTGCTCACGCTGCCGGAGGCCTTCCCGCCGAAACGAGCCACCAGGGCTTCCGCATCCTCGCGAGTCATATGTTCGAGTTTGCCCGTGAACACGAGAGTCTGGCCACCGAAGAGATGTCCGATCGGACCTTCTGGTTCGACGGGCGCGACGCCTAGCGAGAGCAAGTCGTCGATCAAGGCTTGATTTGCCGGTTCTTCGAAGAAGCCCTCGATCTCGGAAGCCACCTGAGGCCCGATTCCGCTCACCGCCGTGAGCGCATCGTAGTCCGCTCGCCGAAGGGCTTCCAGGGTGCGAATGGCCCGGGTGAGGTCGCGTGCGGTCTTGGAGCCGACATGGCGAATGCCGAGGCCGTTGACAAAGCGATCTAAAGGGCGTGCCTTGGATGTTTCGATTGCCTCGACTAGATTGGCCACGCTTAGCTCTCCCAGGCGGTCGAGTACGGCCAGTTCGGTCTTGCGTCCATGCAGGCGGTAAAGGCTCGGCAGATCGGTCACCATGCCGATGTCGAGCAGCCGGACGACCAGTTTCTCGCCAAGGCCCTCGATGTCCATAGCCGAGCGCGAGACAAAGTGAAGAATCTTGGCCGCGACTTGGGCCGGGCAAGCCTTGTTGAAGCAGCGAAGGGCGACCTCCGAGCCCGAGCGACCGAGGGGTGAGCCGCACTCGGGGCAAACGGTGGGCTCTTCGGGCGCGGCCGAATCCGGCGAGCGCTTGTCGAGCACAGAGCCGACCACTTCCGGGATCACGTCTCCCGCGCGCTGGACGATCACGGTATCGCCCACCCTTACGTCCCGCCGCTTCAGGTCTTCGTAGTTGTGAAGGGTGGCTCGAGAAACCGTGACACCACCAACATGGACGGGTTCGAGATCGGCGACCGGAGTCACGGTTCCGGTGCGGCCGACCTGGTTCACGATCCCCAAGAGCCGCGTGAACGCCTGCTCCGCCGCGAACTTGTAAGCGATCGCCCACCTCGGGCCACGGGCGGTCGATCCAAGCTCCTCCTGTTGATCGAGGCGGTTGACCTTCACCACGATGCCGTCGATTCCAAACGGCAGGCTCGCACGGCGCTCGGACCAACGCTCGACATATCGCACCACCGCGTCCACCCCAACGAGCGTCCCTGCCTCCGGCCTCACCGCAAACCCCAAGCCGTGCAAGCGCTCCAAAGTTCCGCTTTGGGTATCGGCCAACCGGCGGCTTTGCCCCACCGCGTAAGCGAAGAAGCTCAGCTTTCGCGCGGCGGTGAGGCGGCTATCAAGCTGGCGTAGCCCGCCCGCAGCCGCGTTGCGAGGGTTTGCGAACACTTGCTGCCCACGCGCTGAGCGAGCGACGTTCAGTTCGTCGAAGGCGGCCTTGAACATCAACACTTCTCCGCGAACCTCGAGGGCGCCGTCCAATGGCTCGGCAAGGCTGAGTGGAACGCCTCGAACTGTCCTCGCGTTGGGAGTCACTTCTTCGCCGACCGTCCCATCGCCCCGGGTCGCGGCGGTGCGCAGCCGCCCATCCTGATAGGTCAGCGATATGGAGGCCCCGTCGTATTTGAGTTCGGCGTAGTACTCGACCTCGGACGCGCCGAGCCCGCGCCGCACTCGATCGTCGAACGCGCGGAGCTCCTCCTCTGAGAAAGCATTGTCGAGCGAGAGCATCGGGGTGAGATGCCGGTGCTGGCCAAATTCGGCGAGAGGGGGCGCGCCGATCCTCAGGGTCGGCGAGTCGTCGGTCTTCAGCTCGGGATGAGCACTTTCCAACTCGACCAGCTCTCGGAACAGCGCGTCGTATTCGCTGTCGCTAATTTCTGGGGCATCGAGTTGATGGTAGAGGCGGTTGTGACGCTCGATGAGTTTCCGGAGTTCGGCTGCTCGGTCGGCCAGAGGCCCGTCCATCACTCCTCGAAGGCTTGGTCGAAGATCGAGGCGGCGACGAAGATGGGGGCATCGTAACGCACAGCGATCGCGAGCGAGTCTGACGGCCGAGCATCGATCTCGAACTCCTCTGCACCCTTCTTGATGTAGAGCTTCGCGTAGTAGGTCGTGTTCCAGAGGTCGTCGATCACGATCCGGTCCAATTCGCCGCCCAGTTTTTCCATCAGATTCCGAATGAGATCGTGGGTCATCGGGCGATCCGGGCGCGTGCCCTCCAGCGGCAGCGTGATTGCCTGAGCCTCGTAGGGCCCGATCAAAATCGGCAATTTGCGGCCCGATTCGGGATCGGCCAGAAGCACGAAGCGTGACACGTTGCCCGCGCTTTCCGCGGCGAAAACGCCTTCGATTTGCACCTCGACAAGCACCCCGCTCGCGTGGGATTCGCGGCGGGCCGGCCCGTCTTCATACGGAAAGAACGACGGCGGCTTGTCGAGGTCGTCCGGCTGACCCTCTGGTTCGTCGAATTCCTCTGGCATGCTTGAATCAGACGATACCACCGGAGGCGATCGGTCACCGCTTCGCCAGCCCGACGCTGCTCAATTTGGGGAAAGGATGCCCTGCCCCGTCGTGCGCCGGGCAACTCGTCACGCTGAACCTGCCTTTGCGTCAGAATAGGCCCTATGCGCTTCCAAGCTCCCAGGGGCACAAACGACGTCCTTCCCTCGGAGTCTCATCGCTGGATCGAACTCGAGGGCTGCTTCCGCGAGTTGGCACGCCTCTATGGCTACGCGGAAATTCGCACGCCCGACTTTGAGGACACCGAGCTGTTCGTGCGCAGTTCTGGCGAAACCAGCGATGTGGTCTCAAAGGAAATGTACACATTTCCCGACAAATCGGGGCGGAGCCTCACCCTCAAGCCGGAGGCCACCGCGCCCACGATCCGGGCGGTGGTGCAGCATAGCCTGTGCCCGCCCGGCACGGTGTCGCGCCTGAGCTATATCTCCCCGATTTTTCGCTACGACCGGCCCCAGAAGGGACGCTACAGACAATCGCATCAAGTGGGCTTAGAACTGCTGGGCGGCGCATCCGCGGAGGCCGATGCCGAGGTCATCGAGGTCACGTTCCGCTTCTACGAGCGGCTGGGGATCGAAGGGGCAGCCGTTCGCCTCAATTCGCTTGGGCGCGAGGAGTGCCGGGCTGCATTCCGACAAGCGATCCTCGATCACGCCCGAACATTCCTGGCGGCCGAGTCCGACGAAGCCCGCGCGAAGGCCGAGAAGAATCCCCTCCGCCTGCTCGACAGCAAGGATGAGGACGTGCGGCAAGCGATGGCGGGCGCCCCACCGGTTACCCGCTTTCTCGAAGATGACTCCCGGAAGCGGCTTGATTCAATCCAGGCCCTACTGACCGAGGCGGGCATCCCGTTCACACTCGATCCAGGGGTGGTGAGGGGGCTCGACTACTACACGGAGACAGTTTTCGAGGTGCACTCAACTCGCCTCGGCGCGCAAAGCGCCCTTTGCGGCGGAGGCCGGTACGACCATCTTGTCAAGGAGCTGGGGGGACCGCCCACGCCCGCGGTGGGAGTCGCGATGGGCATCGAACGTGCACTCCTCGTCTTGGAGGAGGTAGGCAAATCGCTGCCAGCCCCAGCGATCGATGTCTATCTGGCCCAGGCCACACCCGATGCGGCGCCGGCCTTGCGAAAGCTGGCTCGCGAACTGAGGCGGTCTGGACTTGCGACGGTGCTCGACACCGAGGGCCGCAGCCTAAAGGCGCAAATCGGACAGGCGGATCGCCTTGGGGCGCGCTACGCGGCCATATTGGGCGATGAAGAACTAGGCCGCGGGGTAGCGCAACTTCGCGACCTGCGGCGCGGCGAGCAAGTGGAAGTACCGCTTGACGCGGTGGCGACCCGGTTGAGGAGCATGGGTTGAGGGGCTGGACCGTCGCGTTTGGCTTGGGCGTAGCCGCATTCGCGGGTGCGCAGGCGCCCGACGTGTTGCTACACGTAGACGCACGCCTCAATTACCGCTCGTTCAACGACGGCGGCACCGGGCTGCGTTGGTACGACACGCTAGGGCGGCCGAGCACGGCGGGCGTCTTGCTGAAGGTCGAGCCGGGCTTGCGTATGGTCGTCTCGCAAAGGTTCGAGCGCATTCCCGGAGACGGCGATCCAGACCAGCTCGACGAGTACTACGTCGAGGAGACCGGCAACTGGCGCTTCGGAAAGCAGTATCTGCCGATCGGGCTGGTCAATCTTGTTCGGGAGAGCGTGGTCGCGGTCCGATCCGATGCGAGTCTGCGCTTTGCGCACCTCCCCATGTCCTTCCTGGTCTGCGACGGCGGGTCCGGCCGCCCTCGCGGCATAGTCGCCCAGATTCGGTCGGTCGTCGGACTGAGCGTCGCGGCCGGAGATCACTTCGGAGTGTCGGCGGCGACGCTGGCTCTCGTGCGGCGGCCGGAGGACTCGTCCGGCATCGGGCATGGCTATCGGGAGGTCTTTGCGGCCGACTACGAAGTGAGCGGCGGTCCGGCAGTGGTTAAGGCCGAGTTCGTCAGTCTGCACCAACCGAACGAGCCGCCCGAAGTCGAAGGCAACTTCTTCGACGTCTCGGTCACCTTACGCTCGGAGGATCGACGCACCCTCGGGGCGGGCGTTACTCGCGCCCTGGATGCCGACACGACCGTTCTCCGCGCCTTTGCCAACTGGCCAGTGGCGACCAATCTCAGCCTTGAGCCGCTGCTCCGCGAGAAGGATGGCAAGGCGTACGACTTCGCTGTATCCCTTCGTCTGAAATTCTAGCCATGCGAAAGAGCCCTTACCTGACGCCGTTTCTGCTTCTCCTAGCGGGCGCAGGCGCCGGGATTGCCGGGGTTTGGCCCATTGCCGCGCTGCTCATAGTTGCCGCGCTCGGCGCCCTTCTCCTCATCCAGCTTTCGGTGACGGCCCAGACGCGGGCCCTCCGAACCCAAGCAGATGCCTTGGATCCAAACACCCGACTGAGACTGAAACCCCTTCGAGTGGCGCTCGATCAGATCCATCAGACCGCCGACCCCCAAGCCAGGGCGGGCTCCACCCTCGCGGCGGAAGTGAACGAGGAGGCCGAGCGAGTATTCGCAAGCTGCGTCCGGGCGCTGGAAATCCGCGAGCGTCTCAACAAGACCAGCACCGACCCGGCTACCGACGAAACGATCGCCCGCATCGACGAAAGCTTGGGGAAAGCGGAGGCCACGCTTGGGGAGCTTAGAGCCCATCTGGCTAAAGGGCTCGATGGCGGCGCACAAGCTGCCGAGGCGGAGAGCGCGTTGCGCGAAAGCATTGGCAGAGCCCAGTCGCTTTCTCTCGGGATAGCGGAGACGACCGAGTTCATCAGACCGGGAGGTAGCCTCCCCTCGTGAGCACCGGTCGGCGAGCCTACGACTTGCTCCGCGCCTTCGTGGACCAGGAGTGGAGTCGACTCGACGGCATCGACCGGCTCGAGGCCGAACGCGAGTTGGATGAGCCGTCTTCTAGCGCTTCTTCACCGACGTCGTCGGCGCCCAGCCGACCCGTTCCCGTCGATCCAAAGACGCACGCACGGCGCATCCTAGGATTGCAAGATCAGGCCGGATTCGAGGAGATCAGGCGGTCGTTCGAGCGCCTCAACAAGCGTGCATCGCCGACCAACTTCCCCGACGGCTCTCCCGAGCGGGGACAGGCAGCCCAAATCCAAGCTCGTGTGCAGTGGGCTTACGGAGTGCTTTCCGACGGCGTCGACACGGTCGAGCTTCGCTTTCGCTCCCTTGAGATCCAGTGAGTCGCGCCAGCCAAGACCCCCAGACAAGGCTGGACGAACTCTGGAGCTTCGTCGCGTCCATTCCAGCGGGTTCTTGCGCCACCTACGGCGGCCTTGGCAGGGCGCTTAGCCGACCAGTCTCCGGCTTGGTCGTCGGGTATTGGATGGCCCGCTGCCCCGAGGGCTTGCCATGGTGGCGAGTGGTCGGAAGCGACGGCCGGCTGCCGATCCACAAGCGAGCGCCGCAATGGGCCGATGAGCAAGTCAGCCGCCTGCGCCAAGAAGGGGCGCCTTTCCATGCCGATGGCAGGGTGCGCCTGGAGGATTGCGGCTGGGCGCCGTGAGCTAGGCGGCAAGATCGCTCAAGAAGTTGTGCAGCACGAAGCGCGCGTTTCCAACGTAGTCCACGAACTCGATGCCAAAGCAGACGCCGTCCTCATCCACTCGAGCCACGAGCCCGAGCACCCGCACCGTCTCGGTCGGGCCAAAGGATGCCTGAAATTCCACGAGACTGCCCGGCGAGATCGGCTCGTCGAGCCTAACCCACGCTCCCGCGATGCTCAGGTCTTCAAGCTTCCCGGAAAATGTTCGCGCTTCAACCGCGCCCGTCTGATCCTGGATCATGCGAAGCTGGACTGGGGCTGACACTGGCAAGCGAGTGTAGCGACGTCGGTCGGCGCTCTCCCAGAATTCGTCCGAAAGTCGAACTATCGCCTCCATGCCCTCATGCTCTACCCCGGTGACCGCCGCTTCGACACGCACATACTGCACCTTGTCGAACACGAGCATCATCGCCCGCGTGCCCTCGGCGACCAAGTCTGTGCTCGCGCCCGGAACGGTGACGCTCAAGGGCTGGCGCTGGCACACCCGGCCGCTCACCCCGATCGCGCCGTGGGCCGTGTAGAAGACAAGGCGCACGAGATTGCCGACGTGAAGGCGCTCGCGAAGCTCGGTGAGGTTGTCCACACGGTATAAATCGGCGATTTTGCGGGTGTTGCTCAGGAGCCGGTTCTAGAATTTACCCGAGCGAGCGCGCTCGAGTTCCCGCCTCGCCTCGTCCTTGGCGATCTGGGTCCGCTTGTCGTACGCCGCCTTGCCTTGGGCAAGGGCGATCTCGAGCTTGGCCTTGCCGTTGCGAAAATAAAGGCGCGTCGGAATGATAGAAAGCCCCTTCTCCTTCGACCTTCGCTCAAGGACGTCGATCTCCTTGCGGTGCAACAGCAGCTTGCGCTCGCGGCGTCGTTCGGGCTGGTATGGCCCCGCGTTTTCGTAAGGCTCGATGTCGAGATTCACCACAAAGGCTTCGGTCCCAGAAATGCGGCAGTAGGCGTCGCTTAAGTTGGCGCGACCGAGAAACACACTTTTGACCTCCGAGCCGACAAGGGCGAGCCCCGCCTCGTACGTTTCGACGAGACGGTAGTCGAACCGGGCCCGCCGATTGAAAATCTGACGCTGGCCATCGGGGGACGTGCCCTGCTTCGGCTTCTTCGCCACGGGGGCGAGTGTACCGGCGGGTAAATTGAACCCGTGAAGCTTCGACCATCTTTTGCGCTAGCCGCCCTATCTATGCTCTTCATCGCCGGATGCCCTTCGCAGAAGCCCGAGCAAGCCAAGGCCAGCCCACCCGAAAAGGCCGAACAAGCCAAGGCTGCGAAGCCGGCCCTGCCGCCGCTGACCGCACTCAAGGTGGAAACCGTCACCAAAGGCACGGGCGATGGGGCGCAGAACGGCGATCTTCTCAACATGACCTACACCGGCACCCTGGCAGACGGAACTCAGTTCGACTCGAACGACAAACCGGACGGCCAACCGTTCCCTTTGGTGCTCGGCGCCCACCAAGTTATTGCCGGCTGGGAGCAGGGCCTGCTAGGAATCAAGACTGGCGAGGTCCGTAAGCTATCCGTCCCCCCGGGCCTGGGCTACGGCAGCCGCGCAGTGGGCCCGATACCGGCGAACTCCGATCTGTACTTCACCGTGAAGTTGCTCGGGTTGGTGCGGGCCAAGGATCTCTTCAACTACGAATCCAAGGACAAGAAGGTAGGAGTAGGACCAGCCGTCAAGAAGGGCGATACGGTTACCATCGCCTACGAGGCGTACCTGCTCAATGGCAAGTCCATTGATAGCCGCAAGCGAGACAAGCCGCAGGTTCTCACGGTCGGATTTGAGGCGTCTGGGGTCAGCCATGGCATCCTCGGCGTCGACAGAGGCATCCTCGGCATGCGCGTGGGAGGCATCCGCCGCCTGCGCCTTCCGCCCGCCCTCATGGCGGACCGCCTGGCCCAGGACCAGCGAATGCCCCGCAATGCGATCGTCGACTGGGAGATCGAGTTGCTCAAGATCGGCAAGTAACCCGAGTCGCGCCTGGGTCAAGCCGGACTCCACGGTACAATCTGGCGGCCCTGACGGGCGAGTCGAAGGAGACTGGCTTTTTAATGACCGTTGGCGTTCCACGCGAAGTTAAGGACGACGAATATCGCGTTGCGCTGACCCCCGCCGGAGTCATGGCGTTGCGGGAACACGGCCACGAAGTCGTCGTCGAGACCGGGGCCGGGGCGGGCACCCACATCGAGGATTCGGACTACGCGGATGCGGGGGCGCGCATCGCAGCAGTCGAATCGGTCTGGGCCCAAGCGAACCTGATCGTCAAGGTCAAAGAGCCCCGTCCGGTGGAGTTCCCCCGGATTCGACCCGGCCAGCTCATTTTCACGTATTTCCACTTCGCCGCTGACGAAGAGTTGATGCACGCCATGGTCAAGAGCAAGGCGTATTGCATCGCCTACGAGACCGTCGAAATGCCCAATGGCTCGCTGCCGCTCCTCACCCCAATGAGCGAAGTTGCGGGACGGCTCAGCATTCAGGAAGGAGCGAAATACCTCGAACGCCCAATGGGCGGGCGCGGGGTGCTGTTGAGCGGAGTGCCGGGCACCCGCCCCGGCGTGGTCGGCATCATTGGCGCCGGGGTCGTCGGGATCAACGCCTTAAAGGTGGCGGCCGGATTCGGCGCGACCGTGTACGTGCTCGACGTGAATCTCGACCGCCTGCGCTATCTCGACGACGTGTTCCCCAACAACGTGATCACGCTACATAGCAACCCAGGCACGATCCGAGAGGTGCTGCAAGAGTGCGACCTGCTGATCGGCGCGGTCTATAAGACGGGCACAAGAGCGCCGGTGCTGGTGACCCGCGAAATGCTTAAGCTCATGAAGCCAGGCTCGGTGATCGTTGACGTGTGCGTGGACCAAGGCGGCTGCATCGAAACCACCAAGGCGACCACCCATCGCAATCCGGTCTACGAAGTGGACGGCGTCATTCACTACGCGGTGGCGAACATGCCGGGCGCGGTGGCTCACACGAGCACTTATGCCCTTACAAACGCCACCCTCCCATATGTGCTCAAGCTTGCCGACCATGGCCTCGACGCCCTTCGCGCCGATCTCCCGCTCCGAAAGGGGCTGAACGTCGCCGACGGCAAGGTCACCCTCGAAGCCATCGCCACCCAATACGGCTATGCCTACATGCCCGCGGAGAGCCTTCTCGCGGCGGGCGAGGCAAGCCTTGCTTAAGAAGGAGACTTTGTGAAAAACCTGCTTGTCGCGTTTGTTGTCGCCTCAATCGTCCTTGCCGCATCAGCGGGAGCCCAGGTCACCAAGAAGGGCAATGGGTATTTGCTCCGCGTGAAGCACGTTCGAGGTCAAACGCTGCGCTATCGCACCTCGACGACGATCAAGGTTCCTAGCCAGACCCAAGGTCCGATGCAGATGCTCTTCCCGATCTCAGAAACAGTGCTTTCGGTCGCAAGTGGCGTTGCGGACGTCGACGTGACCGCAGGTCCGATCAGCATGAACGGGAAGCAGATTCAGCCCGCTAAGAACGCGCGCATGAAGATCAACTCGCAGAACGTCGTTGTGGAAGGAGCCGGGTCGGGGGTCGCCGGCGCCGGCTTCCCCGACAAGCCAGTAAAGGTTGGCCATAGTTGGACCAGTTCGATGCCGATCGGAGGCGCTTCGGGACCCACATCGAACGTGATCGCCACCCTCACCCTGAAGGCGGTGAAGAGCCAAGGCGGGCGGCGCGTGGCGATCATCGGCTTCGTGGCGCACTCCGACAGCCAGAAGCTTGCAATCAACGGCAAGGGCACGTTGACCCTCCGTGCCGATGACGGCACGATGCAAGGCATGGTGATGGCAATGGACCTCGGCGTGCAGGGCAAGGCTGTGCAAAGCACCACGACGATTACTCGCTCGTAGAGCGGCGAGACCCGCTATGGCCGAGCAACGGATTGAACTGGCCGAAGCCGGCAACCCGGCGGTGCTGAAGCGCCTAAAGGCACACCCAGGCGTCGCCGCTACCTGCGACAGGCCGGGCGTGACCGGAGTGCGCTTTCGTCGGGGCTCTTCGTGGCGCGAAGTGCGCGTGGGCGATCCGCGTTGCGAACTCAAGGGTCTGGTCGAGCTCATGGACAACAACCCGCTGGTCTGTGCGGACGCGTGCTCGGTTCCCGACGCCGCCTCGACCCTCGCCCTGATCGCGCTGGGTCCCCTTGCGAGCGCGGGAGTGCTGGTCGAGCCACCCGTAATCCTAACCAACGTGCCAGGCGACCCCGCGCTCGTGAACGCCTTCCTGGCCACCGAAGCTTGGGCACGGGGCGCAACCCTGCATTTTGAGCCCATCGAAGCCAAGGGCGTGGCGGATGGAACCGCCATCGCCATCGTCCGCGCCCCGGAACGTCTGGAGGAGCTGGACGAGCTTTATGAGGAACGCTTCGGGCGGTCGTTCTACGTTCGGCGCGACGAGACCTCCCCGTGGGACGTGGCCCTTGTGGCGGGCAAACCCTACGCGCTCTATCGGCTATCAGTCGCCCCGGAAGCCGACCGATGCCTCGTCACGATCCGCGCGATGGCCGACCTCGATGGGAAGTGCGGCGCAGACCAGGTGATCCACGCCATGAACGTCATGGCCGGATTCGAGGAGGACCTCGGGGTCGGAATTTAGCCGGCGTCTTCCTTGCGCTCAATCACGTCCGGCCCTTCCCCGCCAATCTTCTCCCAAACCCCTTTGCCGCTCTTGCGCCAGGTGGCGAAGCCATGGGTGGCCGCCTCCTCGGGGGAGACCACTTTGGAAATTTTGAACTGCGCTCCGCTGACCAGACGGCGAACTTCGAGGCCGCACGTTGGGCACACCTCGAGCGGCGGATCGTCCGCCGCTTGCAACACCTCTACCCGCCCGTCGCAGATGTAGCACACCCGGTCGTCGGGTTCATACTCGTAGATCGGCACGCTTAACCCCATATGACGTCCGCTCCTCCTGATCCGATGGCACATTGGATGGAAGAACTCAACGCGCGGATCATCGGCTGCCGCAAGTGCCCAAGGCTGGTCGCCTGGCGAGAGCAGGTGGCCCGAGAGCGTCGAAAGTCGTTCGCGGATTGTGAGTACTGGGCCCGGCCCGTGCCGATCTTCGGCGATCCGAATGCCGAGCGCCTGATCGTGGGCCTGGCGCCCGCCGCCCACGGCGCCAATCGGACCGGGCGAATGTTCACCGGAGATCGGAGCGGCGAGTGGCTCTACCGGGCGCTCCACCGCGCGGGGGTGGCCAATCAGCCTCATTCGACCGCTGCCGATGACGGTCTGCAACTCCGAGGCGCGCTAATTACCGCGGTCGCGCTCTGCGCTCCGCCCAAGAACCGCCCCATGCCCGACGAAATCGCCAACTGCGCGCCATTCCTCAGCGAAGTGCTCGATTCGAGGAACTGGCGTGCGATCCTCTGCCTGGGCTCGGTGGCTTGGGAACAGGTGCATCGGCGGCTGGGCGAGAGGCCCGCTAAGTTTGGGCATCTGGCTCGCGCTCGGGCGGCGCGAGGCGCCTTGCTCGTCGGCTGCTACCACCCAAGCCAGCAGAACACATTCACGGGCAAACTGACCGAGCCGATGCTGGATGCCGCCATCCGTGCCTGGCTCGAGCAACCATAGCGATTTGATCTCCGTCGGAGGGCTTCCCGTTTGCGTCCCCCTCTTGCCCCGACAGAGTCGGGGGGAGGAGGGGGTGCCGAGATCTGGCGAGGCGGGGGCGGTTCCGCCTCTGCTCTAGGGCGGGTCGTTGATCAGCAACGCACGGGTGAGCTCGATTCGACGCAACACCCCGTTCCGGCTCAGCGCAAGCCGCACCTTGCTTCCCGGCGCGCCGTTCAGCATCTTCCTCATCCGGCGCAAGCCCTGCATCGTGAGATCTTCGCCGTCGACGCTGAGCAATTCGTCGCCCTCCTTGATTCCAGCCTCCGCCGCCGGCCCCCCGGCAACCACGTGGGCAACTTCGATGCGCTTCGTGCGCTTGCTGTAACCTGCGTCCAATCCGGCCTCGCCGGGCGGATCGTCGGCCACCTTGCCGGTGAAGTTATCGAGCCAAACCGCCCGCCGCTCGTAGTCGATCACGAGGTTGAAGTTCTTTAGGAACTGGAAGCCCACCGTCCCGTCACCTTCCGCCGAGCTCGAAGGCAGGTCGATGACATCCCAAACGCTCTCCGCCACTGGAACGCCCCAAACCGACATCTGCTTCAGGCGAACCGCATAGCTTTCTACAGGCCCCGAGGCGATGGAGGAGTAACGCGGATAGTGAGGCTTCCAGCCATCGGGCCAAAGGCCGACCCGCTCGAGCGAGTCCTTGTGAGTGGTGGCATAGAAAGCGTTGCCTGTATCAAGGGACAGCGCCATCGGCTTGCCGTCGCGAGTTCGCGCCTCCAACTCGATGCTCGATTGTCCCATGGGCAGCATTCGGGCCAGAAATGTGCGCCTATTGTCGGGCATGCGAGTTGTGATGTCGAAGGATTTTGGGTGGAGCAGGAACCGGTGGTGCTCAAAGTCGATCTCGGCCACGAAGTTCTTGATGACCGAAAACCCAAGGATGCCGTCGGTGTGAGCGTGATACACCTGGCTGAGCCGGGCGAGGGGCTGCTGCACGATCTCCAGCCCCGACACATCGACGGATTGCCCGCCGAAAACGAGGCTCTTCAGCTTCACGGTGGGGACCTCGATCTCGCCAACGAAGTCGCGCAGCAGAATGTTGCCGCTCGGCGGTCCGACATCGATGGCGTCGTTTAGCACGATCGCCCCCGCAAAGCCGGTGTCGAACATTGCCGAGACCGTTTTGCCGTTCACGGTCGCGTCGACGATGATAGCCTCGTCCGTAACTCGAAACGGCACCTCGGCGATCGGCGACGCCTGGGATAAGGCGGCAAGGAGGCAAAGCGTGCTCAGCATTGGCGCGGCTCTCCTTAGCTTGACGCCCGCGCGGCCTAGAGGTTGCTGATTTCGCGCCGCCCGAGCAGCATGTATACGCCCAGCCCGGGGAAAGCGCCGCAGCACAGCACCGCCGCGATCCACCACCAGTTGCCTCTGCGGTCCAGCAGATCGAGGATCGCGTAGGCGATCGTTGATAGTCCTACAAGCAGCCCGATCAGCGAAAGTATTGGATTGCTGAGAGCTTGATTCTGGGCGGGGCCGGCGCCGCTAAAAATCAGCGTGAACATGTTTCCAACTTGAATCACCTGGAACCCGGTGATCACGGCGGCGATGCCGGTCAGAGCCCAACCAATTAGCGGCCAGCTACTCCCTAGGTTCTGGACGAACGCAATTCGGCTGGGGGCGACTTCGTATCCGGGCCTGATCTGCGAAATCGCGCCCGGCCCGACCGGGGGGGGTCCGCCGCCGGTGGTCGCGACGGGCGGGGGCGCGAGCGAGGCTACCGGCGTGCCCCTCTGCTCCGCGTCGATGCGCTCGGCAAGCTGGCGGGCGGCGGCGTGCGACGGCTCCCGCTCGAGCGCGTCCGCGCAAAGCTGGGCGGCGCGCTCGCGGTTCCCTTGCCCGTAGACGTGAACCGCGAAGTTGTAGCGAATCTTCGCGCTTTGAGGATCGAGTTCGATCGCCTTCCGGAACGCTTCATCTGCTGCCTGAGGCTGGCGGGTGTGTGAAAGGGCGACCGCGCGCAGAAGATGGGCGTCGGCGCTCGAGGGGGCAACCTCGATCGCCGCCTGAGCGAATTCGAGGGCCTGGGTGAAGTGACCGCCCTGCAACGAGAGCGTCGCCTGCTCGATGAATTCGTTGACCCGATCGCCGCTCATGCTTGCTCGTGAATTGGGGCGGAGGCTACCCGCTTGGCGGCAACACTTCGCTGAAGGAGCATCCGGTGGCGGGCTCGGTGGGCGCGACCGAGAAGTCGATGGGCCGCTCGGGCATCCCGGCCGCCGCCGATAGCTTCTTGTTGATGTCCGTCAGGATCGCGCGCGAGTAGCCGGGCCACATGCGAACGATCTTGCCGTCATGGCCGATGAGCGCACTATAGGCCGAACTCACCGCCCCGTATGCGCGGACCACCTTGAGGCGGTAATCCGGCACGATGGGATAGGCCATCGTATGGTCTGCGGCCCATCGCGCCGCCGGCGCGGACTCGACGTCGATCACCCCCGCGAAAGCAACCTTCGCGCCGTAGGCTTCGAAGAACCGGTTGAAGAAAGGCTGCGCGTCGGAACTGCAAGGGCAACCATCCTTGATGAAGACAAGGAAGGTCGACCCGTGGCCGGTCAGCCCGACAAGCTTCAGCGGATGTCCCGCGGCATCGACCGCATCCAAGCCTGGAGCGGATGCGTGTGCCTTGTCGGCGGCGGCCCTTTCCATTTGGGGCGTGAAGCGGTGGCGCGCTTCGAGGGTGAAATCGCGAAACGAGGGCCGGGCGTGCAGTCCCATCCAAAGCCCAGCGCCCGCCAACAGCAGGCTCGCGGGAAGGGCGATCCAGGCGATCCGCATTGCCCTAAAGGCTACCTGCGGGCGAGTTCGTCGCGGTCGGAAGAGCGGCGGCTACGCGCCGACTAGCCTTGTCACTCATCGCTCGTCACTCGTCGCTCCTCCACTAATCGTGGGCGCGATGCCGCCGGACGAACCGACGCCGGGAGTGGCGAAAGCCGTCCGGGCCCGCCTTCTCCGCGCGGCGAATAACGGAGACCGACCCGTCGATTTCGAGCATCGCCATCTCCACCTGGCCCACGTCGCTCACTTCGTGCTCGCGCAGGGTGGCGAGGAGCTCATCGGAGGTCATTCGCTCGTGGGCGAGGCTGGGCCACTGGATTTCGCCGTGGCTGACGAGCACGACCGGCACCCCTTCAACCCACCGTCGAAAGGGCGCGAACCGCCCACGCCCTGCCGCAACCGCCAGGTTCACGATGATGAGCACCGCGGCCGCGACGATGCCCCCGACCACGCTCGTGTCCGGCCCCGTCATCGCGTTTTGGACCGCATTGCTGAGCAGAAGCAGCACGACCAAGTCGAACGGCGTGAACTGACCGATCTCGCGCTTGCCCGAGAGCCGGATGCCGACGAGCAGGACCACGTACACGACGAGCGTTCGCAGCGCGATCTCGGCGAGCGTCGAGCCCTTGGTATCGAACCTGCCGCCTAAACAGACGAGCGCAGGCGCGGCTTCGCCGCCGCCACGACATGCCTCGGCCTACCCCTGGTGCCGAGGCTATCGAACCCGTACCGCATCCCGTCGCTTCCGCTAAGAGCTGTTGGCGGTGAGAGGTAGAGTGAGGGTTGAGGGTCCAGATGGGAGTAGCAATAAAGCCTCGGCCGGTGCCGAGAGACATGATGGAGAGACGGCGGTGGGACATGCCTCGGCCTACCCCTGGCACCGAGGCTATTTAGCTCGCCCTGACGCCCGGCCCAGTGTGCAATTGCAGGCCCCGTGGCGCGATACCGGCTGGTCCGTGCTTTGACCACAAGGGCTATTCGGACTTCTTCTTGGCCGCGGGTTTGGCGGCGGGCGACTTCTTGGCAGCGACGGGCTTTGCCGCCGCCTTGGGCTTCGCGGGCCCTTTCGCGACCCTCGCCGCAGGCTTAGACTCCGCCTTGGCCCCAGGCGCCTTCTTCACGACCTCTTTCGGGGCGGCTGGAGCTCCGTTCGCCAGACGCGCGATGCGCGACTTGCGCCGAGCCGCCTGATTCTTGTGGATGATGCCGCGCTGGGCGGCCTTGTCGAGGGCCGACGAAAGGGTGATGACGGCTGCGTGGCCGTCGCCCGACGCGATCGCCGAGCGCGCCTTCTTCACGTAGGTCTTGAGCGCGGTCATCGTGCCCTGGTTGCGCACGCGCCTCTTGGCGATGCGGCGCAGGTCTTTCTTGCTGGATCGTTTGTTCGCCATGGCAAAGGAAGGTGGGATTATACCTATCGTTCGTCTGGACTCGGCAACGGGCCCGAGTGCTGAAGGCCACTTCGCCAGGGAT
>JACOSL010000015.1 GCA_016179045.1 Fimbriimonas ginsengisoli | reverse complement strand
CGATCGTGCTGGGCGTAAACGACGGGATGTACGACCAGGCCAAGCATCACGTTATCTCCAACGCCTAGTGCACGACCAACGGGCTCGCGCCGGTGGAGAAGGTGCTGCATGAGCGCTTTGGGATCGACCGAGGCTTGCTGACGACGGTGCACTCCTATACGAACAGCCAGGCGCTTCAGGACACGGCGAGCAAGGACCTGCGCGATGCGCGGGCGGCGGCGCAGAACATCGTGCCTTCTTCGACGGGAGCGGCCAAGGCGGTAGGTTTGGTGATTCCGGAGCTGAAGGGCCGGTTTACGGGCATGGCGTTCCGGGTGCCGACGGCTACCGTGAGCGTTGTGGATTTCACCGCGTTGCTAAACAAGGACGCGAGCGTGGAGGCGATCAACGCGGCGATGGAAGAGTACGCGTGTGGACCGATGCGTAATATCCTGCGTTACACGGACGAACCGCTCGTCTCTAGCGATCTGCGCGGCGATCCGCACAGCTCGATCTTCAGCGCGATCGATACGGTGGGGATGGGCAACTTCGTGAAGGTCGTGGCGTGGTACGACAACGAATGGGGCTACAGCTGCCGGATCGCGGATCTCTGCAAGTTCGTGGCGGACAAGGGGCTGTAGGATCAGTCTGTGGAGTTTCGATGGCGAGTGACGAGTTAAAACCTGAGGAGCTTCCGCCCGATGTTGACCGCCACCCAGCCTCTGCTCCGCATCGAGAGCCTGACCAAGACCTTCCCTCGGCCTGAATCGGGCGGAGCGTTCACCGTTCTCGAGGACGTCAGCCTGACGATCGCGGCGGGCGAGGTGGTGGCGCTGCTCGGACGCAGCGGCAGCGGCAAGAGCACGCTCCTGCGGATCATTTCCGGGCTCGTGAAGCCCACCAAGGGCACCGTGATTTCGGGCGGGCGGGCGGTGGAGGGGCCGAACCGCGACGTCGCGATGGTGTTTCAAAGCTTCGCGCTTCTGCCTTGGCTGACCGTGGTCGAAAACGTGGAGCTTGGCCTGGAGGCGCAACGGCTCGATGGCAAGGAGGGCCGCCGCCGCTCCCACGAGGCGTTGCGGCTGGTGGGTTTGGAGGGCTTCGAGAAGGCGTATCCGAAGGAGCTTTCGGGCGGCATGCAGCAGCGGGTTGGGTTTGCGCGCGCGTTCGTGGTGCGTCCGCGGGTTCTGCTGCTCGATGAGCCGTTCAGTTCGCTCGACGTTCTGACTGCGGAAAACCTGCGCGGCGAAATCGGCGATCTATGGGAAGACAGGCGGTTTCCGGCCGAGAGCGTGCTGCTCGTGACTCACAACATCGAGGAAGCGATCATGCTCGCCGACCGGATCGTGGTGCTTTCATCGAATCCAGGTCGGGTGCGTGGACAGATCAAGGTGACGCTGAAGCGGCCGCGCGAGCGCAGTTCCGAAGCGTTTCGGGCGATGGCCGACCACGTTTACACGATCATGACCAACCCGGAGACGACGATCACCCAGCTTGGCCTGCGGACGGTCACGGAGCCCTTGCCCGCGGCCCACCCAGGAGCGATCAGCGGCCTGCTCGAGATTCTCGAGGAGATGGGGGGGCCGCAAGACGTTGCGGTGATATCCGATCGACTGCGGATGGAGGCGGACGACCTGCTGCCGATCCTCGATGCGGCGGTGCTGCTCGGGTTCGCGGAGGTGCGACATGGGGACGTGGCGGTGACGCGGAAGGGGCACGAATTCGCGCAAGCGGACACGGAGCGCGCGCCCGACATCTTTGGGCGGCAGGCCCTGGAGTTCGCGCCGCTCGTGCAGATGATTCACGAATCGCTCGTGGTGCGCGAGGGGCCGGTCAAGGATGAATTCTTCCTCGACATCCTCGACGAGAGCTACAGTGAGGAAGAGGCGCGCGCGCAGCTCGACACGGCGGTGTACTGGGGGCGCTACGCGGGGCTATACGAATACGATTCGGACGAAGGCGAACTGCGGCTGCCGGACGAAGGGACGGCGGCGACGGGTACGGAATAGCCGCCACGGGAAACGTTACCGGGCCGGTTGGTTGCGAATCCTTTGCAATCGACCAACACTATCAATGTGTCTTCGAAGGCGACCTCTAAGGGGACCTCGTCGCCCCCGGCCCCGGATTTTCAAAGGCTCTTCGAGTCCGCACCCGGCCTCTACCTGGTGCTGACGCCTTGCCTGCGCATCGTCGCGGTGACGGACGCGTACCTGAAGGCGACGCTCACCCAACGCGAAGCCATCCTCGGCCGCGACCTGTTCGACGTGTTCCCCGACAACCCGGCCGATCCCAAGGCGACGGGCACGCGTAATTTGCGAGCCTCCCTGGAGGCCGTCCTTCGACACAAGACCTCGAACGCGATGGCGATCCAGAAATACGATATTCGGCGTCCGGGGACAGAGGATTTCGAAGAGCGATTCTGGAGCCCGGTCAACGTTCCCGTCTTCGGTGATCACGGCGAGATCACATGGATCATTCACCGCGTTGAGGACGTGACCGACATGGTGCGGATGGGCAAGGCCGAAAGCGATCTGGACCGTTTCTTCACGCTCTCACTGGACATGCTGTGCATCGCCAACGCGGACGGATACTTCAAGCGGGTCAGCCCGGCGTTCACCCGGACATTAGGCTGGACCGTAGAGGAACTGATAACCCGGCCATTTCTCGACTTCGTGCACCCTGACGATCAGGAGGCTACGCTGAAGGAAGTCGAAAAGCAGATCGTTGCGGGCGAAAAGGTTCTTCAGTTCGAGAACCGCTACCTGCATAGGGACGGCTCCTGGCGGGTCTTCTCCTGGAAATCGATGCCTCAGCCAGACGGCTTCATGTATGCGACCGCCCGCGACGTAACCGAGTTGAAGGAAACCCAAGCTCAGATTTCGAATTTGAACCAGGGTTTGCAGGCCCGCGCTGCGGAACTCGAAACGGCGAGGAAGGAGGCCGACCGCGCCAACCATGCCAAGAGCGAATTTCTTTCGCGGATGAGCCACGAACTTCGGACGCCGATGAACGCGGTGATAGGATATGCGCAGCTCCTGCAAGTGCGATCCGATGATCCGAGGACGCTGGAAAGCGCCGAAGCCATTTTGAAGGGCGGCAGGCATCTTCTCAGCATGATCAACGAGGTCCTGGACCTCGCGCGCATCGAGGCGGGCAAACTCGCGCTTTCGGTTGAGCCGGTGCAGTTGCACGGCGTCATTGCCCAGGCCATCGACCTGGTTAGGCCGACGGCAGAGGAGCGAGGCATCGCGATCGAGTTTGCGACAGAGGGTTGCGAACGGGCCCACGTCTTGGCGGATCGCCAGCGTCTCCTTCAAGTGCTGCTGAATCTCCTGACCAACGCGGCCAAGTACAACCGGCCCAACGGTCATATTCAAATCGAGTGCATGGAAACGAGCGATTCTTGCCGAATCGAGGTGACTGACACCGGGATCGGGATCGACGAGAATGGCCTGAACCGGCTGTTCAAGCCGTTCGAACGACTGGGGGACCACACGGTTGAAGGCACGGGGCTCGGATTGGCTCTGTCCCAGAGCCTAATGCAATTGATGGGGGGCGGCGTCGAACTGGTTCGGACCAGCGCAACGGGTTCGACCTTTGCGGTCAACCTCGTGAGAACCGCAGCCCTGGCGGCGAAAGCGACCGAGCCCAAGCGCACCACTCTAAAGCAAATCAGCGGGCCATTGCGGATCGTGTACATCGAGGACAACGTGCCTAATCTGAAGCTGCTGGAGAGCGTATTCGAAGAGATGGAAGACATCGAGCTGTTCACGGCCATGCAAGCAAGCGTGGGGATCATGCTCGTCGAAGACCAACAGCCAGACGTAGTCTTGCTGGATTTGCATCTGCCTGGCGCGCACGGCGTGGACGTTCTGCGGCACCTCAAGGCTAATCCGAAAACCGCCGAAATCCCGATCGTGGTGATCAGCGCCGACGCCACCGATACTCAGATAAAGCGTCTCATGCGGGCGGGGGCGAAGTCCTATCTGACGAAACCGATCGACCTTACGGCCCTATTCGACGAACTTAACGACATCGAGCCACGACGCAGGAGAGCGGCATAATGAGGCCTAGCGAGAACACATTCCCAAACGCTCGGATTCTCGTGATCGACGACAACGCCGAGAACGTCCGTTTGGTCCAGCGCTTTCTGGAGTGGGCCGGTTACCTCAACGTAAAGGTAATGACCGACTCCGCGGCAGCGCTCGTCACCGTCAAGAGCTACGGCCCAGACATCGTGCTGCTCGACCTCCACATGCCGAAGCCTGACGGCTTTGAGATTCTCGCCCACCTGCGGGGAGATGAGTCCGCGTATCGCTCGATTCCGGTTCTGGTTTTGACTGCCGACGTAAGCGGCGAGGCTAGGGCCAAGGCTCTGGAAGCGGGGGCGTCGGACTTCTTGACCAAACCAGGCGAGGCCCAGGAGATTCTCCTTCGCGTGCGAAATTTCTTGGAAACCAGGCGGCTACACCTCGAAGTCGAGAAGAATGTCGAGCAGTTGGAGGTGCGGGTGGAAGTTCGCACCGCCGAGCTGTCCACGGCGCGGCGAGAGGCCTTGGAGTCCTTGGCGCGTATAGCCGAGTTCCGAGACGATGAAACCGGCCAGCACACGCAGCGGGTCGGCGAGCTGAGCGAGCGAATCGCGAGGGCCCTGGGTGAAAGTGAAGAGTTCATTGATGAGCTTCGACTCGCCGCGCCCTTGCACGACGTGGGCAAAGTGGGCCTGTCCGACGCGATCCTGCTCAAGCCGGGCAAGTACACCAAGGAAGAGACCCAAGCCATGCGAGCGCATACGACAATCGGCGCCGAGATCTTCGCTCGGAGCGAATCACCGCTAATGTCGCTCGCCCGTGATATAGCGCTGTACCATCATGAGCGCTGGGATGGAAAGGGCTACCCGAGCGGGCTTGCGGGCGAGGCGATACCCCTTGCCGCGCGCATCGTTTCGGTCGCGGACGTGTATGACGCCCTCACCCATGAGCGTCCATACAAAGAGGCATGGAGCCATGAGCAAGCGGTTGACGAAATGGTGTTCCACAGCGGCAAGCAATTCGATCCGCGGGTGCTCGAGGGTTTTCTTACCGCGATTTACACCGAACGACGGCGCCTAGCCGCCTGAGTTTCCGCCACCGTGCGCTCCGGATGGCTATTACTTACTCCGAGACCCAACGCCGCCTGGTGTAACCTGAGCTTGCCCGATGATCATCGTCATGCAGTTCGGCGCGAGCCAGGCGCAGATCGACGCCGTATGCGAGGTGTTGCGCTCGCACGGAGTCGAGCCGCTGGTGCTGCCTGGCGAAGATCGCCTCGCGATCGGGGTGCCGGCGGCGCTCGATCCGGGCAAGCGCGAACACCTCGAGACGGTGCTGGGCTCGCTCGACGGCGTCAGCAAAATCACTCAGACGAGCAGCCCCTACAAGCTGGCCTCGATCGAGTTCCATCGCGATCGTACGACGGTGAGGGCGAAGAGGGCGTCGGTGGGTCCGGGTGCCTTTGCGGTGATCGGTGGGCCTTGCTCGGTGGAATCGTATGAGCAGTTCTCGGAATCGGCGCGGGTGGTGAAAGCAAGCGGGGCGACCCTGCTTCGCGGAGGCGCATTCAAGCCGAGGACGTCGCCGTATTCGTTTCAAGGGCTTCAAGAGGAAGGGCTGCGAATTCTAAAGCAAGTGGGCGACGAGACCGGCCTTGCCACGGTGAGCGAAGTGATGAGCGGCGAGATGGTGCCGCTCGTGGCCGAGTTCGTGGACGTGCTGCAGATCGGTGCGCGCTCGATGCAGAACTTTCCGCTCTTGGTGGAGGCGGGGCGGAGCAAGAAGCCAGTGTTCCTCAAGCGGGGGCCGTCGGCGACGATCGACGAGTTTCTGCTCGCGGCGGAATACGTGCTGGGCCAAGGTAATCCGAACGTGATCTTATGCGAAAGGGGGGTGATGCCGCTCGACCGGTCGTATACGCGCAACACGCTCGACCTCTCGGCGGTGCCGGTGCTGAAGGAGCACACGCACCTTCCCGTCGTGATCGACCCCTCGCACGGGACGGGGGTGGCGCGCTACGTGCCGCCGATGGCGAAGGCGGCGCTGGTGGCAGGGGCGGACGGGGTGATGATCGAGATGCACCCCGACCCGAAGAATGCACTCAGCGACGGGTCGCAGGCGCTGAATCCGGCTCAGTTCGAGGCGCTGATGGGGGAGTTGCGGGCCTTGGCGGGCTTTTTGGGGTTGAGGATGCCGTCGCTAGCGTAGCTGCTGGCTTCGCTCCGTCGTGACCAGTTGGTGGAAGTGCGACCCGAGCCTTCGTCACCCACCCCCCGACCCCCTCCCTCTAGGGAGGGGGAAAGTTTTCTTCTGGCTGCGCTCGCCCCGACTTCGTCGGGACTCGCTTGCCTTTTTTGACGGACGCCATCCTCGACGTCCTTGGCAGCCCGCTCGTTCCTCGGACGCATTTCAGGTGGCTGTTGCCAAGGTAAGTAGGGCCACCTCGGGAGGGCAGAGGAAGCGCGAGGGCGGGCCGGTGGTGCCGAGGCCGCGGGTGACGTAGAGGGGCGTTGGGGCGTGGGGATAGAAGCCGCGGACGTAGCGTCGGCCCAGGCTCGTGTGCATCGGGGTGTAGCCGCCGGGGAAGCGGAACTGTCCGCCATGGCTGTGGCCGCTAAGCATGAGGGCGGCGCGGAGCGGGAGGTGGCGGACCGCATCGGGTTCGTGCCAGAGCACGATCGCGGGCTCGTCTCCTTCGAGTTCGAGCATGGGCGCGTAGGGATCGGCCTGCCCGGACTTGGCGCTATCGATACCCACCCAAGCGATGCCGCCGCTCCGCCAGACCTCGTTGCGAAGCAGCCGGATGCCGAACTCATCGAAAACGGGCAGGAGGAACTCAGGTAGGCCGCCCCAGTAGTCGTGGTTTCCGGGTACGGCGACGACCCGACCGCGGAGGGCCGCGAGAGGCTCGAGAGCTTCGCCGATCATGAGGGGGCTGCGGGCTTTCCAGTATCCGACCAGATCGCCGACGATCGCAACCGCGTCGGGTTTGAGCTTCACCGCCAGTTCGCACGCGCGCCTTCCGAGGTCGACCGAATGGCGGTCGCGCAGATGGAAGTCGCCCAAGAGCGCGATGCGGAAGCCGGCAAGCCCGGCCGGCCATCCGGCGAGCCGGAGTGTGTGTCGCTCTAGCACGAGCCGGCGGCTCTCGACGAGCGCGCCGTAAGCGAGCATGCCCGCGCCGAGCAAGCCGGCGGCGAGGCCGAGCGGCTTCCACGTCATTGCGGTCTTACGCGCTCCGCAGGGTGAGCACGCTCACCTCGGGCCGACAGAAGAGACGCAGGTCGGGCCCGATGGTGCCGACGCCTCGAGTGACATATAGGGGGACGCGCGCCTCGGGATAGAAGCCCGCCACATAGCGCCGAGCTCCGTAGGGGGTCGAGACGGCGATACCGCCAGGTAGGCAAAGCTGGCCGCCGTGGCTGTGGCCGCTGAGTTGCAGGCTGATCAGTTCGGGCATTTCGTCGGCGTAATCTGGCTCGTGGAGAATGGAGACGAGGGAGCGCGAGAAGCGTCCAGGTGTTAGAAAATCAGTCCGATGGCGACCGTAGAGCGCGTCATCGAGGCCCGCGATCGTGACGCCACCGACCTCGACCGCCTGATTGCGAAGCAATTGAAAGTTGGTTCGTTCGACGACCGTTCGAATCACGCGGTCCGGTCGAGGAGTGGCGTAGTCGTGGTTGCCCATAACGGCAAGGCAGGGGCAGGCGGCGTTTCCGAGGTCGCGAAACGACTGGCGGATGAATTCGAGCGCGTAATCGCTGCTGCGGTGGACGAAATCGCCCGCGGACACGATGACGTCGGGCTTTTCGTCCAGGGCAAGCTGAACCGCTTGGCGGGTTCTGAGCATGGCGTAGGGATGGGTGACATGAACGTCGGCGAGGAGCACGAGGCGGAAGCCGTCGGCATCCCAGCGAGGGAGGCGAAGTTCGCGGCGCACGACCTCGAGGTCGCCGGCGCCGATGCCTGCTAGCGAAACTCCGCCGACGCCGACCAGGGCGCCCGCCCCCGCCCAGCGGAGAAAATCGCGGCGGCTGGTGCGGCTAGCCATGGGCTCGCGAGGGCAAGGCGGCGACCGAAGCCCCCTGGGGCGACAAGGGGAAGTCGCGGGAGGGGCACGTTCCGTCGTGCCCGAATCGGGCCGGTTCCTCCGCCCTGGGGCGGAGCCCCACCCCCCGCTTCGGCGTTGCCTTAGCGACCCCCGCCGCGTGGCAGGGGTAACCGTTTTTCTCTGGCTCGCTCGCCCCGTCCCGGGGCTCGCTCGCCCAAGCTTTACGGGACGCCATCCTTGGCGTCCCTCGAAAGTACAAGGGACGACGAATCAAGCTAGGCCCTCCATCACTTGCTGGGCGATGGCGGCGCTGCCGAAGGGCGGCATGATGTAGAGTCCGGCGGCGCACTTGCGGATGGCGGCGGCGAGGCTGCGAGCCTCGGCGAGGCCGATCTTCAAGGCGGCGGCATCGTCGGGCGCTTCGGCGATTTGCTTGCGCAGCCGCTCAGGGATGCGGACGCCGGGGACTTCGTTGTGCATGAATTCGGTGTGGCGCTGGCTCCGCAAGGGGAGCACGCCGACGAGGCAGGGCACCCCGAGCTTGCGGCAGACCTCCACCGCTTCTTCCGCAAGTCCGGGTTCAAACACGGGCTGGGTGTAAACCACGTGGACCCCCGCGTCGACCTTGCGCTTGAGCCGGTCGATTTCAAAAGCGGGGTCGATGGGCAGCGGGTTGTAGGCGCAGGCGATCGTGAATCCGCATTTGATCCCGAGGCTGTAGCCGGCCATGTCGATGCCCTCGTTGAAGCGGGAAAGGGTGCGAACTAGGCCGACGGAATCGATGTCGAACACGCTGGTCGCGCTGGGGTAATCGCCGATATGGGCGGGGTCGCCGGTGACGGCGAGGATGTTGCGTACACCGATCGCGTGGCAGCCGAGGAGGTCGGACTGGATGGCGAGCAGGTTGCGGTCACGGCAGGAGAAGTGCATCGTCACTTCGATTCCCACCCGGCCCTGGATGAGGGCGGCGACGGCGGATGGGTTCATGCGCAGCCGCGCCCGAGCGCCGTCGGAGATGTTGATCACGTCGGCGCCCTGGACCTTGAGCACCCGAGCGCCAGCCAGCAGCTTGTCGAGGTTCAATCCCCGAGGGACGTCCAGCTCCACCGAGACGACGAACTTGTGGCCGAGCTTGAGGCCCAGCTCGCTGGGATCGGTCTGGGCAAGGGCTTCGCGCTCCTTCGCCTCGCGAAGTCGGCTAACTCTCGGCTTGGCGTCGCGGCGCTTACCCTTGAGCTCTTGGCTGAGACGGCAAATGTGTTGAGGAGTCGTTCCACAACACCCTCCGACCAGACGAGCGCCTTCATCGACCAAGCGCGCCGCGGCTTTGGCAAAGTATTCGGGCGACGTGTCGTAGGCCACCGCCCCGCGAACGAGCTGGGGCATGCCAGGGGTCGGAAAGGCGAGGATGGGCAGGTCGGTCGTCTCCGCGATCATGCGGACGAGGTCGAGCATTCGCTGGGGGCCCACGATGCAGTTGGCGCCGACCGCGACGACGCCTGTGAGGTCGGTCATCTCTTGGGCGCAGCGCGCGGGCAGCCCCTCCGAGAGCATCTCCCCCTCTTCGATGTAGGCTTTGCTGACGATGATGGGGAGATCGGAAGCGGACCGAACCGCCTCGACGGCAAGGCGCAGCTCCTCCATATCGATATAGGTTTCGAGAAGGAACCCGTCGACGCCGCCTTCGGCGAGGGCCTCAGCTTGTTCGAGTACGCTCGCCTTCAGTTCATCTACTGTTACCTGGCCGATCGGTTCGAGGGCGCGGCTACATGGTCCGATAGCGCCAAGAACTAGGCGCTCGACTCCCGCCGCCTGGCGGGCAAGCCGGGCTCCAGCAAGGTTGAGATCGCGAACGTTGACATCACGTCCGGCGAGCCGAATGGCGTTGGCGGCGAAGGTGTTCGTTTCGACCAGGTCGACGCCGGCAGCGAAATAGGCCTCATGCGCTTGACGCACGAGGTCGGGGGCGAGCAAGTTGGCGAGGTCGTAAGGCTGCTGGGTAAAGCCGCGCTCCCCGAGGAAGGTGCCGTTCGCGCCGTCGCCGAGCAGGACGCCCGATTCGAGGGCCTGAATCAGCCGCACGGGTTCGGTTATACCCGCATTGCGTATTCGAGAGCCTCTCGGCGAACCTCGGCGGCCAGATCTCGCAGGCGGTGCAGCGCCTCGAGTTCGTCGTCTCCAACCTTCCCGACAGGGCGGCGAAGATCGAGAGGGCTCATCACCGCTCCTAGGCGTCGGCTGTCGTCGAGCCCAAGCACGTGACCGAGTTCATGCGCAACCTCGTGGCGCATCTGCTCGAAGCTCATGCCCCTAGCCCACGGGTTATGGGTTCGGACTCGGATTTCGGCAGTCGTCTCGTCGGTCGGAATCTGATTGACATACTCTATGGCCCGACGCCAACTGACAAGGCCGCCGACGGGCACACCGCGATCCACGACATCGGGCTCGAAGGCGATGCGCACATCTGCTTGCTCGCCATCGCGGGCCCGTTCGAATCGCGTTTCCCATCCGTGGCGCGCTGCCACATGTCGATCGCATCTCCGAGCGCGTGCTCGCAGTCCTTGACCTGGCGTCGGGGCACGTCGTTGAAGGTGACGCTCACGCGAAGCGGTCGCGAGAGCAGGATCAGATTCGCCTGGGCGGCGGCGAGATCGAATTGGCCGTCCTCGAGGCTTCGTTGGGCGGCCTGAATTTCCTGCACGACCTCGGGCTGGATGCCAACGAGAGCCTCCATAGTTCCGCCGGTCGAAAACGATGGGATCGCGCTTGCCGCGACGATCAACGTAAACAGCGCTCGCTTTGACATCCTGTCGACTCCCCTGGCCTCGGCCTCCCGCCTCGCTCCATTCCTGGTATCGGCGCGGGGCGGGGACGCCAGCACCGACACCGGACTAAAACCGGCGGCTTTGCGGGCTAGGTTTGTTGCGGGGATTCGCCTCGGTGGCCTTGCTCGCGGTGGCCCGGTGCGATCACTGGAATGTCGACCTGAGGGCCCTCCCTAGACTCACCCGCAGGGAACGGGCATAATCAAGACGGAATGAGCGCAGTGCTGCTCGATGCCGCCGATATGCGCCGCACGCTTGGGCGCATGGCCCACGAGATTCTCGAGGCCAACCAAGGAGGCGGAAACCTCGTCGTGGTGGGGGTTATTCGCCGAGGCTGGCCGATCGCGAAGCGGCTCGCCTTTCAGATGACTCAGATCGAAGGGGTCACGATCCCTTGTGGGAAGCTGGATATTTCGGGTTTTCGAGACGATCGGCCGAGTTCCGACACGGATGAAAGCGAGATCCCCTTTGAAATTACGGGGAATGCGGTCGTGCTCGTTGACGAAGTGATTTACACTGGGCGCACGATTCGGGCCGCAATGGACGCATTGATGCAGCACGGCCGGCCTGCTTCGGTACAACTTGCGGTGCTGATCGATCGAGGCCACCGAGAACTGCCGATTCAGCCCAACTACTGCGGGAGAGAGGTACAAACCAATCGCGGAGATCATATCGTGGTGCGGGTGAACGAATACGACGGTGAGGATGCGGTGGTGCTGGAGCGCGCCGAGCCCGCTGGGGTGGGGGCATGATCCGTCACGTTTTGGGCATTCGCCAGCTCGAGGTGCGAGAGATCGAGCACTTGCTTGAATTAGGGACTGATTTCAAGAAGCGGATCGTCGAGGGCAGATCGGTTCCTGAGATCAAACAAAAGGTCGTCGGGATGCTGTTCTTCGAGAACTCGACCCGCACGCGGGTGTCGTTCGAGCAGGCGGCCTACTACTTGGGAATGAAGACGGCGAACTTCAGCTCGGCGGGATCCTCGATGAGCAAAGGCGAGACGCTGAAGGACACGATCCTGACTCTGCGCCACGAGCGGCTCGACGGTCTCGTGATGCGGCACCGGATGTCGGGCGCGGCCACTCTGGCTGCCCGCTTTTTCGGAGGTCCGGTTGTGAATGCAGGCGACGGGCAGCACGAGCACCCCACCCAGGCACTTGGCGACGCCCTGACAATTCTGGAGCGCAAGGGTCGTATCGAGGGCCTCAGCGTGGCGATCGTGGGCGATGTGGAGCACTCGCGGGTAGCCAGATCTAACGCATGGCTGCTCAGCAAGATGGGCGCGGACATCCGGTTCGTTGGACCGCGCACGCTCATGCCAGACACGATGACGATGCTGCCCGGCAAGGTGTGCCACGACCTTCCGACCGGGATCGCGGGCGCCGACGTGATCATTTGCCTGCGGCTTCAGCGGGAGCGCATGCTGGACGGTCTGTTCAGTTCGGTTGGCGAGTATGCGTCGATGTATCAGATCAACCGCGAGACGCTGGCGTTCGCACGTCCCGACTGCCTGGTCATGCACCCGGGCCCGATCAATCGAGGAGTCGAGCTGGACGACCCCGCCGCCGATTCCGACCAATCCGCGATCAACGCGCAGGTCGAGAACGGAATCTTCGTGCGGATGGCCTGCCTCTATTGGGCATTTGGGCAAGAGGGAATGGGCAAGAATTTTCCGCAAGCAATCGCGGCGGCAAAGGCGGTGTCTAAGCCCAAGGGCAAGGTGAAGGCATGAGAATCCTTCTCAAAGGTGGGCGCATCCTCGACCCCAGCCAAGAACTCGACATCGCCGGGAGCTTGCTTATCGAAAACGACCAAGTAGTTGCGTTTGGGCCGGGGTTGAACGATGCAAGCGCAGACGACGTGTACGACTGCCACGGCCTGTGGATCACGCCTGGCTTGGTCGACCCGCACGTGCATTTGCGCGAGCCTGGCGATCCGCACAAGGAGACGATCGCCACAGGGACGCAGGCGGCCGCAGCCGGCGGCTACACGACCATCTGCTGTATGCCGAACACAAATCCGCCCCTCGACTCGCCCTCCCTGGTGGATTTCATCCTCGACCGCTCGGCATCCCCTGGATCGGGTGGCGTGTTCGTGGCGCCCGTCGGGGCGCTGACGAAGGGGATGGATGGCAAGCAGCTCTCCGACCTTTTCGCCTTGAAGCGCGCGGGGATCGTAGCAGCGAGCGACGAGGGATTTCCAATCCAGGACTCGATGGTCATGACCAAGGCGATGGAGTTCTGTTTTCAGCTTGATTTGCCGATCATGGCCCACTGCGAAGACGAATCGCTAAGTCGGGGAGGCAGCATGAACGAGGGTGCGATGAGCGCGATGCTTGGGCTTAAGGGCATCCACCGTAGCGCGGAAGAGATCGCAGTTATGCGGAACTGCCTTCTCTCGCTCCACACCCGATGCCAGCTTCACGTGATGCGGGTGAGCACCTGGGGCGCGGTGGAGATGATCCGCCAGGCCAAATACTTGGACGCGCCGGTTACGTGCGAAGTGAGCCCGCTTCACTTCACGTTCACGGAGGAAGCGATCGGCGAGTTCGACACCAACTTCAAGGCCCTGCCCCCGCTACGCACACGGATCGACATCGACTTGCTCTTGGAGGCGCTCAACGACGGAACGATCGACTGCATCGCGAGCGACCACTCGCCCCACGCGAGCCACGAGGTGGACGTGCCGTTCGAGGAAGCGCCCTTCGGGAGCGTAGGACTCGAGAGCACGGTTGGCGTGACGCTCACCCGGCTAACGCACACCGGGGTGCTGAGTCCGCTCGAAACGGTTCGCAAACTGAGCACGACCCCGGCCCGAATCCTGAGGCTGGAGGCGGGCACGCTGAAGCCGGGAGAGACGCCGGTCGCCCAGGTGACGGTCATCGACCCCGACCTCGAATGGACTCTCGATCGGAACAAGTCATTTAGCAAAAGCAGGAACACGGCCTTTCACGGAATGCACCTCAAAGGCAAGCCTGTGCTCACCTTCTGCGGCTCGGAGATCTATCGGGACGCCCTCTTTGGGAATCATCGCTTCGTCGAGGCTTAGCTCCGGCTTGGCGGCGATGCTGCTGGCCGCGCTCGTCGCAGGTTGTCGCGCTGGCCACATCCCCAATCCGAACGATCCGAGGGACGCGGGCCCGCTCACGATTGGCCTGATTCAGGAAAGGTTGCAGGACGCTTCACGCGTGCTCGTGCGGCGCGAGGCAAACGGCGAGATCACCCCGGTTCAGTCGAAGGATTACATCGCTGTGCGGGCAAACGAACTCTTGCCCTGGCTCGATCCCGCGCCAATGAAGGAGCGCGACGCTTGGCAGTACGGCGACGTCTACCTTGCCGCCCGACGATGGGCCGACGCAAAGAAGGCGATCGAATTGGCTCTGCGGCACCCGATCAGTCCGGACAGACGAGTGGGGGACACGTTGCGGCTGGCTCACGTGCAAGCCGAATTGGGCAAGGTCGACGAGGCCCTGAAGACCGCCAATTCCGTCGTCGACGTGCCCGACTATCTACGTCCACAAATCTTGCCTGCGGTGCTCTACGATCTGGCGCCGGCGGTTCAGGGGAAGGGCCACGACGCCGAGTTGGCCAAGCTGATTGAGCGCGCGATCAAAGCGCATGAAACCGCCCTCGTGGACCCCAACACCCCTGGGGGGCGGGCCTACCAGCTGGCGACTCCCTTCCACGTTCGCCGCGCCCGCATGAAGATCGCGGAGCTTACGGCTTCGGCACAGGCTCAAGCCCCTAGGCGTTGACCACGGTTCGGAAAGGTTCGGCTAAGTTCGCCGTGCCACAATAGGTCGATGGCCGGTCATTCCAAATGGAAGAACATCCGCATCCGCAAGGGTCGCCAAGATGCGATCCGCGGCAAGCTCTTCACCAAGTTAAGCCGGGAAATCATCGTAGCCGCTAAGACGGGCGGTGGCGATCCCGACATGAACGCGCGGCTGCGGGTGGCGATTGCCAAGGCACGCGAAGCGTCGGTGCCAGTCGACAACATCAAGCGCTCGGTTCAGCGAGGCACTGGCGAACTTGAGGGCGCCGACTTCGACGAGGTGACCTACGAGGGATACGGACCGGGCGGAGCTGCGATCTTGGTGGAGTGCACGACGGAAAACCGTAACCGCACGGTGGCCGACTTGCGACACGCCTTCGCCAAGAGTGGAGGGAACCTTGCCGAGAACGGCTCCGTCAGTTGGCAGTTCAAGCGTCTTGGGCAGATCGTCGTCGATCCCGGGTCGAAGTCGGAGGAGGAGGTCACCTTGCTGGCGATCGATGCTGGGGCCCAGGATGTGGTGCCCGACGACGAGGGGCTGGTTGTCTATACTGCGGTTGAGGACCTTCACTCCACTAACGAAGCTCTCGAGCGGGCCGGTCTTCGCACTACGGACGTCGAACTCACGTACGTTCCGAGCAACAAGACGGAGATTTCGAGCGAGGACGCGCCGAAGGTCGTGCGGCTGCTAGAGATGTTGGAGGACTTGGACGACGTGCAGGAGACGTACCTGAACGTGGACCTGCCGGAGGACCTGTTGCAGGAAGCTTGAGTGGTCAACGCCGACTCCCGATCGCGACCCTCCTACTGATCGCGGCCAATCTCGCGGCCGCGTTCGGCCTATTGTGGCAGTCGGTGCTTCCCGAAGAGTTCGGCTTTCATCCCGAGCGACCCAGCTTCGGTTCGGCCATCACCAGCCTGTTCCTGCACCAGAACCTGATGCACCTGTTGGGGAATATGGTCTTTTTGGCGGCGGTAGGCGCAGCCGTAGAGATCGCTACAGGAACGTTTCGGTTTGTGGTTGTGTACTTTGCATCCGGCCTTGCCGGGGTTGGCTTGTACGCGGCGATGTTTGTGCCCGTTTCGGGTCCGGAGCCATCGACTCTCATTGGCGCAAGTGGAGCGGTAGCCGGCTGTGTTGGTTACTATAGCGCTAAATATATTACGGTTCGCGTCCCGGTCTGGCCGGGCGTTACCGCCTCGGTCGCCTTTCTTACGTCACTCTGGGCCCTGCTGCAGATTGCGGGCGCGCTGATCCCGCTCGGCGGGGTGGTGCCTACCACAGCCTACTCAGCCCACCTTGGCGGCCTGGCCATGGGCTTGATCGCCAGCTTGCTATTTCGGGCTCCCGACCTTGGCGATCGAAGGCTGGGGCACGTGCTGCTCGACCGGATGAGCGACCGCAGCGCGGCCGCCTCGCTGGCAACGGCGATGCGCCATCTCGAAGCCCACCCGAACGACGTCAAAGCCCTCCGCGACTTGGCCGACGCGGCGGGGGCGATGGGCGATCGGGCGTTGGAAAAGGAAACGGTTCTGCGCCTGTTTGAAGCGAGCGGAGACGCGGACCAGGTGGCTCTCGTTTCAAGGCTTGCCGACATTGGCGGGTTGGCAGCGTTTACCAGCTTGCAGCGGACGATGATGGCAGAGCGGTGGCGTAAATCGGGGCCGGAAGCGGCCGAGACGCTGCTGCGAAGCGTCACCGAGGCCCCGGGTGACCCACAGTGTCCCGACGCCCTTCTCGGCTTGGCCCGCCTCAAATGGGACGCAGATCGGGATGAGGCGACAAGATTGCTCGCCGAGTTGCAACGCCGATACCCGATGCACTCGGCGACCGAGCTTGCTCGGCGCCGCGGGTGGCTTTCGTGAAGGCCTGGTGGAGGCGAGCGCGTCCGGCCGTGCTCAGCAACGTTCCCTATTGGATGGTGCGCCTCCTCGGCTCAACATGGCGGATCAAAATGCAGTCGGCGGAGGCGCTCGACGCTCCGGGGGGCAAGATCATCTGCGGCTGGCACGGCCGCTCGCTTGTGGCAGCGGTTAAGTGGCGCGGGCGTGGAGTTTGGGTGATCATCAGCCAGTCTCGCGATGGCGAAATCCAGAGCCGCGTGTTTCGCCGGCTTGGTTTCAACGTCATCAGGGGCAGCTCGGGCCGGGGTGGCGTCAGGGCCGCAGTGGAGGGAATTCGAGTGCTTGAAGCGGGTGGAACGATGGCGATCACGCCTGATGGTCCGCGCGGCCCTTCCGGCGTCGTTCAAGGCGGGGTCATGTTGATGGCCCAACGATCGGGGGCGGCGCTTATTCCGGTGGGGATCAGCGCTCGGCCGCGGTTCCTCGCCGGCTCTTGGGATCGTTTCCAGGTGCCGTGGCCCTTCTCTAGGGCCGTCATGCGCTTCGGCCCCCCTTTCCGCGTGCCGAGGGAGGCGAGCCCGGCTGACGTGGAAGTGCTGCGCCAAGCGTTTGAAGCGGAGATTCATCGAATCCAAGCTGAAGCAGAACGTGAAGCGGGGCATGCGTCGCTTTGCCTCGAACCAAGACCCGGGGCGGGGGGGCAGCCCGACGGTTCGCCGGTGCCATAATTGCCTGTACCGCGCTTATCAAGACCCGCGGTGTTGCGTCCGCAACGCCCTCATCGCAGGCGGGCATGAATTCAGAGTGATAAAGGAGATCGGTTGCGCATGAAAGTCAGCATCATTGGCGGCGGAGGCCGGGTCGGGTCCGACGCCGCCTATGCCTTGCAGATCGGGGGCATCGTCCGCGAGATCGCACTTGTCGACATGAACGCAGAGATGGCGGCTGGGGAGGCGCTGGACCTACGTCACGGCTCGGCCCTTACCGCGAGCCAAACCATCACGAGCGGCGGCTATGAGGTCGTGGACGGCAGCGATTGCGTAGTGATCACGGCTGGCCTGCGACGCAAGCCCGACGAGAGCCGCCTCGAATTGATCAACCGCAACGTGGGGCTGTTCAAGGAGATTCTCAAATCGCTCAAGGGCACGAAGCTGCCGAAGACCGCGACGATCTTGGTGGTCTCGAATCCAGTGGACATTCTCACCGAGCTGGCGGGGGTGAGCGGGATCATTCCGCAGGGCCAGGTGTTGGGCTTGGGCACCGTGCTCGACACGTGCCGATTTCGGTCTCTGCTCGCCGACCGCTTCAATGTGGGGGCGCGCGACGTTCACGCGCTGATCTTGGGTGAGCACGGAGACTCCATGGTGCCGATTCTCTCGTCGGCTACGGTCGGTGGCGTGCCGCTTTCGTCGGTCACGGGTTACACCGCCGAGGCGGTTGGCGAGGTTTTCGATTCCACGCGTAAATCGGGCGCCGAAGTCATCCGGCTGAAGGGCGGCGCCGGGCGTGCGGTGGGAGTTTCGATCAAAAAAGTTGTGGAAGCGATCGCTCTCGATTCGGGGGCGGTTCTTCCGGTTAGCGCCCACCAGGAGGGCAAGCTGGGCATCTCGGGCATTTCTCTCTCGATGCCGACCCGAGTGGGTCGAGCAGGAGTGCTCGAAATCCTCGAGCCGAGCGTAACCGCCGCTGAGAAGGCGGGCCTCGAGAAATCGGCTTCCTCGCTCAAGGACGTATGGAAGCAAATTCAGTGACCCACCCTAGCGCTCAGGCTTGAACGTGTCCGCGACCATCCACCCGCAAAGGGCGGCGGGATAGACGAGGTTGCCCGACCAGAGGAGGACCTGGAAGGGCGAAAGGCCGGGGGAGAGGGCTGCGCCAAGCGAAAGGGCGCAGACCGCAAAGGTTGTAGCGGAAAGCAGCCGTGACGTCGACCGGTTGAATCCCCGCTGAGCGGTACCGACCGCGCCATAGAGGGCGGCGGCCAGCCAAAAACTGATCAGGGCGACGCAGCCGAGCGATGCGGCGGGAGACATTCGCGCGGGCATGCCGGCTGGCGCGGTGGTAAATCGCTCGAGCCAGCCACCAACCGAAAGGGCCGCCCCGATTGCGATGCCGCAGAGAAAGGTCATCGCGACAAGCCCAAGCGTCCACGACGAGATGAAGGGCACCGATGCCAGAAGCGGAGGCTCCTGGCTCAACGCTATGTAACTCGCGGCCGCGATGAGAACGCCTCCGGTCGCGACGACCGCCTTGGGACTGTCCGCCTGCAGGGCTTCGCTTCCCAGAGCGGCGAGCATCTCCTCATGTCGGCGACGATAGAGAGGGTTTGCGGGCTCGGCTTTGGCGGCGAGGTCATATTGTCGCGCCGCCTCGCGCGTTTTGCCGCGGACTCGGGCGACGTCGCCAAGGATGGCGTGGGCCAAAGGCTGGCGATCGCCGCCGGCGACGATGCGGCGGGCGATCCGCTCGGCCTCCGCTTGTTGGCCACGCGAGTAGAGGAGTGACATCCGGGTGACGTCGGAAGCGATTTGGGCTTTGCGAGAGGCTTTAGGTTGGACCGAGGGTTTGACCTTCTGTGAGGATGGCGGCTTTGGGGCGGCAGTGGGCTTTGGGCCAGCGGTTTGGATTTGGGTTCGGTCATATGCACGGCGTTGCGCAGGATCGCTGAGCGTCTCGTAGGCCTTCGTCGCAGCTAGAAAAATCTCGCGAGAACCAGTTTCGGAAGAACGGTCGGGATGGTGCAAGAGGGCGAGGCGGCGGTAGGCCGATTTGATTTCGGCGTCGGTGGCGCTTCGGGAGACTCCTAGCACCTCGTAGTGGTTTCGAGCCATAGCTAGGGCGCCCCCTGCTGGCTCTGCGCGTCCTGCATCTCATCGCGCAGACCGCCGTAAAGACCGCTGAAGAACGTGAAGGCTATATAAGCCACGTAGCCGCCGACGAGGAACAGGGCGGCGACGCCGGTAACCACCCCAAGTTGAGCAGAACGTGTTTTGGCCTCTTCTTCATAGAACTCCGAAAACCGGGTGAGCATGGTTTCGAGATCGCCGCTGGTCTCGCCGGTTGAAACCATTTGGAGGGCGATGGGCGAAAGAGCGTGGGTGTCGGCCAGAGTTTCTGCGAAGGCGTAACCCTCTTTGAGGCGCGCGCCAGCCGGGTGGAGCCTCGAGCGGAGCCATTCGTTGCCGCAAGCATCGGCGGCGAGCTCCACCGAGCGCTGGGGCGGCACGCCCGCCTTGTGAAGGGCGGCGAGGGCACGGCCGAACTTCGCCATGGCGAACTGGTGGAGGGTGCTTCCGACATAGGGCACGAGGAGGGTGAACCTATCCCAGTTGTAGCGAACACGCGGATTCGCGAGGCCAACCCGGAAGTAGAGAAACGCGAACACGAGAAGCGGGCCGAGGAAGACCCATGTGACGGGCTCGGTGAGGGGCGAGGCGAGAAAGCTCTTCTTGCCCATCGAGGCGATGATCGCGTTGGCGGCAACTATGAGCACAATCGAAGCGCCCACGACCATCTTGGGGTAGAGGGTGGCTTTGCGATAGATCAGGCGGATTTCCTGTTCCGTTTGCAGGTAATCGGCTGCTTGGGTGAGGGCGGCGGCGAGGTAGCCGCCTTCTTCGCCCGCCCGGATCAGACTGACGATCACGGGAGTGAACACCTCGTGATAGCGTTGGAGGCCCTCGGAGGCGGGTTTTCCCGCAAGTGCGAGCGCGCGGAGTTCCTCTGCGATCCTGCGAAGCTTGGGCTGATGGGATTGACGGGCGAGCGCGTCGAAGAGAACCGCGCCAGGCAGCCCCGCATTCTGCATCGCGGAAAACTGGCGGAAGAACGCCTGTACATCGCCGAGAGGGACCTTGCCGAGTAGCGGACCCACGACGTGGGTCGCAACGTACGATCTCGGCTCGGCGTCGGGCGCCGGTTCGATGTGGGCCGATTCGGATGCGCTCAAGCCGATCTCCGGGAGAGCCTAGCGAGGGGCTGCTTGCGGTGCATGGGGGTGCCTGGTGAAATTATGGGTTTGGAGCGGGGCCGGCGATACTTTCAGGGTCGGGGTCGGCGCCCGTTGGCGCCTGGCGGACGGGTGCTTGCGGCCGGTTTACGGGCGGCAACGAGGGCGATTGGGTCGCGGGCTGGCTGTAGCCTGGCTCGTTCAGGCCGGGGTCTGCCATTCTGGGGAGCAACTCCCGGTACCAAGCCCACAGCACGATCGCGAGCGCGGCAAAGGAACTTACGATCAATGCGAGCATGCCCCAGCACCCTCCGCGAAGGCGAGCGATCGTTTCGGTCGACTGAAACTCGGCTCGGCTCGCACGCGCGAGCTGATCGAGCGCGCCAGGCACGTTGCCGACGTATTCAGCGGTCGACACGATCGGAGCGAACTCTCGCGGGAAAAGCTTGGAGCTTTGGATGAGATCGGAAACTCGCTGCTCGGCGGTGGCGCGAGCGCCAAGGCTGACCAATTGCTGCCGTGCTTGGAGGTTGGGCACTGCATCGGCCGCCAACCCCCACGCGGTGTTGTAAGGCAACCCGGACGCAGTCAGTTTGCCAAGCGTCCACGAGAAGATGGTCAGATTCTCATGGCGTGCCCGCGGGCCGAAGACGGGCCAAGCGAGCCCCAGGCGATGCCGAAAGCCCTGAAGCAGATCGGATTGAAACAGCCGCCAGCCGACCGAGCACGCAGCCCAGACGACAAGCACGGCGGGGCCGATGGGCCACCTTAGCTGCTCCCAAAGCGCGCCCAAGAAATCCCCCGCCACCTGTTTTGAGTTGATGACTCCTTGGCCCTCGGCGATCTCCCAAGTCCTGAGCAGACCTACGCGCACCAGCCACGCGCCCGGTATGGCGAGCAGCGCGTTGATGAGCACGAACGAGACCCACCAAAACCAGCGGCGAAACTTATGAGCGCCCTCGGCCTGCTGGGCGACGGTGTCGCACGCCTCGGGGAGAAAACCGCCTTGCTCGCCGGCGCGGACGAGGCCGACGACCGACGACGGGTACAGGTTCGGATATTGCGCGAGCACCGCACTGATCGCAGTGCCTTCGGCGGCGGCGGCGGAGAGAGCCGACATCGATCCGCGGAAGCGGGGGGGAACCCGCGGAGCCATGTTGGAGAAGAACTCGGCGGGGTTGATGCCGGCCCTTAGGGCAGCAGCGGTTTGGGAGAAGAGGAAGAAGCGGTCTTTGTCCGAGCCGCGAGGCGTGCGAATGACGGGGCTCGACGCTACCGAGGCTTTGGTGCTCGGCGCTGGGGCGCCGGGGCCGGGCGGCTGGGGGCTCGGCGCTTGAGGCGTCGGCCGGAACGGGCGCACGGCAGGAGCTTGGGGCGTAGGACGCTGCTTCGGTGCAGGCTGCGCCGGCGCCGGTCCGAGTTGGAACTGGGGTGCGGGCGCGGCTTCCTGCAGGAGCCGCACCTTGAGGCCCTGGGCCACCAGGTGGGCCGCCGCCTCGCGCGCATCGGCGGCCTCGAGGGTGCCCTCATGGTCGCGGCCGGCGTTATCGAACGCCTTGAATTTGAAGTGCGGCATCTTCGATCCTTTGGACGCTTGCAGCCTGCGATTCCGTCGCGGCAAGAAGGCCGGCCACGCGTCCGAGGCCCGGGAGGTCGAGGTTGGGCGCCAGGTCGGCCAAAGGCTGAAGGACGAAGCGGCGCTCGGCCAGGCGAGGATGGGGCAGTTCGAGGACGATCCGCCCGGCCTGGATGAATCGATAGGACACGCAGCCGTAGGAGATGAGGTCGAGGTCGATTTCCCGCGGGCCGAATCGCTGGCGGGGTTGGCGTCCGATGTCCAATTCGAGCCTCTTCAGCGCTTGGAGGAGGGGCCAAGGGCCGAGGTCGGTCTCTCCGAGAGCGGCCGCGTTGACGAAGGCGGGCTGATCTGCTACGTACATGGGTACAGTCCGGTAGAGCGGGCTGAGGCTGAAGTCGGTTAGAAGCGAGGCCAATGCCCCTGCCGCTCGTTGAACGCTGCCCAGCGAGTCTCCAAGGTTCGACCCGAGGGCGATGACGGCGAGGGCCATGGGAGTGGTTTACCCGCCTCGCGATAGCCGCGCCCAGAACGCACATGCCTTGGGCTCCGTGCAAAGTACAATCCACCCGGCGCAGGGCGTCAGGCAGGCGATGAACAAGGTCTATAGATCGGCGGCGGAGGCCCTGGAAGGGCTGGTGTTTGACGGCATGACGGTGATGTCGGGCGGGTTTGGCCTATGCGGCATCCCCGAGAACCTGATCGTGGCGCTGAGAGAGACAGGCGTCAAGGAACTCACCGTGATCAGCAACAACTGCGGGGTGGACGATTTCGGCATGGGGCTGCTGCTTCAGACCCGGCAGATTCGCAAGATGGTGAGCAGCTACGTAGGGGAGAACAAGACGTTCGAGGACCAATATCTTTCGGGCGAACTCGAGTTGGAATTCAACCCCCAGGGCACGTTGGCGGAGCGGATTCGGGCTGGAGGCGCGGGGATTCCCGCGTTTTACGCCAAGACGGGCTATGGCACCCTGGTAGCAGAGGGAAAGGAGACGCGCGAATTCGGCGGCGAGATGTATGTGATGGAGACGGCTCTCGCGGCGGACCTATCGATCGTGAGAGCCTGGAAGGGCGACACGATGGGCAACTTGGCGTTCCGGAAGACGGCGCGGAATTTCAATCCGATGATGGCGGCGGCGGGCAAGGTCTGCGTCGCCGAGGTCGAGCATCTAGTGCAAGCAGGCGCGCTGGAGCCGGACCAGATACATCTGCCCGGGATATACGTGCAGCGCATCGTCCAGGGCTCTCGATATGAGAAGCGGATCGAACGCCTGACGACCCGCGAGCGCGCCTAGCGCCTCGGCTTGGCGGTCGGCGCGGTGGGCACGTTCAGGTCTTTCGGGTCTGGAACGAGCTTGGCACCCTTTGGGGTGTGTAGCGGGTAGTCGATCAGGATCGCCGGAGTCTTCGGTGCGAGGCGGAGCCCCACGACGTAGAGGATCACAAAGGGAAACGCTTCGACCCAAGGAGGGCCCGGCGTGAACAGATGGGCGAGAGCAAAGGAAATTCCTGCGCAGGCAAAGACGTAGGCGAGGTGGGCCGTGCCCGCCATCCGGTCTTGCCTCGCGCGGTTGACCACGGGCAGGCGGTTTTCGGCGACCGCGTGCTCAAGATCGTCCAACTCCCCTTCGTAGAAGCGTTGCGCAACCGACGGGATCGTCCCGACGAGGGTTTCGACGACCATCTCGGCGATGACCTTGCTGCCAGCAGGATCGGGTTGGATCCAAAGGTGGAGCACGGCGTGGAACGACCTAGGCCGGATACAGCGAAACCCGGCGTTGCGCTTCCCGCGCTCATAGATGTCGTGGGTGGACTGGCCCGTCTTCCGGAACTTCATTAAGCGCAAGAGCCGGTCGGCGCGCTCGTCCGCCTCGTCCATCGAGGCCGCGCTAGTGAATTCGCGCCGCAGTTTCATCCTTAATCTCTTAGTGTACGACCGTTCGTCGGCTCGGGCCAGGGCTATCGGTTTGGTTTAGGGATCGTCCACAATGCAGACGAGGGCCACTTAGCTCTAAGCCCAGGCGCAACTTCCTTGCCAAAGGGACGATTTGGCGCCGGGCGAAGTCACAAGCGGGCCGAGGACGACCCATGGCGTTAACGAGAGAGCAACTGGCGCAGCGCGCGGCGAAGGAGCTTCGCGACGGCTACTATGTGAATCTGGGGATCGGGATTCCGACTCTGGTGGCCAATTACATCCCCGCCGGCGTCGACGTTGTGCTCCAAAGCGAAAACGGAATGCTAGGTATGGGCCCGTTTCCCTACCCGGGCGACGAGGACCCCGACCTCATCAACGCGGGGAAGCAGACGATCACCGATATCGCGGGCACCTCGTACTTCTCGTCCGCCGAATCGTTCGCGATGATCAGGGGCGGGCACATCGACCTTTCGATCCTGGGCGCGATGGAGGTTTCGGAAGAGGGCGATTTGGCCAACTGGATGATCCCGGGCAAGATGGTGAAGGGCATGGGCGGTGCGATGGACCTGGTTGCGGGGGTCAAGCGGGTCGTGGTCGTGATGGAGCATACGAATAAGGCGGGCGAATCGAAGGTTCTCAAGAAGTGCACGCTGCCCCTCACCGGCAAGGCGTGCGTCGATCTCGTCATCACCGACCTATGCGTGTTCGAGATCGATGGAGGGATGGTGCTGATCGAACTGGCGCCCGGCGTAACCGAGGAAGAGGTGCGGGCCAAGACCGACGCTTCATTCCGCAGCGCTTCCCATTTGACGACCGTGTCGGTGTAAGGCTGAGGCGTCGCCTCAAATAGGTCGAAGGGCTCAAACTACGAAAACTTTCGTAGGTCGAAGGCCCTAATTTGCTCTGGGTTCCGCATCGGCAGGCTCGGCGTCCCGTATCATCCCCAAACCTTGCTAGGCAGGCGGCAAGGCGAGAGTCCCTCATTGAGAGCGAAATTTTTCTGTTTGATGCTGCTCCCGGCGCTGGCGTTTGCGCAGCGATCCAACGCCGTGCCCGCGTTCCGGATGGCGCAGCCGCCCACCATCGACGGCGTGATCGACACCGAGAACGAATGGAAGGACGCGCCCAAGTTCGAAGGCATGCTCGATGCGACGACGAGCGCGATGTCGCAGGAATCGGCCACCTTTTGGCTCGCGTACGACCGGAAGTTCATCTACTTTGCAGCCCGTATGGGCGACAGCAAGCCGAACGCGATCGAAGCGACCAACTACAGGTCGAACGTGCCGCTCGACGGCGACGACCGCATCGTGCTCTCAATCGACCCGTTCGGCGTGCTTACCGAGGACTCGTTCAATAAGTTCACGATCAATCCGCGAGGCGCGAGCTTCATCGAGATTGCCGGCGGCCGAGCGGCCAAGCGCGAGTGGCTCGGCGAGATGCTTGCGGCGGGGAGGATCACGGAGACGGGCTGGGAAGTAGAGGCCAGGATTCCATGGAAGGTGATGCGGCTGCCGAGGGCGGGGCGGCATGAGCTGCGCTTCAACGTGACGCGCTACTTGCGGCGCACGATCCAGCAATTCGTTTGGCAGTACACGGACGGCGGTAAGCCGCAGAACTACGGGCGCTGGCAGGCGCCTGAGTTGCCGGACACGACCGACCGAACCGTCAAGCTCCTGCCCTACACGTTCACCGGTTGGGATCACGACAACGGAAGGGTGACAAACGCGGGGCTCGACATGCGCACGCCGATCACGAGCACCCTCGATTTCGTCGGCTCCGCCAACCCGGATTTCCGCAACGTCGAGAACGCGATTCTTTCCCTCGAATTCAGCTACTTCGCGCGGTTGGTCGATGAGAGTCGCCCATTCTTCCTCGAGGGGCAGCAGTACTTCACGACGTCGCGCGACGCGCCCTTGTTCGCCAGCCAACAGATCGACCGGTTCGACATCGGCACCAAGATCGCGGGGAAGCTGGACGACAAGACGGACCTCGGGATTTTGAACGCGCTCAGCTATGGAAGCCAGAACGCGTTCGCGGGCAAGTTTCGACGCCAGCTGACCCCTCGCTCGTGGTTCGAAGGTGGCTACGTTGGGCTGCGCCAGCACGGCATCGGCAACGACGGCACGTTCATGCAATACCACCGCGAATTCGGGCCCTACACGTTCTTCGCCCAACAGACGACCACCCGCGATACCGAGATGGGCTACGGCCACCGCTACAACACGGGGGTGGCCTTCGGGAAAAACGGGCTCAGCGGCTCGACCGAGTACGTGGAGATCAGCGACGAATACCTCGGACGGCTCGGTTTTGCGCCGGAGACGGGCATTAAGGGTTACACGGCCTACATCGAGAAGTACCGCCCCATCGGAAAGGGACCGATTCTGGACACGGATGCAGGCGTGAACGCGCATTTCTTGCGCACGATGCAGGGTGATCCGCACCGGACGGGTGGGGAGACGTGGGCGGCGGCCACGCTGAGGCGCGATTCGACGATGATGGTGCTGGATTACTCGTACGAGCGGTTTCAAGGCAACGACGACAAAGTGGTAACGGCCCAGCTCGTGCGTCCGCGCGGGAATCCCTACCGTAATTTGCAGCTTTCGGATTCGTGGGGGGTGGTGAGCGGCTTGCCGTTCAACCAGGGGAGCGTTGTCGTGAAGTATCGCCCCGTAGAGAAGATGCAGTTGCAGGCCACCGCGCGTCGCCTGAAGCTGGGAGACACGACGCAGGATCAGGTGATTTTGAGCGGGTCGCACGATCTGGGTAACGACCGCTCGCTGAACGGGCGCATGGTGAAGCAGGGCAGGGACGTCAACGCTTACCTGGCCTATCGGCGGAGCGGCAACGCGGGGATGGAGTACTCGCTGATCCTGGGCGATCCGAACTCGGTGCACACTCGCACTGCGCTGGTGCTAAAGATCGTGATGCCGTTCGAGCTTGGTCGGCACTAGCAGATGCCAACCGCCCACGTGGAGTCAGACCACGATAGTCGAGCGCCCCGCAAACGCCGGTGGAAGCGGCACGAAAAAACTGTTACAAAGTACCTTGCGGAATTACCGGCCCTGTGATAGGATTGAGTACATGAGGTCGAGTCATCTTATCTCGTCACCCGTCTGGCGGACAAAGGGGTTGGCGATGTTTGCGTGTCTGGTGATCCTCATTCCCCAGACCTTCGCGGGGGTGGCGGCAATCAGCGGCATGTCGCTGGCGGGGATTAGGCAAGCCATCCAGATGGTGCGCGGCGTGCCGCAGTACAGCGATAGTCCCACCGCCGTGTGGCTCGGGCCAAATCCGGGGCGGGACGCGGATGGGCGAGGGATGTGGACTCAGACCGATCTCGACGATCTAGCTAAGGCCACCCGCGACAACGCCATACAGTGGGAAACCGACCAGCTCTCCGCCTCGACCGAGGGCGAGAGCCTCCTCACGAGCGGCAACGGCGCAGGCGGGGGTGGGGCGTTGAACTCGAATACGGGCAACCGGCTTACCCAAATCGCGCTACTCGGCTGGCCCGTGCGCGGGGGCGAGACGCTCGGCTTCACGCTATCCCATTCGAGCAAGGCCGCGCTCACCACCCAGTTCGGGGTGAATTGGCGGCTCTCGATGGACCCCTACGTCATCGAAGGCGACACCAACGTAACCCTGGTCAAGGGCGACGGCCTCTATCTCAAATACAACTACAACGGCGGCAATCCCAACCTCATCCCGCCGACCGGCATCCACGACAGCCTCACCCATAACGCGAACGGCACCTTCACCTATACCCCCAAAGACCAAAGCGTCTGGCAGTTCGACATCAACGGCTACGCCACCAGCTATACCGACCGGGCGGGGAACCGCACGACCGAGACGCGCGATGCGAGCGGGCGCATCACCACCCTCACCGATCCAACCAGCCGCACCCTCACCTTCGCCATCAACTCGAGCGGCCTGACAACCCAGATCACCGACACGAGCGGCCGCTATTGGCAGTTCGCCTACGATTCGTCCCTGAACCTCACCGGCATCACGATGCCCACGCTTTCGGGCAACAGCTACACCCGCAGCTTTGCCTACAACTCGCACCACGCCATCACCAGCCACACCGACCTGCGCGGAAACGTGTGGAGCTACGGCTACGACTCCACCGGAGTCGTGCTCACGAGCGAAACCGATCCTCTCAGCAACGTGAACAGCTACAGCTACACGACTACCACCGGCGTATTGACCCAGCCCGGCAGCCTGACGAGCACGGACAACTACTCTTCGGGGCAGATCGCGAGCCGCGTCGACCCGGCCGGGTTCTCGGATGCCACGACCTGGGATTCGAACAAGAACATCACGAGCTATACGGATTTGCGCGGCAAGGTGTGGGGATACACCTTCGATTCGAACGCGAACAAGCTCACCGAGACCAATCCCTTAAGCCAGGTCACCACTTGGACGTACAACTCCACCAACGACGTTCTCACCGTCAAAGACGCGCTCAACAACCAGGCCACGTTCACCTACAACTCGGTGGGAAGGCCGCTCACGGTGGTCAACCCGCTGTCGCAGACCCGCGTCACCAACACTTGGGACAGCTATGGCGAGCTGCTGACGACCAAAGACGCGCTCAACAATACCACGACTCTCGCCTACACCGCAAACGGCGACCTCCAGACCGCCACCGACCCCTTGGGCAACCAGGCCAGCTTCACCTACGATTCGATGGGGCGAAAGCTCACCGCCACCAACCCCACCGGTAGCACCGAGAGCTTCGCCTACGACGAATGGTCGCGGCTCGTCACCCAGACCCATCCGGGCGGCAGCACGATCCAGACCGCCTATGACCGCGAGAACCACCCCACTTCGGTCACCGACGAACTATCCCACGCGACTACGCTCGCTTACGACGCGCGCGGCCTGCTCACGAGCCAAACCAACGCTCGCGGCGACGTGGAAAGCTACGCCTACGACGCGGATGGGCGGCGAACCAGCGTGACCAATGGGCGCGGGTACGCCAGAAGTTACGCCTACACCGCGCGGGGCGAGGTTTCGAGCCTAACCCTCCCCGATTCGGCGGTCGAGCACTGGACCTACAACGGCAACGGCGAGAT
>JACOSL010000057.1 GCA_016179045.1 Fimbriimonas ginsengisoli | reverse complement strand
TTCTGCGAGAGGACCCCGACATCATCCTCGTTGGCGAGCTGCGCGACCTCGAGACGATCGAGGCGGCCCTCACCCTGGCCGAGACAGGCCATCTCGTGTTCGGCACCCTGCACACGCGCAATGCGCCTGCGAGCATCGACCGCATCATCGACGTGTTCCCAAGCGATCAGCAGGATCAAATTCGCGTGCTGCTCGGCAACACGCTGGAAGCGATCGTTTCCCAGCAACTGCTTCCCAAGCTGGGCAGTGGGCGGGTAGCCGCGATCGAAATCATGCTCGGCACGCCGGCCGTGAAAAACCTAATCCGCGAAGGGAAGACCCACCAGATGTATTCGGTGATCGAAACTTCTTCGCAGCTCGGGATGCAAACCATGGACGCGTGCCTTGCCGAACTCTTCCGCAACGGCATCGTGAGCCATGAAGAGTGCCTCATGCGCGCCGTGGACAAAGAATCGTTCATGCGTCTGGCCAAAAGCAGCTGATCTCCCGGGGCGTCGAACGATTGTCTAACGATGGCCGGCCATCCTGTGTCCGTCTCCGTCAATCGTTAGTCTATGGTCCGACCATTGTCAGACCATAGCTCGACGCCCCCAAAAGCATGGCCTCCCCGGGATGATCTTCCACGGGGAGGCGAGGTCTTTGCTCGCCGACGGCGAGCCTCTACCAAGATGACCAGAGCCGCGCGACACGTCGGCCCCGGTGGAGGATGCCCGGTGGCGTCGCACCTATCATCACATCTCCATTGTAAGCCAACTTTCCATATGCAAACCTACTCTTTTCCACACGACGTGGTGGAAAAGTTGTGGACGATCTCAACGCCAAGTCGGGCCGACCAAGCACAAGATCACCTGGCCAAACCATGACAAATCGCTTGACCGCCACAGTCTTTGAAATGTGGATAAGTAGTCGCAAAGACGAAGCGGGCGCAGCGCAAGGCGCCGCGCCCGCTCAGAATCCCCCCCCCCGGCGCTCGAGGCCGGGCTGAGGCGGAACTACTTGACTTCGACCTTGCCGCCCGCTTCCTCGATCTGGGCCTTGATCTTAGCGGCCTCGTCCTTGTTAATGCCCTGCTTGACCGGCTGTGGGGCGCCGTCGACGAGGTCCTTGGCCTCTTTCAGGCCTAGGGCGGTGATCTCGCGAACGACCTTGATCACGTTGAGCTTCGATTCGCCCGACGAGATGAGAATTACGTCGAAGTCGGTCTTCTCCTCTTCGACGGGCGCTGCGGCTGCGCCGCCGGGCGCCATCATCGCCATGCCCAGCATGGGCGCGGCGGCGGTGACGCCGAACTTGTCTTCGAGCGCCTTCTTGAGCTCTGAAAGCTCGAGGGCGGTCATGCCGCTGATTTGATCAACGATTGAATCGACTGCTGTTGGCATTTGGTTTGGGTTCTCCGGGTTTGGGTTAGTCTTGAAATCGGTGTCGAGATGTCAGGCCGCGGCCCCTTCCGCGAGCTTATCGGCGGCGGCGTAGACCGTGCGGATCGGGTCGGCGTAGAGCGCTTCCACCGTTCCGATCAACTGTGTGAGCGGCGCCACGATGGTCCCGATCAACTGGGCGATCAGAACATCGCGCGGGGGCAGGCTCGCAAGCGCTTCGACTTGCTTTGCGGCGAGCGCCTGCCCGCCGAAGAAGCCGCCCTTAATCTTCAGGCTCTTGTTGAACTTGGCGTAGTCGAGAATCGCCTTGGCGCCCTCGGCCTCGCCCCCATACAGGAACGCGATAGCGGTAGGCCCGTTGTGCATTTCCTCCGGGATCTTCTGGATGTCCTCGCCCGCCGCAAGACGAAACAGCGTGTTCTTTACCACGTGGAGTTCGCCGCCCTTCGCTTTGAGGGCGGTTCGAAGATGCTGTAATTCCCGCACCTTCAGGCCACGGTAGTCGGTGAACACCACACCGACCGAGCGGGTGTACCAATCTTTCGCCTGCGCGATCGTTTTCTCTTTTTCTGCAGTTGGCATGTTTGGTTGCCTCGTTCTTTGCGCTCATTGGGATGGCAAAAAGCTTTCGGAGCCTCTGCCGAGCTCGCGGCAGAGGCTCCGAAAACATCGAACCGACGCTGGACGTCGGCGTTTCCCAAACCGTTCTGTTCCGCTCCTCGGCCGGCCGTCCTGTCGGACGCTTAGGGCTTCCGCCGCCTGCTTTCTTCAGAGTGCGAGGTGGATTATGGCACAACGATAGCGACGAGTGACGAGCGACAAGTGCCAAGTGGCAAGTGACAAGTGCCAAGTGACGAGCGACGAGCGACGGCCAATGGCGTTCTCCGCAGGCGGTCCAGTCTAAATGCCAGGCAAGGCAAGGACGATCGCCCATTCCTCTGGTGTCACCGGCATCACGCTCAGCCTCTGCCCCTTGCGGACTACCAGCATTTGCTCGAGTCCTGGCACGGTCCGAAGTTCGGCGAGGCTCACCGTCCGGGCGAATTTGCTCCGGAAGACCATGTCGCGAACGAACCATCTCGGGTTGTCGCGCGGGCTCTTCGGGTCGTAGTATTCGCTCTTTGGGTCCCACTGGGTGGGATCGGGATAGGGTTGACCGACCACTTCCATCGTGCCGACGATGCCGCTCGGTTCCGAATTCGAGTGGTAGAAGAAGGCCTGGTCGCCTGGGTTCATCTCGTCGCGCAGGTAATTGCGGACGGTGTAGCTTCGGCATCCCTCCCACATCGAAGGCACGCCGGCGGCGGCGAGATGGTCGATTCCGTAGGTCTCGGGCTCGGATTTCATCAGCCAGTAGCGCATGGTCGAGTTTAGCGCCGGGCGCTCAGCCCCCGATCTGGCTCATGCTTCGCGCTGTCACCCGTTGTCCCTCTGCGAGGTAGTGCCGCTCCGGCTTGTGGGCGACCACGTGGAGAATGAGTTCCTCAAGCCGCTCGTCTGGCGCGCCCTCGCGCATCGAATCGCGCAGGCTCAGTTCGCCGTCTGCCATCAGGCAGGGCCGCAGAAAGCCGTCGCTTGTGAGTCGGAGCCGGTTGCAGTGCGAGCACAAATCGTTGGAAATCTGGCTGATAAACCCGACCGTGCCCGGCGCCCCCGAAAGGCGATATGTTCTGGCTGGGCCATTGGTAGCCAGCTCTGCGGGCGCCAGCTGCCCATGCGTCTCCTCTATGTGAGAGCGAAGTTCGGCCGAGGAAATCGTCATCCGACGCATCTGCCCATCGCTAAGCATGCCCCCGTCGCCCTGGCGGATTCGGATCAGGCCCCGCTCGCCGCCGAACGCAGCCTCCGGCTCAAAGCCGCCGACTTCGTCCAGGTTCCAGCGGATTGGCATCAGCTCGATGAAGCGCACGTGGACTTCCTCTCGCAGAGTCCAAGCGGCGAAATCGGGCGCTTCGTCGTCGTTCACGCCGCGCATGGAAACAACGTTGAGCTTGATCGGCGCGAGGCCCGCATCTCGCGCCGCGCGGATCCCGTTGAGCACCGTCCCAAGATCTCCGCCCCTGCAGATTGCGGCGAAGCGTTCAGGCCGCAAAGTGTCGAGGCTGACATTCACCCGGTGCAGCCTCGCCTGGGCAAGGGCGCCCGCATGACGCCCGAGAAGCAGCCCGTTCGTGGTGAGGCTCAGATCGCGAACGCCTGGCAGCGCTGCGATGTCCGCCACGAGCCGATGAAGCTCCTTGCGAACCAGGGGCTCGCCGCCGGTCAGGCGAATCTTCGAAATCCCAAGCCGCACGAAGATGGCGACGAGCCTTGCGATCTCCTCGAAGGTCAGCAGTTCCTCCCGCGGCGCGAACGCTACGCCGTCTTCGGGCATGCAATACACGCAGCGGAAATTGCAACGGTCCGTCACGGAAATCCGCAGGTAGTCGATCGTGCGTCCGAAGGGATCAATCACCGCTATTCGCAGAATACAGAGCGTATACCATGGGTCCAAGGCTCGATTGAGGAAAACGATCGTGCGAGGCAGGCGTTTAAACAAGTGGAAGCGCCACTTTGGGTCGTGTTGGAACGCCTATGCCCGCATTAGCCATCAAAATGGAAGCGTCAGTGATACGACGCATTGAGATGGATGCGGACGGCGCGCTGGTGCAAAGGGCGCGCCAGGGCGACTTCAGCGCGTTTGAAGAGCTCTTCGAGCGGCATCGCACGCTCGTGTACCGGTTCGCCTATCAGATGGTGCAGCGGCGCGACGATGCCGAAGATCTCGTACAAGAGGCATTTGTGCGTGCATACCAGAATTTGCATCGGTACCGGGACGAGGCCAAGTTCACCACCTGGCTGCTTCGCATCGTCACCAACCTGAGCACCGATCAGGCGCGCATGGGGCAGCGCCGCCTCGCCCTCGAGCAGCAGGAAGCAGGCGGAGCGTTGGACTGGATGACCGTCGGCACGATCCAAGACCCCGTGCAGAACTTGGAGGAAGATCGCCGCAAGATCGCCTTGCGCAAGGCGCTCGCCGCCCTGCCCATTCACCACCGCACCGTAATCGTGTTGCGCGACCTAGAAGAGCGCGAATATCCCGACATCGCGAGAACTCTGGGTTGTTCGGTGGGAGGCGCCAAGCTTCGGGTGCTCCGAGCGCGCCGCGCCCTGCGCGATCGCGTGGGCCCGCTCATCGGGGAGGAATCGTCGTGAAGCGGCGTGACGAGGATCTGCTGCTCAAGGTGGCATTTGGCGATGCGACCGCCGACGAGGTTGCCCGAGCCGATGGGCTCAGCCGCGACCCCGAGGCCAGCCGCCGCCTGGCCGAGCTTCGGCGCATGCGCGAAGGCTTGCACTTGCTCCGCGAGGTGCCCGAGGCGCAGATTTCGACCGAGCGGTTGCGCGACGCGCTGCTTCGCAATGGCTTGAAGCCCGAGCGATCCGGCTGGGGCCTTGGATGGGTCTGGATGCCTGCCGGCGCCCTTGCCGCGACGTTCTTGATTGCCAGCTGGGTGATGCGGCAATCTCCGACTCTGGTGCGATCCGATGCGGGGCCCTCCGCACCCGTGGTGCTCGCCAAGCGCGAACCCGTCTCAAAGCCGTTGCCCAGTGCAGCCCAGGAGCAGTCGCCAACCGTGGCAGTCCCTACCTTCGTCAATGAGAGCGCGCCGCCGTCGATCTCGTCTCGGCGTCCTGGGCAGGCGGCGAATCGCCATGGGTCCGGTCGCGCGAAGCGAGCGGCGCCATTGCCTAGCCTAGATCCAGGGCATTCGGAAGAACCGTTCTCGAGCGACGCCATCGTCATGATCGAGCCTGAGGCGGACGACGCGACGGGCGCGCAGCGGGCAGTCGAGATGGAAAGCGGGGCCGATGTTCTGGTCGGCGGTTAGCCTGGTGGCCGCGCTCGCGTCGGCGTGGCCGAAAGCACCGCAAGGCTTGGAAGCGGCGGTCGTGCGCCAAGTGCAACCATCCGTGGCGACGCTGCTCGTCGATGGCGAAGCTAAGGGCATTGCGGCGCTGATCGATTCGCGCGGCTACTTTCTCGCCGGCGGTCTCCACGGCGAGGCCTTCCAAGCGCGATTGAGCGGCCAGACCGTTCACCTGCGGCGAATAGCGGGCGATGGCCCAACCGGCCTCATGCTGTTTGCCGCCACCGACTGGAAGGGAGGGGGCGCACCAGTGAAGCTCGCGGACACGCCGCCGGCGCGTGGCTCGGTTCTCGTGGCGCTGCTTCCATCTGGCCCAATTCGCGTGGCCCTCGTCTCGTCCGACCGCTACGGGGTCATCGCCCCCTCGCATAGGCTTCTTCAATTAAACGAACTCAAGCTGGAGACGCCTCAGGCCTCGATCGGTGGCGGTCTCCTTTTCGCCCCCAACGGTCGATTTCTCGGCGTGCTGACCGCGACTCTCGGCTCGCCGGACCCGCCGACGGGCTTCAATCCGGGCGAGCGGTCGGTTCACTTCGGCCCCGAACTCCTGACCGTGGCCTATGCGGTGGGCCAGGACACACTTCGCCGGGTCATCGTAGGGTTCTGCTCGCCTACGCACGAGGTGGGCTACCCATCCCTGGGCGTACTTTGCCGGGATGCTCCCTCCGGCGGTGCGCTCGTCGAGACGGTGGCGAAGGGTTCGACCGCCGATAAGGTTCGCATGCAGCCGGGCGACGTTATCGTCAAGTTAGGCACCGTGCCCATCCGAAACAAACTGGAGTTCGCCAAAGAGATGATGCGTCAGGTTCCTGGCGAGGCGATCCGGATCGCGATCTTGCGCCGGGGCTCGCCCCTAGTGTTTGCGGGCGTCGTGGGAAAGAGCACGGACTAGACCGGCTCGAAGTCGCGCACGTGCCACTTCACCGACGACGCGCCTCGGAACTCGTCAATCCGTGCCTTGAACAGAAGGTCGCACATGGCCGGTTTCTCCTCCATGAGAGCTTCGCCCTCGAAGGCGACGCCGCCGGTGGTCGGCCCGTCGCCTTGGCGGAGGCTGAGTTGGGCCACTTTGGGGTTCTTCGTAGGCTTGATGGCGACCAGGCGAACTTCCCGCGCGACGAACGTCGGCTCAGGGTTGGCGACTCCGAAGGGCTCGAGCAGCCTCAGTGTCTCGACCGCCTCGAGCGTCGCCTCCCCCGGCTCGAGGACTGCGTCGGCTTCGCTCATCGGTCGCAGGTCTTCAGGCGACAGCAATTCGCCTGCGTAAGCCACGAGCGCCTCACGCAGGGCAGGGAAGGCTTCAGCGGTCACTGTGCAGCCTGCCGCCATCTGGTGGCCGCCGCCGCTCAATATGAGGCTGCGGTGTGCGTTGAGCGCATCGGCCAGATGGAACTTGGGAATTGAGCGCCCGGATCCCTTATGGACGCCGGTTTCCGGTTCGATCGTGAAGACGAAGGCGGGGCGAGAGAACCGTTCGACCAGCCGTCCGGCCACGATCCCGATCACCCCCGGATGCCAGCCGCTGGCGGCGAGCACGATGACGGGCGCCTCGCCAAGGCCTTCGCTCTCGACCCGCTCGATCGCGTCGAGCACTGTCCGCTCCTGCTCTTCTCGACGTCGGGTGTTGATGTCCTCGATTCGTATCGCAAGCTCCGCCGCCGCGGTCCCGTCGTTCTCAAGGAGAAGTTGCAGGGCAAGTGCGGCGTCGTCGATTCGACCGGCCGCATTCAGCCTTGGACCAAGCACGAAACCCACATGATAAGCTGTAACCGCGCCGTGCAGCTCGGCAATCCGCTTGAGCGCGATCAGGCCCGCCTTTTTGGTGACGCCGAGAGCTTGGAGCCCAAACTTAGCGAGAATTCGGTTTTCGCCCACGAGGGGCATCACATCGGCGATCGTGCCCAGCGCGGCGAGGTCGAGATAGGCTCGCCGAAACTGGCTCACGTCATGCCCAAGTTCTCGGGCAAGACCCTCGCAGAGCCGAAACGCAACGCCTGCCCCGCTTAGTTCGGCAAATGGGTAGGCGGAGTCTCGCCGGTGGGGATTGACGACCGCCTCGGCTGCTGGCAGGGTCTCCCCCACCTCGTGATGGTCGGTGACGACCACCCGCAGGCCCAGCTCATTCGCTCGCTCGACCTGCTCGTGGGCCGATCCACCGCAATCGCAGGTGAGAAATAGTTTTGCGCCCGAGTCGCTCGCGTCCTGGACCGCGCTTAGGTGGATGCCATAGCCCTCACGAAGCCGATGCGGCACATGGGCTTTGACTTGGAAGCCCACCTTTCCAAGGAAGCGGGCGAAGATCGTTGCGCTCGTCACGCCGTCGACGTCGTAGTCACCGTGGACAAACACTAGCTCGTTGCGCTCCCGCGCTCCGAGGAGGGCCTCGCGCGCCGCCGCGTAGTCGGGCAGGAGATCAGGTGGGCTCAGGTCGTCGAGCGATGGATTGAGGAAGTCGTCTGCTTCGGCTGGCTCGCGTAGGCCGCGGCGAACAAGCACCGCCGCGAGCAGGGACGGCACCCCCAACTCGCTAATTAGCTGCGCCTCGGCGGAAGCATCCCGCTCGGGGACGATCCAGCGATCGATGGCGGGTGAAAGTTGCATGGGGCGTGGGTTACCGAGCCCCTTCATTCTGGCGCGAATCGCGGGCGGCCGCTACTTCCGCAGGCCGACGATCCGGTAGCGCTTCTTGCCATCCGGCGTATCGAACGTAACCTCATCGCCGGCATCGTGGCCGAAAAGCGCGATGCCCATCGGCGATTCGTTGCTGATGAGGTCTCGCCCCGGGTCCGCTTCGAAGCTGGCAACCACACGGACCTCAAATTCGTCGTCGAAGTCCAGGTCCGACACCTTTACGAAAGAGCCAAGGCCGACGTGGCCGTCGGGAATTGCGTCGGGTTCGAGGATGTGGGCCGCTCCAAAAATCGTCTTCAGTTCCGCGATGCGCCCTTCGACCATCGCCTGCTCGAACTTAACTTCATCGAGCTCGGTGTTGTCCTCGCTGAACTCCCCGTGCTGCTGGCTCTCGCGAATCCGCTCGGCGATCTCGGGCCGTTTGGTCATGGTGAGGTGTTCCAGCTCCTGTTGGAGAAGCTGGTGCCCTTCGGGGGTCAGAAAGATCCCGCCGTGTGGTTCTCGAAGGATTTCCGCCTCGTTCATATGTCCCTTTTGACCACCCTGCTCGGCGTGGCGCGCCAGTATACAGGAAAGCAAACGTTCCGCAGTGCACTTTGGTTCGCAATCGGAGCTACAAAAGCGCGGGTGATATGGCTTCGGCGATCCAGCGAGCTTCCTTTAGGGCTGGTGCCCTCGACTCTGGTAGTTTGCCCGGCGTGGCTTGGGCTCCGTCCCTTGCCTTGCGCGTATGCCTGCCGGGGTATTCGCCCCTCGGTGGCGGTAGATTACGGCCGATGCGGTCCGCCGCCGTCGCTCTCCTCCTGACGGGTCCAGCCGGGCTCTGGGCGCAAGCGCCATCCGTGTTTGAGAGCATTAAGCCTCAGGCCACGGTGCTAATTCGGCGACACGAATCGGGGGCGGACCTGGCCGAAGTCTCGATCCTCGATCCCGGCTATCCTCGCGATCTTCTCCAGCGCCAGATCGAAGGACTCTGCCGTGAAGTCGGATCGGATGCTCGCGGTCTCCAGATATATGAGGCCGCGCTCCGCTCGGAGCCGCCCCGCCTCAGCGTCTTGAAGGCGACCTTCGGCACGGTCGGCCTCATCGATCATCAGTCAGGCGACCTTCGCCTCACTCCGGTCATCCGTTGCCTACTGGGAGCGCCCCCGCCGTACGCTATCCGAGATCTGGGCCTGATCTACGATAGCGAGGCGCCCACGCCGACGACCCTTCGGAGCTTCTCGTCCAGCACGGTCTCGTTGGAAGCGCGATACAATCCGCCTCCCATCGCCGGGCTCGAGTATCGCATCCGTGTGTTGAGCCAGACGCCTGCCGACATCGACGTGCCCGACCGATACTTAGCTACGGTGGCCGAAGCCTCGCCAGTCATGCCAGACCGAATCGAGCCGAAAGCACGCCCTTGGTGGCTCGTCTGGACTCTCGTTTCGGTAGTCGGGCTCTCGGGAGTCGCGTTGGTATACTTGGCACTCCTTCTTCGAACTGGCCGAGCCCAAGTCGGCCCTTGAATCACGCTATGGACGTCTCCCAAGTCAAGATTCGCGACCTAGTCCTGGCCGCTTTCGATGTCGTCGCCTCCGACCTTTACATGAAGGCGGGGCAAAGGCCGATGATGAAGCAGCACAGCCTGGTGCACCCGCTGCCTGGCGATTGGCCTGTAATCGATCACGACTCCGCCAAGAAGCTCATTCGCGGCCTAATGGACGAGCGGATGCAGGAGGAATTCGATCATTACTTCGAGTTCGACCTTGGCTTCATGGTCGACGATCTCTGCCGAGTAAGGGCGAGCGTCTACCTGGAGCGCGGGGGCTACGCGCTCGCCGCGCGCATCGTGCCGATCCAGATCAAGAGCTTGGAGGAGCTGGGCCTGCCCGCCGTATTGGGCGAGATGGTCAAGCAACGCCAGGGCCTGATCCTGGTGACCGGCCCGACCGGCTGCGGCAAGACGACCACCTTGGCCTCGATGATCGACATCGTCAACAAGACGAAAGCCGGGCACATCGTCACGGTGGAAGATCCGCTCGAGTTCATCCATCGCGACCAGATGAGCTACGTCAGCCAGCGCGAAATCGGAATCGACACGAAGGACTTTCAGCACTGCCTTCGCGCCGTGCTGCGCCAATCGCCCGACGTGATCCTCATCGGCGAAATGCGAGATGCGATCACAATGTCGGTCGCGCTGCAGGCAGGTGAGACTGGGCACCTCGTCTTTTCGACCGTGCACACCTCGAGCGCCTACGAGACGATGGACCGGATCGTCAACATGTTTCCGCCCCACGAGAAGCAACACATATGCCAGCGGCTGTCAGGCTCGCTGCGGGCAGTCGTTTCTCAAAAGCTCGTGCCCCGCGCCGATGGAAACGGACGCGTCGCGGTGAACGAAATTTTGATTTGTACGCCAACTGTTAGTAAGCTGATTGAGGACGGCCACTTCAGCGACCTTTACCACGCGATGAACGAGGGCCAGTTCTGGGGCATGCAAACCATGAACCAAGGACTGGTGAAGTTCGTCAAAGCGGGGGTCATCAGCGAGGACATGGCGGTTCAATATGCGGGCATCGCCTCGGAACTGAAGCAGATGTTGCGCCGTTAGGGGCGATCATGAGCGCGAAGATCGACGCGCTGTTGCACGATCTGGTTGGGCAAGACGCCAGCGACCTTCATTTGAAGGCTGGCCAGCCTCCCGTCATGCGCATTCGCGGGTCGTTAGTTCGATCCAATCATCCGCCCTTGGATGCGGACGAGCTTCACGATGAGCTCATGAGCATTCTCAACGAGGAGCGCAGGCATCGGATCGAGGATTTCAAAGAGCTCGACCTCTCCTATCACGTTCCCGGACTCTCGCGTTTTCGGGTGAACATGTACTGGCAGCGGGGGAAGATCGGCGCAATCTTCCGCGTCATCCCGTTCAAGATTCGCACGATCGACGAGCTTCGGCTACCTGAGATCACCAAGAAGCTCTCCATGCTCCCTCGCGGGCTCATCCTTGTCACCGGCCCGACGGGTTCGGGCAAGTCAACGTCGCTTGCAGCGATGATCAACCACATCAACCTGAACAAGCGGACCCACATCATGACGATCGAGGACCCGATCGAATACGTGCACGAGGACAAGGTGAGCATCATCAATCAGCGGGAGCTAGGCACGGACACGCACACCTTCGCCGACGCTCTCAAGCACGTCATGCGCCAGAACCCTGACGTGATCCTGGTGGGCGAGATGCGCGACCTCGAGACGATCCAGCTTGCGATCACGGCGGCGGAGACGGGGCACCTGGTGTTGTCTACAGTGCACACCGTCGACGCCCCCCAAACGATCGACCGCGTGGTCGACGTGTTTCCGCCCGACCAACAAGCTCAAATACGGACTCAGATGAGCGTCACGCTCCAAGGGGTCATCTCCCAGGCTCTGCTTCCGACTCGCGACGGCAAGGGTCGCGTCGCCGCCTTTGAGATCATGACCGCCACCCCTGCCATTCGCACGCTCATCCGCGACGGCAAGACGCACGCCCTCTACATGGACATTCAGACAGGCAGCGAGCTGGGGATGCAGACGCTTGATACTGCTCTCATGAACCTCATCCGCGACAAGACTATCGATTACGAGCATGCCTTGGCCAAGTGCTCGAATCCGGGCGAATTCCAGCGACGCGCGATGACCCAGGGCCTTGTGGAGGTGGCGCGTGCAGAGCCTTGACTTCTACCTAAAGGCTTGCGTCGAGATGGGAGGCTCGGACCTTCATTTCAAGACCGACACCGGCAAGACCTACGTGCGAGTGCTTGGCGACCTGCAGACGCGCGACGAATGGCCAACTTTCACTCCTGAGGAGTTCCAAACCGCGCTGTTCAGCTTGCTCAGACCGGTTCAGGTCAAGAAGTTCGAGCACGACTTGGAGCTGGACTTCGCCTACGAGCTGCCTGGAGTGTCGCGGTTCCGCGGGAACGTCTATCAGCAGCGGGGGAATCTTCAAGCCGCCTTCCGAGCCATTCCATACGTGATCCAGTCGATGGAGGAACTCGAGCTTCCTGCGGCATGTTACGATTTCATCCAGCGCCCCCGCGGGTTCGTGCTCGTAACCGGACCGGCGGGCTCGGGCAAGTCCACGACCCTCGCCGCAATGATAGATCGCCTAAATCGAACGGACGCGGTGCACATCATGACCGTCGAGGACCCCGTGGAGTTCGTGCACGGCGATCACGTTGCCCTCATTAACCAGCGCGAGTTGGAGACCGACACCAATTCGTTCGCTAACGCGCTCAAACACGTATTACGGCAGGACCCGGACGTGATTCTGGTGGGCGAAATGCGCGACCTTGAGACCGTGCACCTTGCCATCACCGCCGCCGAAACCGGCCACCTCGTGTTTGCCACACTCCACACGATCGACGCGGTTCAGACGGTAGACCGGGTCGTGGACGTGTTCCCCATGCACCAGCAGCAGCAGATCCGCATGCAGATGGCGGTCAACCTGCTTGGCGTCGTATCGCAGACCTTGGTCAAGCGAGCCGACGGCAAGGGACGAGCGGCCGCCTTCGAGGTGCTTGTCGCGACTCCCGCGATCCGCAACATGATTCGCGAAAACAAGACTTACCAGATGAACTCGATGATCCAAACCGGTTCTCGCGCGAAGATGCAGACCCTCGACCAAGCCCTGGTCACGCTCGTGAAGAGCGGCCTCGTGACGCGTGCGGAAGCCTATTCGAAGGCCAAAGACCCGTACGAGTTTGAGAGGCTGCTTAACGTTGAGGGAGGCTCCGGGGGCCAACCGCCAGCGGCAGCCCCGCCCTCAAGCGCGCCGCCTAGCGCGGCTAGCGCTGCGGAAGCTGGTCGCCCGCCGCTCGCAACTCCGACCGCTGGAGCGGTGCCCCCCGCCGCCACCGGTCCCGCGCCAGTGCGTGGGCAGCCCAACCGACCCACGTTCCGACGCGACTGAGTGGGCTGAGCACTTTACAAGCTCGAAAAGTCGACCCTGCCCCTGTTTTTCGAAAACGAACGCACCGCCACGGTTGCCCGGATGATCTGACAACGGCGCCCTGCCCGAGCTCTCTGCAGCCGGTTCGGAGTACCGTCACTAGGCGGCATGACAGATTCAAGCGGTTGCCAGGGACCATCGCCGGGTGTCATACTCCGATGCTGTTCGCGGGTGTAGCTCAGCGGTTTAGAGCGCCGGCCTGTCACGCCGGAGGCCGCGGGTTCAAATCCCGTCATCCGCGCCACCACGTCACAATTAGCAAGCGCCGCTGTAGCTCAGTTGGTAGAGCAAAGGACTGAAAATCCTTGGGTCGCCGGTTCGAGTCCGGCTGGCGGCACCACCTCTCTGTCGATCCGATGCCACCTCGCAACATCCTGACCAGAAGCGCCCTGGCCCTTTCCGCGTTGGTTTGCATCTCGGCTGCGTGCCTCGCCAAGGATGTACTCGCGCCGCGAGACAGGGTGGAGATCATCTGCGAGGACGACCCCAGCTTGTGCCTGATGCGTTCGGTTACGGCCGATGGTTACTTGAGCCTGCCGATAATTGGGGCGGTTGACGCGGCGGGCCCTTTCGCGGACGGAGTCGCCGGTCGAATCGAACAAGCCCTGGCCGCCCGAGGCTTGGCATGGCGCGTCCGGGTTCGCCGCGCGCTGGACCCATGTGTGGGAGTGTTCTTCTCGGGAGCCGTTGGGCTCGCCGGATCCACCGCTTGGCGCAAGGGGTTGCGGGTTTCCGAAGTGCTCGCCCTAGCCGCTCCATTGCGAACCTCGGGTCTCGAAAAGGTCTTGATTGTGAACGCCGTTGGGGGAAGAGATACAGTCGACGCGTCCGCGATGGGTTTTGCCGGCTCCGTCGCCGATGGCCTTCTCCAGCCAGGCGACCGCTTAAGCGTGCCACTGGCCGAGTCCCCGAGCGAAGTGTACGTTTTGGGGGGCGTGCACGACCCCGGCGCTAAGCCCTGGCGTGCCGGGATGACGGTCGAGGATGCGCTCGCGGCGGCGGGTGGCGTCTCGCCGCATGGCGATCCTGCCCACATCGATGTCGAATCCAAGGGTGAGCCATCGTCGGGGCGAGCACTGCGGCGTGGTGACGTAGTGCGTGTGGGGCTCCGCTCGGTCCGCGCCTTCGTGTCGGTCACCGGGGCCGTGCAAAGGCCCGGCGTTGTCGCGTTTCGCCCCGGACTTACGCTAACTCAAGCGCTTGCCGAAGCAGGCGGCCCCGCCGAGCGCGCCGATGTCGCCCATGTCATCCTGCGCTCGCTGCTCAGGCGCAAAAGCGCTACCTACGACCTAAAAACGATCGCAAGCGGCAAGGTCAAGGACCCCGTGCTTTCCGCCTCCGATTCGATCGAAATCCCGACGCTAGGGGCCGCGAAGTGATTCCGTGGGACCGTTCCCGGGGTCGGCCAGAACCGATAGGCGCGCTCAATCGAATCCTAGAGGTCGAATGTGGCGAGCCCCTCGTGGACCTACGATCGCTCTTGCCGCACATGCCCATGGCCCGGCCCCAGGCGATCCCGTACGCACGCGAAACCGTGGCGAATATGCTTGTCGAGGCGAACGCCAAGCTGCCAAAAGGTATCGGCTTGGCGCTCGTCGAGGCCTGGCGCCCAATTGAGCGCCAACAGCGCATCTACGACTTCATGTGGCGCAACGCGGTCGAGGCCTTCCCTCACCGAACGCACGCAGCTCTGCGGCGCACGGTGTGCCGCTGGGTGGCTCCTACCGATCAGAAGGCGCCTCCCGGCCATTGCACGGGCGGCGCGGTGGACGTGCAGCTCGTCGACGAGGCGGGCGAGACCATCGACGTGTGGTCTCCCTACGACCGCTTCAAGGCCGCACCCACATACGCCTTGGGCTTGGATGAACCAGCACTTCGTCATCGAATGCTGTTGGTCGACACGATGCTCTCGGTGGGCTTCTCAAACTGCCGCGACGAATGGTGGCACTACAGTTTTGGCGATGCGGGCTGGGCCGTTCGCATGGGCCAGACTCGCTGCCAGTATGGGCTTGCCGCGCTTGACCCAGGGCTCTACGCCCAGCTCGAGGAGCTTAGCGCCGAATCATTTAAGGATAGGGAGAACCCGTTCCTGGCTGCGCCCGACGATCGAGTGACGGAAACGGGATCGCGTCGGGCTGGCTAATTCCAGCGGGTCGAAACGCTCCGGGGAAGAGCACGAGCGCATCAATGGCCAGATCGGCCCCGTTCGGCACGGAGAGCTGGATTCGAACCTTGCTGTTTGCGCCAGAGAGCTTGGTTAGCCCGACCCGATACCAAGCAAAACCAAGGCCGTACGGACTGATGGGCGGGCCCGAAATCGTCAGCAATTGGCCGCCGATCAGCACCTGGATTGAGCCGCGCAGCCCGTCCGGAAGCCTGGCCGCCAGCCACACCTCTTGGGATTCCGGGCTCCTCACCCGCAGGTTGAATTCCGCGAAGTAGGTCTGGCCGATACGGGTGCGCAAGACGAGCGCGCCTCCTCCACTGCATCCCGGGACGAGGCTCGGCTCGCTGAAATTCGTTAGGGGAGAAGCCTCCGCCTCGGCCCAAGAATAGTTGGCGAGCCGCAGGGAAAGTTGGTCGTATTGGAGGCGCAGCAGGTTGAAGCTTCCGCCCGGGTTCCGCTCGAATCCGCTAACGTTGTCTCGAAAGAACAGCCGATCCTCCGCCGCGTCTTGAGAGATAGCTTCGGCGCTCTTGAGCATCTGATCGAATCGCGCCACAGTTTCCTCGAAAGCGGGCAGCGGAACCGGGATTTCGTCGATTCCCCGAAGAATGAGAGGCAGCTGCGAGATATTCACCTCGAAGCCAGCCTTCGTGAGTTTGGCTTTAGGGTCGCTGGCGTCCAAAGTCTCCGCGCGTAGGTTCTTGGGCTCGACGACTTTGAGGAGAACGCGCCTCGAAGGGCCGTCTGTCCAGAGCACCACCTGCGGTTCGGTGGGATCTTGGAGCCGATAAGCATGGAACTGCGTACCTAGGTCGATGCGATTGCCGTCGGCAGGGGAGGGAAGCCACCAAACGCCGCCAGGTAGGCGCTGGGCAATCGCCGGATTGGTCGCGCTCTCCGGAAAGTAAAGCGGCCTCGGCGGATCGGCGGAAAGGAGCGGATCGCTGGAGCGGCCGACATATGCGGCCCAAGCACGGAGCAGGCTCTCATCGTCCGATTTGAGGAACCACCCTCGTACTCCCATGCTTGCTAGCTCTTCAAGGATCGCCGGCAACCGCGCCTCCGCGTCGATGCCGCTTAACGTGAGCTCGGTGGCGGGCAGCCAAGATTCTTTGGCCCAGCGAAGAGCGCTCGAAACCCCGCGCGAAGCGCCCTCTGCCACTGCCGATGGCGCCGGACCATGGGTGCGGATCGCAACACCGTCGAGCCCCGCGCGTCGATCCTCGGTCGCGATCGACCAGCCCGCCCATTCCTGAAGAATGGGGACGCCGGAAGCCGAACGCAATGAGGAGACCAAGCTGCGATATCTTTCCGCGGCGGCGAGCGACACGGTTGCCTCGATATCGACCCAAGCGGTCGAGCGTGTGGAGTCGCAAAGGTAGGTCTTATCGGTTGCAGGGTCCCACAGGTGCGAGATGCCCCTCGAGGCCGACCACAGAGGCACAAGCCGGGCCAGCTTCTCGAAGCTGTCGATGTCGGACGAACTCAGAGACCAGGCGCGCAGCGCGGTGTCCATGCTGCGGTATTTAGATTCGAGAAAGGCCCGAAGCTCGAACTGGAAGAACGGGCTGGACGGAACGAATCGAAGGTCCTTGCCAGGCAATCGGACCACCGAGCCGAGCGGGTTGAGGATGGCACGCAAGCCTTTGCCGGGAGGGTTAACGCGCAAGGCCCGGAGCAGTCGGTCGCGATGCGCGTCTAAGCCTCCCCAGAGGTCCGGCGCTTCGAGGCTGGCCATCTCGGGATAGAGCAGGAGAACGTGCTCGAGATCGTTCATCGGCTCGATCCTAAGCGAGAACTGGCCACCGGGAGTCGGGACGCGTACCGCCTTCTCCACCGCCGAATCCTTCCGGGTGACGAGCACGGCGAACACCGATTGGGCGCCCTCGATCTTGAGGCTAACGTCGCGCCTTTCCGTGATGCCTTCGATCCGATAGCCCTGCGGTTCGACCGCGAAGCCTTGCGCCATCGGCGCGAGGGAGTTGAGTGAGATCAGGTAGCGCATCCGCCCCTTCTCAAGGGCGGCAAAAGCGTCCGCCCAGCCATCGCCGCTGGCGGGCAACTCGACGACTACATCGTGGAACCCGAGCGAGCGCGCTTCCTCGATCTGGGCTGGCAGGCCCGCGATACGAACGCCGATCGGGCGGTAGGGCGCGCCATCCCAGACTAGGTCGTGACGCTCGTTCACCTGCCAAGCCGGCGGGGTCTGAGCGTTCGCGGTGAGGGTCGCAAGGAGGGTTGCGAGCAAGGTAAGACGTCCCCTCTTCACGAACGGCAAGCCTACCCGGCGCAAGCTAAGGCGAGCGGGTATCGTGCTCAGGGTGAGCACCGCCCCCCCGCGCTCGGTTACCGAGCTTTGCCTCAACACCATTCGCGGCCTGTCCATGGATGCGGTGCAAGCCGCCAATAGCGGCCACCCTGGCTTGCCGATGGGCGCGGCGGCGATGGGTTTCGCCCTCTGGACACGGCACCTTCGGCACAACCCTAAGAATCCGACGTGGTTCAACCGCGACCGGTTCGTGCTCTCGGCCGGACACGGCTCGATGCTGCTCTATTCGCTACTGCACCTGACCGGATACGATCTTAGCCTCGACGAGATTCGGCGATTCCGACAGTGGGGAAGCCAGACCCCGGGGCATCCCGAGAGGGGCTTAACTCCAGGGGTGGAGATGACCACGGGCCCGCTCGGGCAGGGTTTCGCCACCGCCGTTGGCATGGGGATCGCGGAGCGCTTCCTATCGGCGACTTTCAATCGACCTGGCCACCCGGTGGTCGATCACTTCACCTACGTGCTTTGCTCCGATGGCGACCTCATGGAAGGCGTCTCGTCCGAGGCCGCCTCCCTCGCCGGGCACCTCAGACTCGGCAAGCTCATCTATCTGTACGACGACAACGGCATCACGATCGACGGTTCGACCTCGATGGCCTTCACCGAGGATGTCGCCGCTCGATTTTCCGCCTACGGCTGGCACACCGAGCGCTTGGATGGGATGGACGTGGACCGCGTGGATGCCGCCCTGGCCCGGGCGAAGGACGAGACCGACCGGCCATCGCTGTTGATTTGCAAGACCGTCATCGGATTCGGCAGCCCTCACAAGGAGGGAACGGAGAAGGCTCACGGCGCAGCCCTCGGCCCTGAGGAAGTGCGCCTGGCCAAGGAGCGGCTGGGGATCCCGCTCGAGCCTCCTTTTTTCGTGCCCAACGCGGCTTTAGAATTCTTCCGCGAGGCGGTGCCGCGCGGCCTCGATTTGGAAGAGCGCTGGGACGAGGTATTGGTCGCCTACCGGCGCTCCTATCCGGCGGAGGCGCAGCTTTTCGAAGCACTCTGCGGAGGTCAGCTGCCGTACGGTTGGGCCGACGCGATGCCGTCGTTCACCGGCCCTACGGCAACGCGCAAGGCGAGCGAGGCGGTGCTGAACGCGATCGCCCCCAGTCTTCCCACTTTGATCGGCGGGAGTGCCGACCTCACCGAATCGAATCTCACCAGCCTCCACGCGTACGGCCAGTTCCAGCCCGACACGCCGGCGGGGAGAAACCTCGCCTTTGGAGTGCGCGAGCATGCGATGGTGGCTGCGCTCAACGGGATCAATCTGCACGGCGGATGTCGCGCGTTTGGCGGCACGTTCCTGATCTTCAGCGACTACTGCCGACCGGCTATCCGGCTCGCTGCGCTGATGGAATGTCCGACGATCCTTGTCTTCACCCACGACTCGATCGGTCTCGGGGAAGACGGACCCACCCACCAGCCCGTCGAGCACCTAACGTCCCTGCGCGCGATGCCCAACCTCTGGGTGATGCGCCCCGCCGACGGCAACGAGACTGCGGTGTGTTGGCAGTTGGCGATCGAATCGCGTGAAACGCCGTGCGCGTTGACCCTGACGCGGCAGGCGGTGCCAGCCCTGGTGCCGCCTTGGCGCGAGGACCATCCCGTCCGTCAAGGCGCTTACGTGCTTCGCGAGGCGATGGGCGGCACTCCAGATGTGGTGCTGGTTGCCACCGGCAGCGAAGTTCAGCACGCGGTTGGCGCCCAAGCCCTGTTGCAGGGCGAAGGAATCGGGGCTAGGGTGGTCAGCATGCCGTGCATGGAGCTGTTCAACTTGCAGGACGACGCCTATCGAGCCCAAGTGCTGCCAGCCGGGGTGCCGACCGTCTCGGTCGAAGCGGGCGCGTCGCTCAGTTGGCATGGGATCGCGCAGGCCCACGTTGCGCTCGACCATTTTGGCGCGTCCGCGCCGGGTGAAACGGTCATGCGGGAGTTCGGGTTCACCGCGGAAAACGTGGCGAGTGTAGCCCTGAAGCTGCTCGGCCGCTAGTCGGCGTTCGCTTCGATGATGGCTTCGACCGCAGGCTCGGACTCGACCGGTTCCGCTACAACCGCCTCGACGAGATGAGCCTTGGCTCGGCTGCGCTTCTTGGCTGCCCCGGTACCTGTCTCGACCCCGACCGCGCCCTCGGTAAACGTTGCCTTCACCTTGATTCTGCGGCTGATCTCGCGCCCGGCGATCGTGCTCCAGTTTGCGCGGTCGAGGGCCCATTGCCAGCCGATGTCGGTGCCTGCGTACACGAACTCGACCCCATCCTGGATCACGTCGCTGAGCTTTGTCTTGAGGTCCTTGCGATCTCCGAGCAAACTCTCGCCCGCAGTCAGGTTGGGCATCAGCCCGACTTTGATCATGATTGGCTCGTCTTCGGGCGCGTTCTTGGCCACCTTCTTGGGCGCGGTGAGTTCGATTCCTTCTTGAACCTGCGCAACCTCGGGCGTCATCTTGTGGGTGAGGTTGTCGTACTCCTCGGGCCACTGGTAGTGCTCGCCGTCGTACAGGGCGATCGCATGGCGCCCGGTTAGGGTGAGCGCGGAGGCGAGCAAGGCGGCGTCGGCCGGCTTTAGCTTCGGGTGGGTCTTGCGGACCTGGTCGAGGGCAAGTTCGAGCTTCGTGAGGTGGCAGGTGATCAAAGTTGGCGGAACTCCTGGACGCCCAATCGCGCGGAAACCGAACGGGGCTAGGAGTGAATTGTACCTCCGACCGGTCTACTCGGGATCGGGCTTGCAGGCGGGGCAGGCATCGGGAGTGCCGGTGCAGCCAGGGGCGGGATCGGAGGCGGGAGGCTTTGGCGCGTAGTCGTTGATGTGGAAGCCGGCGCCTCGGAACATGACGCCTACAGGCTGGATCACGCGCTTCACCGAACCTTTTGAACCGCATTCGCAGGTGTCGAGGGGGGCTTCGGTGATTCGCTGCTCCGCCTCGAAGGTGCGGTTGCAGTTCGAACAGGCATAAACGTAAGTCGGCAAGAGTTGCAATCTCCGATGCGCGGGCGGCTCCGTCATTGATTATGGCAGCTTCCCGCCAGTCTGAAGTCCGCCGAGGTCGGTATTCTCATGCACCTGCTGGGCGCTATGGACTTCCACCAGACCTTCCACCTTGCCGATCTGGGCGTCGTTTTCTTTCTGGTGGTCTTGGAGGCGCTGCTCTCCGGCGACAACGCCCTCGTGCTCGCGATCATGGTGCGGCACCTGCCGCGCGAGACTCAGCGACGGGCGCTGTTCTACGGGCTAGGCGGCGCGATGGTGTTTCGACTCATCGCGATCCTCGCCGCCAGCCAGGTCATCTTGCTCTGGTGGCTCCAGGCGATCGGCGGCGCTTACCTTCTCGCATTGCCGATCCGCAACTTTATGACTCGCAGCCATCGTGGCGCCAAGCCGGGCGGGAAGGGGTTCTGGCCGACCGTCATCGCGGTGGAGGTCGCCGATATCGCGTTCGCGCTCGACAGCGTGCTCGCGGGCGTTGCGATGATCAGGTCCCTCGACAAGCTATGGGTCGTATACGCAGGCGCCGTGATCGGCGCTCTGCTGATGCGGTTCGCCGCGGGGCTGTTCATCAAGCTGATGGCCCGCTATCCAACCCTCGACCATGTTGCGTACTTGCTCGTGGGTTGGGTCGGCGTCAAGATGGCGTTTATGGCCGGGCACAACGCAGGGATCGCCCTACCAGCCTCTGTGCCGGCCATTCCGGAGATGCCCGCGTTGGTGTTCTGGTTCGTTATGGCCGGTATCGCGATCCTGGGCGGATGGTTCGCTCTGCGCGCGCCGCAGGAGGTCACGCCCGAGACGCTCGAAGCGGCCGAACTGGTCGAAGAGGCCGAGCCGTTGCAGATCGGCGACTCCGAGTCCAGCGGAGTAGACGAGGGACCGCGTGGTTAGAATCGGGGTGGTCGGATGTGGCGGCATCGCCCGCGACAACCACCTGCCTGCCTTCGCCGCCCTGCCCAAGCGTTGCAAGCTCGTTGCGCTTTGTGACGTAGAAATCGAGAAGGCACGCGCGTTGGGGGCGAAATTCAGCGTGGCGCAAGTGTTCTCAGATCACCGCAGACTGCTCGAGCAGAGCGAAATCGACGCGGTGGTGGTCGCAACCCCCAACCGGTTTCACCTGACGCCCACGATTGACGCTCTGGGGGCGGGCAAGCACGTGCTGTGTGAAAAGCCGCTCGGCCGGACCTTTGCGGAGGCAGCGGCGATGGCCAAGGCGGCCAAAGCCGCCGGCAAGGTGCTCCAAGTCGGCTTCCAACTACGGTTCAGCGGGCCAGTTCGCTTCCTGGAGGACATGATCGCAGCCGGGCGTTTTGGCGAGATCTACTACGCCCGCGCGCAGGCGCTACGGCGCCGCGGCGTTCCGAACTGGGGAGTGTTCATAGACAAGGAGAAGCAAGGAGGCGGACCGCTCATCGACATCGGGATCCACGTCCTCGATCTCACATTGCACCTGATGGGCCGCCCGAAGGCGCTCTCCGTGCTGGGCATGACGTGGGACAAGCTTGGGACTGACCCGTCGATCTTCAACCAGTTCGGCGACTACGATCGGTCCCAGTTCTCAGTCGAGGATATGGCGGTTGGGCTCATTCGGTTCGAGGGCGGAGCCAGTGTAGTGGTCGAAACGTCGTTCATGGCCAATATCGAGGGCAATCCTTACCAGACCCAGCTGTTCGGTACCAGGGCGGGCGCGATCTTGAAGCCCTTCGCGGACGACGCGCTCCGCGTGTTTACCGAAGAGAATCGGCAGCTTCTTGACTTGACCCCGGCGCACATCCCGAAGACCCAACCGCACATCGCCGCCGCCGAAGCCTTCCTCGACGCGGTCGAAGGCATTCGCCCGACTCCGATCCCCGCCGAGCACGGCCTCGAACTCAACGGCATCATCGACGCGCTATACCGAAGCGCCGCGAGCGGCCATGAGGAGCGGGTGGAGTCCGGGTAAATTCTTGGGGTCCATGAGAGCCGCCCTCCGCTTCGCCGTTCTCGCCTTGGCTGCCGCAACCATCCTCTCGGGCTGCCACTTCAAGAGCCTCGAAAGCTATGAATCGGCGACAACGCCGAACTCAGCCGAGCCTGGGCGCGGCGACCCTTACACAAACGGCGGCATCGCGGGCGCAAGCGGCGGTCAGAAGGCGCGCGCGAGCTACGCCACTTCTGAGCCTGCCCTGGGCGGAAAGCGCTAGCACCGGCTAAGGGCACCCACCGGGCCCCTATCTATAGGCGATTTACGTAGACTTGTAACTACCAGAGCGTGCCATTTGCATAGACGTGTATTGCAATCCCATAAAAATCCCTAAAAAGTTCATGGAAATACGGAAAATGGTTTGTAGAATCCCATTCAAGTGGAGGAGGGACCAGGAAGGCCTCACACCCCACTTTCCGGGGCAAGGGCGGGGGCTCTACCCAGGATTCGCGGGCGGTGGAAGCAGGATGCGGAAGCCGCCCGTCTCGCTCCCCGCAGGCGTGAACGCAGCATGGAAGTCGCATCCGACGGCACAGTCCCCAAGCCGCTTACCGGCACCGACGAGGCTGTGCTCGACTCGAAGGGGCGACTCTTGCTCTCCAAGAAGAAGCGCGACCGCCTTGGCGATTCATTCGCAATTGGGATCGGCGCAATCGGCTGTCTTGTGGCCTACCCGCGCGAAATTTGGCAGAGGATGCTTGCGGAGATCGACCGCTTTCCCACCATCAACTCGGGCCGCCAGAGCTACACGCGCCTGATGTTGGGCCAAGCTGAGGATGAATTGGAGTGCGACGCCCAAGGCCGCGTCGTGATCCCCCAGAAGCTGCGCCAAGCTTCAAAGCTCGAGCAAGACGTTGTGCTCGTCGGCTGCGGCGACCGTCTGGAGATTTGGGCTAAGGAAGAGTGGCGGAAGTTCAATGAATTCCCAGACTATGGCAAGGACAGGCTGAAGGCTATTGAGCGAGCGCATGAGCAGATGTTGGCTTGGGAGAAGCCCCGTTGAGCACAGTCGTTGCTCTGCGCCGACCCGCCGCTCTGGTTCGTGCCGCCCACTGTCGCCGACTTGGACAAACCTTCTCACGGCTCAAACCGGAGGCGCGCTTGGCTGAGCCGGTTCACCAGCCGGTCATGCTGGAAGAAGTTCTGCGGGAGCTCCCGTTGCGTCCGGGCGCCGTCGTGGTCGATGCCACCCTCGGCCTGGGAGGCCACGCACTCGCGCTCGCGGGTCGGATCGCCCCCGGCGGCACCCTAGTGGGAATCGAGTGGGACGAATCGATGCTTGCTATCGCCTCGCGCAGACTAGCGGGCGTCTCCGGCGTCAGGGTCGAACTCATCCACGACGATTTTCGCAATCTCGATGAGCGGCTTCGGGAGCTTGGCCTGAGCGCGGACGGAATCCTGATCGATCTCGGCCTGAACAGCGCCCAGATCGAAGACCCCACGCGTGGCCTCAGCTTCGTCGTCGACGGGCCGCTCGACATGCGACAGGACCGCTCGCGTGGCGAGCCCGCGGCCGCGCTCTTGAACCGCGTGAGCCTTGGCGAGATCGAGCGATGTCTATGGGATTTCGGCGACGAGCGATGGGCTCGGGCGATCGCGCGCAGCATCGTCGAGCGGCGCAAGGTCGCGCCGCTTCGGACCACGAGCGACCTGGTCGCTTGCGTCTTGGAGGCGGTTCCGCCGAAGGCGCGCGACCGGCGCATCCACCCCGCCACACGCACCTTCCAGGCAGTCCGGATCGTCGTGAATGGTGAATTGGAAAGGCTGGACCTTGCGATGAGTTCAGCGGCGCAGTGCCTCACGCCCGGCGGCGTCCTCGCGGTGCTGAGCTACCACTCTGGCGAGGATCGCATCGTCAAGAAGGCTTTTCGCTCGCTCGCCCAACAAGGGTTTGAGGAGCTTTTCAAGAAACCCGTCCCGCCCAAGGAGGGCGAGGTGGCCCGCAACCCCAGGAGCCGGAGCGCCAAACTCAGGGCGCTGCGCCGGCCCCCAACCTAAGGGAATTCTGAATTGAGTAGCAATGCCATGGAAGGTGTCACTTTTCGATTAGGAGGCTCAGGATGAGCGCCATTCCCGTTCTTCAGCCGTCGACCAGGACCATGCCACGACAAGCGCCGAAACGCCCCGTAGTCGCATTGCCGAAACCCTCGGCCCGCGTGTCGCCGGCGCAGAGGGTCGTCCCTTCGGAACGGAAAATGGCGCGCTGCGTCGCGCTCGCTTTCGTGGTCGCGGCAACCTTCATGGCAAGCAGCTTGGTCGGGCATGTGGCCGCGGAGCGGGCGCGCAGAGAGGCGATCGAGGCGACTACGCGCCTGCGCATCGCGCGAAAGGCGGAGGCGATGCTCGCCGAGCGCGTGGAAGGGATCAGCAACCTCGCGGCGATCCAGTCGTGGGCGGCGTCCAATGGATATCAGCCGCGCGAGGTGGTGCCTCGGGCCGCGGCGAAGAGGATGCTTGTCGCCAGCCGCTGAATTCGATCGCAACCGACTTATCGCCTATGGCTTGGGCGCGCTGTTTGTGGTTGCCGCATTGACGCAGGCGAAGGTGCAGGTTCTCGACCGTGGTGAAACGCTCGAACGAGCGCGCAAAAGGCAGCGCTTCACCTTGACGCGAACGGAATATGCCCGGCGCGGCGCGATTATGTCCGCCGACGGCAAACCCCTTGCGCAGGACGAGGACGCTTACCAACTTGGAATCACCTTCGCGCGTGTTCCGCGCTCCGAGGCGTTCTTCATGGACCTCGCTCGCGCCAGCGGCATCCCCGCATCCGAGTTCGAGCAGTTGGCGCTGCGCGGCGCGACGAGCCAGGTTTGGCCCAAGGCGATCACTCCCGAAGAGGCGCGCGCCATCGCCGACGTGAAGACGGAGTGGCGCGCGGACGGGGTCTCCCTGGCTCGCGCAAGCAAGCGCGACTATCGGCTCGGGGAGGCAGCATCCGCCGTCGTTGGGGCGATCCGCGACGGCGCGCCACCCACCGGTTTGGAAGGGGCCCTCGCTGTGGATCTGGCGGGCAAGAACGGCCTTACGGTGGGCCTTACCGATCGGGCCGGCGCCTTCCTCCCGATGCGGATCGACCAGAGCAGCAGCGCCAAGCACGACGGCCTCGACGTGCTGACCACCATCGAAAGCAGCCTCCAAGAAGTTGCCGCGGCGGCGATTCGCGAAGCGGTCGAGGCCAACAAGGCGGACAACGGGGTGGCGATCGTGATGGACCCATCGACCGGCGACGTGCTGGCGATGGCAAACTGGCCCAGCTTTGATCCGAGTCCGAAGGCCAACGTCGCGCGGGGCGATCAACCGGTTAGCGATCTAAACCCGGTCGTCAAAGAACGCTTTGAACCTGGCTCCACGTTCAAGATTCTGACCTTGGCGCGTGCGCTCGATCGCGGGAAGGTAACGGCAACGACGACGATCTATTGCCCTGGGCAGATTTCCATAGGCAAGAAAGTGATCCACTGCGACAACCACCACGGCAACCGGGCGCACGGCTCGGTCACCCCTGAAATGGCGATCGTCAAGAGCTGCAACATCTCGGCCGCGAACTGGGCGTTGCGCGTCGGCTATGGCGACTTTGTGGACTACATCAAGTCCCTTGGATTGCTTCGCCCGACCGGAATCGGCCTGCGTGGGGAAGTGAAGGGGCAATTTCGCGAGGACGAGCCCGCCAAGCAACTTCAACTAGCGACCGTCGGCTTCGGGCAGTCGATCGCTACTACGCCCCTCGCGCTCTGCAGTGCGTTCTCCATGCTCGGCAACGGCGGGATGAGGATGCAGCCGAGGCTGATCCAGAAAGTCGGTTCCAGGGTGAACGCGGTGCGCGAGGCCGGGCGCGCGGTCAAGCAGGAGACAGCCGCGCGTCTGATGAGCTACATGGAGGCGGTGATCGAGTCCGATGCCGGCACCGGGCACGCGCTGAGGATTCCAGGCTTTCGGCTCGCCGGGAAGACGGGCACCGCGCAACGGATCAACCGAAACGACGGTGGCGGATACGTTTCCAACTTTGTTGGCTTCGTACCAGCCCAGCAGCCCAGGGCCGTCGTGCTCGTGATGGTGAACCACCCCAAGGCTGGGCAGTATTACGGCGCTAGCGTGGCGGGCCCCGTGTTCGTCAAGATAGCGAAAGGGGTTCTCGCCAGATACCAGATCGCACCCGACTCGGATGCGACGAAGGACGCGCAGGCCAAGCGGACGCCGGTCATCGTTCGGCCCGAGCGACGACAGGCTGGACCCGAACTCGAAGTTACGGTTCGCGCATGACGGTTCAGAAGTTGCTTGACGCCGCGGGCGTCGCGCCCGACGCGATTTCCGGGAATGTCGAGATCTCCGATCTCGTGGCCGATTCGCGACGGGCCCGGCCCGGGTCGCTGTTCGTTTGCATGCCGAGCGCAAGTTCCGACTCGCATCGATTCTTGAATGCTGCCGCCCAAGCGGGGGCCACCGCTGCCATCGCCCATACTCGCGAGGGCTTCGAGATGGCGCGTGCGGCCATGGATTGCGCGGTGCTCGCTTCGAACGAGCGGGGCCGTTTCCACGACGCGCTATGGCGAATCGCCAAGGCGTTTTTTTCCAATCCGAGCGGCTCGATGATCGTCGCCGGCGTAACCGGCACGAATGGCAAGACCACTACCTGCTGGATGCTGCGAGACATGTTCTCCGCGCTCGGAGAGCCGAGCGGCTACCTGGGCACCCTCGGGATTCGCTATCCGGGCACGGAACGCGAACTTGAGAACACGACGCCGTTTCCGATCGAGCTGAACCGCCTCCTTGCTGAGATCAGGGATGCCCATGTCCGATTTCTGGCGATGGAGGTGAGCAGCCACGCGCTGCAAGAGAGGCGCTCGGACGGGGTCGAGTTCGACGCGGGCATCTTCACCAACCTGACCCAAGACCATCTGGACTACCACGGCACGATGGAAGCGTACGAGGCGGCCAAGCGGCGTTTCTTCGAGGACTTGCCCTCGCAGTCGTCGAAGCGGTTTGTCGCCGCGCTCAACGTGGACGACCCTGTGGGTGCGCGGCTCGCCGATGGGCTCGCTTGCGAGAAGCTGACGTATGGGGTTCGGTCCGGAATGCTCCGGGGCGAGGCGGTTTCCGTAAGCGTCGACCACCTCAAGGTGCGGCTGGCATGGCAAGGCGAAAGCCTTGAGGCAAGCGTGGGGCTGGGCGGTCACTTTAACGTGATGAACTGTCTCAGCGCGGTCGCGGGCTGCCTGGCACTCGGCAAATCGTTGGCCGAGGCTGGCGCCGGGTTGAGCGCGGTGCGCCCGGTGCCGGGCCGGTTTGAATCGGTTCCGAACCGGCACGGAATCGGCGTCATCGTCGACTACGCCCACACCCCCGATGCGCTTGTCAAGCTCCTCGAAGCTGCCCGGGCGATCGATCATCAACGTCTGATCACCGTATTTGGCTGCGGGGGGGACAGGGACAAGGGCAAGCGGCCCAAGATGGCGCGCGCGGTCAGCGAGCGGGCCGACCTTACGGTGGTGACAAGCGACAACCCGCGCACCGAGGATCCCCAGGCGATCCTGAAGGACGTCTCGGCGGGGATCGTGCAAGGTAGGGCTTCGGTCAGCGTCGTCGATCGAAGGGAGGCGATCGCCTACGCGCTAACCGAGGCGAGGCCGGGCGACATCGTCGTGATCGCGGGCAAGGGGCATGAGAACTACCAGATCGTCGGCCGAACCAAGCAGCCGATGGACGACCGCCTGATGGCTCGCGAAGCCCTGGAAGCTCGGCAATGAAGCCCCTCAAGCTCGCGGAGGCGGCCGGGCTGCTGGGTGGACAACTCCATGGGGCCGACCCAAACGCCCTCGCCCTTGGCTTCGCCCTCGATCATCGCGAAATTAGGCCCGGCGACCTGTTCCTGGCGATCAAGGGCCATCGCGTGGATGGTCACGACTTCGCCACGGCCGCTTATAAGGCGGGGGCGGCTGCCTCGGTCGTCGAGCGCGAGGTCATCGGCCCCCATATCAGGGTGCCCAACCTGGTCTCGGCGCTGGCCCACATGGCTTGGACGCTTCGCGGCCGGTTTCTTGGCCCTGTCGTTGGGGTGACCGGCAGCGCGGGCAAGACCATCACCAAGGAGTTCGTGGCCGCTGCGCTCTCCCAACTTGGCCCGGTGCTCAAGACGGAGGGCAACCGCAACACGGAATACACGGTGCCGCTGCTATGGGCGGAGCTGGATGAGACGTACCGGTCCGTCGTCGTCGAAATGGCGATGCGAGGCGAGGGGCAGATCGCGCATCTGGCCACCCTTTCGCGACCGACCGTCGGCCTCGTGACCAATATCGGCTACGCGCACATCGATCTGGTCGGCTCCCGCGAGGGCATCGCCCGGGCAAAGGCCGAACTGCTGCGGGCGCTGCCTGGGGACGGTCTTGCCGTGCTCTGGCAAGAGGACGAGTTCCTCGGCGTCCTCCGCGAGCGCACCAAGGCGCGGGTGGCAACCTTTGGCGAGTCGTCCGAAGCCGATTGCCGCATAGAGTCGTACCGTCCGCTAGGGTGGGACCGCTGCGCCATCGGCGGGGTCGTCGACGGCCAAAAGTGGCAGACGGAACTTCGCGCGGTAGGTCGCCATATCGCGCGCGATGCGGCGGCGGCGATCCTGGCCGCGGCTCGACTGGGCGTAGATGCTATGGCTGCGGCGGGCGCGCTTGCCGGAGCTGACTTGCCACCGATGCGGATGCAGATCGTTCCCCTCAACGAAGCCACCATACTCCTGGATGCCTACAACGCGAGTCCGCCCAGCGTGATAGCCGCCATCGAAACGCTTGCCGAACTCCCTTGCTCGGGTCGCCGCCTTGCCGTCCTCGGCGAGATGATGGAGCTTGGCGACCACTCCGAAGCGGCCCACCGCGAGGTTGGCCGGGCTCTCGCGCTCCATCGGCTTGACCGAGTGCTCTTTGTCGGTCCAGGAGCAGACTGGGCACGTGAGGAGTGCCTCGCCGCCGGCATAGAGGCTGTCCGATTGCCCTCGGCGAGCGACCACCGCGATGTGACTGCCTTTGTAGCCGAGGCGGGGCCCGGCGACGCTGTGCTCGTCAAGGGAAGCCGAGTGCTCGAACTCGAGCGGGCGCTCGAGCCGCTGTTGCGGAGCACCTCGTGACCGCGCCGGTCTACGACCTGACCGTGATGGCCCAACTGTTCTGGGTCGCGTTTGTCGCCGCCGGCCTCGCTGCCTGGCCAATCTATCGGTGGCTGCTGAGGATCGGCTCGCGCCAAATCATAAGCGATTACGTGCCCGAGCATCAGGCCAAACAAGGCACGCCCACGATGGGGGGGATGATCCTCCTTGTCGGATTCTTGGCGGCGGGCGCCTATGCTGTCGCCGCTCGCCTCTTCGCCGGCCCTCTGCTCGGGGTCGCGCTCGTCCTTTTCGGTGGCTTTGCCCTCATTGGTTTTCTCGACGACTTCATGGTTCCCAGGTTGCTTCGCGGCAAGCGCGGGCTGGGCTGGAAGCAGAAATTCGTGCTTCAGATCGCTGTTTCTTTGGGCGCCGCCATGGCGATGCGGCACGGCGCTCTGACCGTCGGAGCCGTGTTTGCCGCGATCGTCATCCTCTTCTATTCAAACGCATTCAACTTCAGCGACGGCATGGACGGGCTCGCCGGAGGCCTGCTGCTGCTGCTCGCGGCCGGCCTTGCCGGGCTCGGCCTGATCGAGGGGCGGCATGTGCTCGCCGGGGCTCTGTGCGCGGGGCTGGCGGGCGCCTCCTTGCCCTTCCTGTTTCTCAACGCGCCGCCTGCGCGCGTGTTCATGGGCGATGTGGGCTCGCTGCCGGTGGGGGCGGTGCTCGGCCTCGTTGTGGCGGAATTCTTGAGGCCGGGCATCCGGGCAGCGGCGGCGCCGGGCCCGATCTTGTTTGGCTTGCAGACCCCGCAGCCGGTGGCGGGGCTGCTTCAAACCGGCCTGCCGATCCTTCTTCTGAGCGTGCTGATGATCTTCGAGCTGGTGCCGGTGCCGATTCAGATTGCTTCGGTGAAGCTGACCGGCAAGCGCGTTTTTCCGATGACGCCGATTCACCATGCGTTCCAGAAAGCGGGCTGGCCCGAATCGCGCGTTGTGTGGCTCTTCCTGCTTGTGCAGCTCATGCTCACGGCGCTCGCCCTGAGCATGGCTCTCGGGCAGCCGGGGAGCGGGACGTGAAGGGTCTGAGGGTGGCCGTGCTGGGTCTTGGCCGCTCGGGAGTGTCAGCCGCCAAAGCCCTTCTTTTGGTCGGGGCGCGGCCCGTTGTGCTCGACGAGGCGAGTGAGACCACACCAAAGACAGCCAAACATGGGGAAGAGCTCGAGGACCTGGGCGTGCCGGTGGTGTTGGGATGGGCTTCGCCGTGGGATTCGGACAGCATCGACCTCGTGGTGACCTCGCCGTCGCTCCCGCGCGACCACCCGCGATTGTTGGAGGCGATTGGCGAGGGCCTGGAGGTGATATCGGAGCCTGAACTCGCCTACCGGATCACCCGGGCGCCGATCGTCGCAATTACGGGCACCAACGGCAAGAGCACCACGACGGTGATGACCTGGCTGTGCCTTCGCGAGGCGGGCGAGGATGCCCTGCTGTGCGGCAACATCTACGGGTCCGGCTACGAGGAGACACCTTTGAGCGAGGCAGCCGCCTCGGCGACGCCGGAACAGACGCTCGTCGCCGAGATCAGCTCGTTTCAGCTTGAGTGGGTGAAGCAATTTCGCCCGGCGTCGGCGGGCATCACCAATGTCGCGCCCGACCATCTGAATCGCTATGGCGGCTCCTTCGAGGCTTACGCCGCCACCAAGCACCGCCTGTTCGCCCAGCAGGGCCGCAGCGATACGGTGGCGGTGCGGATGGGCGATCCCCTCGTGCGCGCGCCTAGCGGCGTCGGTTCGCCTCTTGCTCTAACCTTCGGCCCCGGTAGTGGCGATGCGAACCTCGGCGCTGAACGGCTTGCAGTGTTGGGCCAGGAGATCGCTTGGAAGGACGTCCCGTTTCAAGAGCCGCACAATCGGCTGAACGCCGCTATGGCGACGCTGCTTGCGGTTGGGCTACTTCGCCGACGCGCGCTCGACGACCCAGGCGGCAGGGCAGCGAGCCTCCTCGACCAGGCGCTGAGCGAGCGTCTGCCCGCGAGGGAAGGCGCTTCCGAACCGAAGCTGGCCGCGCCGCGCTCGGTTCTGGAGGGCCTGAAGAAGTTTCGCCCCCTTCAGCACCGCATGGAAAGGCTAGGCGAGCGCGATGGGGTTGCCATCATCAACAACTCGATGTGCACCAACCCGGCGGCGGTTGTCGCCTCGGCCCGGGCGCTCAGCGGTAGGCGACACCTCCTGCTTGGCGGCACGAACAAGGAGCTCGACTTCATTCCCCTTCGTGCCCACCTCGCCTCGACGGGCGATGCGGCGTATCTGTTCGGGCGTGATGCCAGCAGCCTCAACGAAATGCTGGGGCGACGCTGGCCCGTGTATGCGTCGATGGCCGAGTCGTTCGAGGCTGCTTGCCGGAGCGCCAAGCCCGGTGAGACGATCATGCTCGCGCCCGGCTGCGCGAGCATGGATCAATTCGAGGACTTTGTGGAACGCGGCAACGTCTTTAAGCAGATCGCTCAAGAGTGGCTCAGCCGATGAAGGTTCGACTCAAAGTCTTCGACCCGACGCTGTTCTGGCTTGGGCTTGCCGCCAGCGCAGTCGGGCTGCTCGTTATCTTCGACGCGGGCTTTGCCCGATCCCTCTCAAGCGGGCATGGCACGATTCCCCGCGAGTTCCTGATTCAGCTAGGGCTTCTGCCCGTCGCCTTGGCCATCTCGATGGCGGTCGCGGGCGCGTCGTGGGAGGGCTGGAGGCGCTGGTCGATTCTGCTGTGGCTGGCCACCCTGCTTTTGCTCGGGCTGGTGATGGTACCAGGGATCGGCTTCCAGATGAACGGCGCGCACCGGTGGATCAAGCTCGGTCCGCTTCTGTTTCAACCTGCCGAATTCGCGAAGGTAACCGCCCTGCTTTATCTAGCGGGCGCGCTCGCCGGGCGCAAGACGTGGCCCAGCCGGATCCGGCCGGCGCGAGGTCTTGCCGATTGGCTGGACCGGGTCGCCATGCCAAAGCTTCTCCGTGGCCTGCCCGCAGTGTGGATTTTGCTCGGGGCCGCCCTCATCGCCCTCGAGCCCGACCTCGGCACCGCGTTCATCATCCTCGTCGCCGGAATTGCGATCATGATCGCCGGACGAGTGACTTGGAAATCGCTGGTCGCCCTCTTCTTGATCGGCGTGATCGGCGTGGCCGGCCTTATCAAGCAGCAGCCCTACCGGATGGATCGAATCGTGCACCACGCGCAGCGCTGGAACGATGAGAACATGGACGACGTGGGTTTCCAGTCCGTTCAATCCGAATTGGCGATGGCGAGCGGCGGCCTCACGGGCGTCGGCATCGGTGCGGGCCGCGCAAAGCAGATCATGCCCGCCATCACGAGCGACTTTGCCAATGTGACGCCTGCCGAGGAGTTCGGCCTCGTGGGTGAGCTGATTCTGCTCGGCCTGCTCGCGGCGATCACGTTCCGTCTGCTTCGCTTTGCGCGCGCTGCCCAGCAGCCGTTCGCGAGGCTCATCTTGATCGGGGTCGGCTCATGGATCGGCGTGCAAACCTGCATGAACGTGATGATGGCGAACGGCACTTTGCCCTCGGTCGGGATCCCGTATCCGTTCGTCAGTTCTGGCGGTTCGAGCCTGATCGCCCTTTGGGCCGCGCTCGGCCTTTGCCAGGCGTGCGTGGCGCCCAGTCCCCGCAAGGAGGAGGCGCGTGTTCCTGGCCGTGACCGGTGGAGGCACCGGCGGGCACGTCTATCCAGCGCTTGAAGTAGCCCGGTTGGCGCGCGAGCGCGGCCACGAATTGCTCTACCTGGGTTCGCTCCGGGGCCAAGAGGGCCCGGCTTGCGAGCACGAGGGGATCTCGTTCGTCGGCTTTCCATCTGCGCCCCTTGCAAGCCTTCGCACGCTGGATGGATGGCGTTCGCTCACGGCGTTGCTCCGGGCTCGGGCGATGGCGAAGACGGCGTTGCGCGTCGACCGCCCCTCCGTGCTGTTTTCCACCGGCGGCTACTCGGCGGCGCCGGTGGTCTCGGCGGCGCGGGCACTCAGCATCCCGTACGGCTTGTTCGAGGCGAATTCGGTGCCGGGCCGATCCAATTCCCTTTATGCACGCCAGGCGCGGGCGGTGGCCACCGTCTTTCGGGGGACCGAGGCAAGGTTTCCCGGCTCCCGGGTGGTCCGTACGGGGCTTCCGATCAGGCGCGAGGTTCGGCTTGCCGCCCAAAACCGAACTGAAGGGACGCCCACCGTGTTCGTGGTGGGCGGTTCGCAGGGCTCGCGATTTCTCAACGAAGCCGTTCCCGCCGCCGCCCGTGCCCTGGCACGACCGGGTCTCCGGTGGCTGCATGTCGCGGGCCGGGCGCACTTCCACGAGGTTTCGGAACGCGCGGAAGGCATCGCCAATTACCAGGTTGAGCCCTACCTGGATGGCGATGCGATGGCGAATGCCTATCGAAGTGCCACCGTGCTCGTTGGAAGGAGTGGGAGCATCCTTGCCGAAGTCGCCCTCTTTGGAATCCCGTCCGTGCTCGTGCCTTTGCCCACGGCGGCGGGCGATCACCAGACCGAGAATGCGCAAGAATTCGTAGCGATGGGCGCAGCCATCCTTCATCTCCAGGCCACATCCACTCCCGAGCGTCTCGCCTCGGATATCGCAGGCTGGCTCGACGATGCAGCCACGCGGGCCGCTGCCGGCCAGGCGCTCGCTTCGTTCGACGTGCCCGATGCCACCGATCGAATCCTCGCCCTTCTCGAGGAGGCTGCCCGGTGAGAACCAAGCAGGAGATCGGCGAGGCCTTCGCGCCGCGCGAGGCGCTGAAAGGCGCGCGTGCGTTCTTTCTCGTCGGCATAGGTGGCGCGGGGATGAGCGCCCTTGCGCTAATGCTGAGGCGCAGGGGCTTCGCGGTGCGTGGAACCGACTCGTCGCAATCCGAGGCCACGGATGCGCTCTTGAGAGAAGGAATCGAGGTTCGGATTGGCCACTCCGGCAAGGACCTACGCGACGGCGATGCGGTGGTGCTCAGCGACGCGATCGCGCTCGAGGGCTCACCCGAGGTGGCCCGGACCCGGCAGCTCGGCCAACCGTTGTTCCGTCGTAGCCAGGTTCTCGGATGGCTCCTGCTGGGCCGGAAGACGATCGCGGTGACGGGAACGCACGGGAAGACGACCACGACGGGCATGATCGGGGCCGCCCTGATCGCGGCCGGCCTCGATCCACTCGTGGTGGTCGGCGCCAACGTGCCCGAGTGGGGCGGGCCGGTCGTGGAAGGCAAAGGCGAGTGGGCGGTGGTGGAAGCCTGCGAGGCGTATGACAGCTTCCACGACCTCGACCCGATGCTGGTGGTGCTCACGAGCCTCGAGGCCGACCATCTGGACTATCACAAGACTTACGAGAACTTGCGGGAGAGCGTCTTGCGCTTTGCGCGAAGCGTTCCCGCCGAGGGCGCTCTCGTGTTCTCGATGTCCGATGGCGGTGCTCGTGATGCCGGCGTCGCCGCAGGCGTGCGGGCGGTTGGTTATTGCGGGTCGGACTTGCCTTCGGCGCTGAAGCTTGTTTTGCCAGGCGAGCACAATCGGCTGAACGCGGCGGGGGCCCTGGCCACGGCTAAGCTCGCCGGGGCCGACGCGGGGCGCGCGCTGGAAGGAATCGCCGCCTTCAAAGGGGCAGAGCGCCGTCTGCAGGTGCTTGCCGAGGACCTGGCGGGCGTCACCGTCGTCGACGACTACGCCCACCACCCCACCGAGATCGAGGCGAGCCTGAAGGCCCTCCGCGAGCGTTACCCCGGTCGACGCATCGTGGTCGCCTACCAGCCCCACCTCTACTCGCGCACCGCCGCCCTGATTCCTGAGTTCGCAGGGGCTCTCGACGGCGCCGACCTGCTTCTGCTCACCGACATCTATCCGGCACGCGAAGAGCCGATCCCGGGCATCAGTTCGGCTCGCATAGCCGAGCTGTGCCACACGGACGTGCGCTACATCTCCAGCCGCCATTTGCTGCCGAAAGGGGCCGCCCAACGCGCACAACTCGGCGACATCGTCGTGGGGATGGGCGCGGGCACCATTGCAGAGTTTGCTCCCGCCTTCATCAAGCTGTGGAGTCGGCGGAACGACCCAAGCAGGCGCGTTCGGGTCGCGGTGGTCTTCGGAGGCGACAACGCCGAACGCGAGGTGTCAATCCTATCCGGACGGGCTATCCACCGGGCGCTGCTGCTCAAGGGCTACGAAAGCCGCCTCGTCGACATCAGCGAGATGCTTCTGTCATCGGGCGACCTCACCTCGCTGGTGGGCGAGGACAGGCCGGACGTTGCCTTTCTCGCAGTGCACGGGCCCAATGCCGAAGACGGGGCGATCCAGGGCCTGCTCGAACTCTTACACCTGCCGTATACCGGCTCAGGAGTGCGCGAGAGCGCCGTCGCGATGGATAAGCACCTCACCAAGCAGATACTCGCCGCGGCGGGGCTGCCCGTCCCCCTTGGCGTCCTCATTCGAAGCCCAGACGAGGAGATTGCGATCACGCCGCCCTGCATTGTCAAGCCGAACGCCCAAGGATCAACGGTCGGCCTGAGCTTCGTGCGGGAGGCTTCCGAGCTTGCCGGAGCAGTGGCCAGGGCTTTCCGTTATGACGATGAGGTCGTGGTCGAAGATTGGATCGAGGGGATGGAGGTGTCGGTCCCCGTCCTCGGAGATCGCGCCTTGCCGGTCGTCGAGATCGCGCCCGCCAGCGGCTGCTACGACTTCGCGGCAAAGTACACGCCAGGAGCGACCGAGGAGATCATCCCCGCTCGTCTCGAGCCGGCGATGACGGCCAAGGTGCAGGATTACGCGCTTCGCGCCCACCGAGCGTTGGAGTGCGACGGGGCCACCCGCACCGACTTTATGGTGAGGGTGGATGAAGCCTTCATTTTGGAACTGAACACCCTGCCTGGCATGACCGGCACCTCGCTCTTGCCCAGCAGCGCTCGGGCGGCGGGCATTTCGTTCGAAGACCTGGTCGACTGGATGGTGCGCGATGCGCTCGGCAGGTATGCCCAGAAGACGTAAGCGCAGGCGGGTGAACCTGGCGCCGGTTCTCGCCCTGCTTCTAGTGGCGAATGTCGCCGCCGGGCTTCGCTGGAGCCCGCTTACCGCGCCGGTGCGGGTTCGGGCGATGGGGGTCGAACCGTTCGACAGGCCGCGGATCGCCCAACTCCTGGGCGCGCTCGAAGGCAGGTCCTGCCTGCAAATCGATCCGCGCGAAGTGGAGACGGGCGTGATGGCCGCGCCGGAGGTGGATAGCGCGGATTTTCGGCGCAACCTATTTGGGTCCGCGTCGCTCCGGGTCGCCTACCGACGCCCTGTAGCTCGCCTGGAAGGCACCTGGAACGTGCTCCTCGCCGCCGACGGATCGCTGTATCCGAGTCGGCAGACCGTCGGGCCGCTGCCCCTCGTCCGCGTCCCGAAAGAGGACCTGGAACCCAACCTGAGCATCGCCTCGCGCTGGCCGGTCGCGCCGATGGTGGAGCTCGCCAGCCGAATTCCCCGCGCTTTGGCCGGAGATCGCAACGTCATCGAGTACACGTCGCGAGGCGGGTTGTGCTTAAATATCAGTGAGTCGGGGCGCGTGATTTTTGGCCCCCCCCAGGGCCTGGAAGAGAAGTTGGCGCGTCTGGAGACCCTTCTCAAAGAGAACCCGAGCTTGCCAAAGGAGATCAAAGAGTTAAATCTCACCGCGCCCAGTCGGCCAGTGGTCAAGCTGGCAACGCCCGGCGGCAAGCAATGAACGTGTTCGCAACCCGAATCTCGCATAACTCGTGGGTGGTTCCCGTCACCGCGATGTGCCTGGTGCTGGGCTTCATGATGTCGCTTGCCTGGGTTACGGGCAAGAACCGGGAAACGCGCACGCCATACCTCGCCGGGGATCAGCAAGAGCGGGTGCTCGCCGCACCTGCCGAGTTCGAAGCTCGGTTCGCCAAGCTCCAAGTCGAGGTTAACAAGCTTCGCAGCGACAAGACCAAGCTGGAGAACGCTCTCGCGAGCCAAACCGGCACCGCCAAAGTGCTTAACGAAAGCCTGCAGGACGTCAAGGCGTTCGCCGGTCTGACAGAAGCCGATGGCCCGGGCGTGGTGATCACCTTGCAAGACAGCAATCGGCCTCCTGCGCTTGGAATCGACGTGATCATCCACGACATCGACGTGCTGCGAGTCGTGAATGAAATTTGGGCGTCGGGGGCGGACGCGATTTCCGTGAACAATCACCGGGTAGCGAGCACGAGCTCCATTCGCTGCGTCGGCCCCGTGATCCACGTGGACGGCGTGCCGATCGCCTCGCCGGTGGTGATTCGGGCGATTGGCGACACCGACACGCTACTCGGAGCGATGAACATGCCACTGAGCGTGCTCTCAGAAATCAGAGGCACCGATCCCGCCATGGTGAGGACCGAGAGGGCGAAGCGGCTCCACCTGCCCGCCTATGCGGGGCCCACGACTCGAAGGTTCGCGACGGTGCCGAAGGATAAGAAGTGATCTTCCTGCTGCCCCTCATCGGCCTGTTCATCGGGATCGCGCTCGCGTTGATCTTCGTGGCCGGACCGCTGCCGGGAGTGTGGGGCCAGTACATGGCGGTGGCCTGCCTGGCCGGGCTCGACACGGTGTGCGGGGGCATCCGCGGCGGCCTCGAGGGCAAGTTCCACATCGACGTGTTCGTGACCGGCTTTATCTCGAACTGTCTGATCGCGGGCGGGATCGCCTGGCTCGGCGACAAAATCTACATTCCGCTGTATTTGGCCGTGGCTCTCGTACTTGGCGCGCGAATCTTTACGAACCTAAGCCTCATTCGGCGCTTTCTTCTGACAAAATGGCAGGACGCGCGTGAGCGCCAGCGGCTCCAACGGCTTGCCCAGCAGCAAGCCGCGATGGTGCCGGAGACGAATACATGAGCAGCGAGCTTGCCACCGTCCTCGACTTGGGCTCGACCAAGATCGCGTGTCTGGCCGCTTGCTATGGCAAGAGTGGGGCGCTCGACATTCGCGCGGCGGCAACCGCTGAGTGCAAAGGCGTGCGCCGGGGCGTCGTCGCGGACCTCGACGAAACGAGCGCCGCCATCACGGTCGCAATCCAGCGGGCCGAGCAGCAGCTGGGTGAGGATATCGGCTCCCTCGTCGTCGGAATCGCCGGGTCCCACCTCGAAGGCGTGAACGCCCAGGGCTTCGTGCCGATCTATCCGCGCTCGCGCACCATCACCCGCGAGGACGTGCTGCAGGTGATCAACCACAGCCGCCAAGTGGTGCTTCCGCCCGATCGCGAGCAGATCGAGGCGATCCCGCGCGAATTCCGCATCGACGGCCAGCGGGGCATCCAGCGCCCGATCGGCATGAGCGGCGGGCGTTTGGAGGTCGTGACATATCTCGTCACCGGGCAGACGACCCACCTGCAAAACGTCGAGAAGGCGGTTTCCATGGCCGGTCGCCAGGTCGAGCAGATGGTGTTGCAGCCGTTGGCCTCGGGTTTGGGCGTGCTGACCGCGGAAGAGCTCGATTTAGGCGTCGTCGTCGCCGACGTGGGCGGGGGGACGACCGATGTGGCCGTGTTCTCGGGCGGCTCGATCGCGTTTAGCGCCTCTTTGCCGATCGGCGGCCAGTTGGTGACCTCCGACCTGAGCAAGCTGCTCAAGACGAGCCCGGACGAGGCCGAGCGCCTCAAGACCGAAGCGGGATGCGCGTTGGCGCGGCTGGTGGGCGAGAAGGAATCGGTCACCGTCACCCAGCTTGGCCAGGCCGAGGCTCGCCCCCTCCAGCGCCGCGTGCTATGCGAGATCATCGAAAGCCGGATGCGCGAGATCGCGAAGATGGTGTGGCAGCAGATCGAGCGCAGCGGGCTGAACGGCATGCTTCCGGGTGGAATCGTGCTCACCGGCGGCGGTAGCCGCCTTTCCGGCAGCGCCGACCTGTTTGGCGACGTGCTCAAGAATATGCGAGTGCGCGTGGGCGAGCCGGACGTGGACGGCAAGGCGCATGGCGGCTACAGCTTCGCCACCGCGGTGGGTCTCGCTCGCTACGCGCTCGATTCGTTCGAGGACGAGCTCGTGCCCGCGAGTGGGGTCACCGACTGGAAGCAGAAAATCCGCACGCTCTGGTCGGTGATTCGGACGTAGCGGGAGACGTGTCGGGTTGTACGACGGCAGGGATAGACTCTCGGCTCCCACGCGAGCCTAGCGCTGAAAATGCTGGCAGACCACCTGCATGTTTTGCAGGGTATTCTATGACCAAATTAGGGTGCTACGCCTTAGTTACTGAGGACACACATGAACACACAATTCGCTCTCCCCACTTTCGTCGAACCAACGCATATGACGGAAGCCCATCAACGCAATCTCCTGGCAATTGAAGCGACAGCAGTCGCGGTTGCCGCCTGGCTTGCAAATCACCCGACGGCAACCGCCGCAAACGTCAAGGATTTCATAAACACAGTTCAACCGGTGTTTAAGAATGCCTGAGCGACCAGCCCTTCACTGGCCTCCAATCGACGGCGGATAAGTGTGAAACGGCAGGCTGTGATTTTCAAATGCCTCGTCGCCAGGGCAGGCCGAGGCATCAGAAAAAGATAGACCCTCGGCACCCGACGAGATGTGCCGAGGGGTGAAAACGTCGCCTAGGTAGAATCACGTTGTGGCGAAAAAACCTTACCGAGACCACGTTGCAAGGGTGTTTCGCGAGCAGCTCGGGATGTCGCCCTGGAGTACTCCTACCCTTGCGCGTTCCCATATGGTGGACGCAAGATTGATGGACGAGACACGACGGATCGTCGATTCCTTGCCAGAAGACGCCCAGGGTTGGGATGAGCTCCGCCTGAAAGCATTCGTCGACCAGATTTGCGAAAGCGCGACTCAACCGGCATTCAGCAAGCTTGATCGTGATCGGCTCGTCGCACGGCTATACGGCCTGGGCGGCGCGGTTAGAGCCCGAGAGTCATTACGCCAGTAGCCGAGTCGGATTTTCCAGATACTCGCGCACCTTGTTGAGAAACACCGCCCCCCGCGCGCCGTCCACCACCCGGTGATCGAACGAGCAGGTGAGGTTCATCCGCCGCCTGATCTCGAGTTCGTCCTCATCGGTGGGCACCACCTTCTTGCGCACGCTGCTCACGGCGAGGATCGCCGCGTTCGGCTGGTTGATGATCGCGATGAAGTTGTCGACCTCGAGCATGCCCATGTTGGAGATCGAGAACGTGCTGCCGGTGAGTTCGTCCAGGCTCAGCTTGTTCTCGCGCGCCCGCTTGACGAGATCACGCGTGTGCTCGGCGATCTGGCGGAGGGTCATGGAGCCCGCGTTGCGCAAGACGGGCACGGTCAGCCCTTCGTCGACCGCCGCCGCGATGCCGATATGAACCGCGCCGAACTCGGTCACCGAATCGCCCGAGAACGTGGCGTTCACCTCGGGCAGGTCGATCAACGCCAGCGCGCACGCCTTGACCACGAAGTCGTTGATCGAGACCTTGCCGCTCTCCTCTTCCTCGAACATCTCTTTGAGGCCGAGAAGCTTCTCGACATCGGCCTCAACGGTGACGTAATAGTGGGGTGCCTGCTGCTTGGCTTGAAGCGTTCGCTGGGCGGTGATCGCGCGCAGGCGGGTCAGGCTCACCTTACGGTCACCCGTTCCGACCAGGATCGGAGCGGCGGGCTGAGGTCTAGCAGGCGGCGCGCCGCTCGCGGCGGCTTGCACGTCCTTCTCGACGATCCGCCCTCCAGGCCCGGTGCCGGTGAGGCCGGTTAGGCTGACGCCAAGCTGCTCCGCGACCTTGCGGGCTAGCGGGGAAGCCTTAATACGGCCTAGATCGACCGGCGGATGCATGACGGCAGCCGCTTGCGTCGGGGCAGAAGATGCAGGCGCGGCCACTCCGACCGCCACCGGCTCCGCCACGCGCTCGCCCGAGCCCCAACCCGCGGGCAGGCTCTCGCCCGACTTAAGCAAAGCCGCCATGGGCTTGCCGACGGGGACGGTGGCGCCGGGCTGGACGAGAACGCCGGCCAACGTGCCCGTGCCGGGCGCCTCAAGCTCGAGGGTGGCTTTGTCGGTCTGGATCGTGCCCAGCACCTCGCCCGACTTGACGGAATCGCCTTCCTTTTTGAGCCATTCGAGAAGGACCCCCTCCTCCATGGCGTCGCCCATCTTGGGCATGATCACTTCGGTCATGCGGCTAGCTCGTCTCCAGCAATCTTGAGCTTACCAGGCTATTGTCGGCCCTACGGCTCGGGGGTTTCAGAGGCTCCTTCTTGGACCGAATGGTAGCCGTCCGCCTCAGCATCCGCCGTGCTGCCAAACTCCACGCGCCGCGCCTTGGGAATCTTGTCGCGCAGGTCGGGCACGTTCTTGTAATACACCTTGGTCTGGCTGTCGCCGACGTAGGGCTTCCACTGCGACTCCTTCATGCCGGCGCAGCCCGCGAGCAGGAGAACCCCAATGGATAGTTCGATGAACCGTCGCATCTTATCCATTCGACGGTTCTCTCTTGTCATTGGTGTCGGGGGTGGGCTTGTCGGTCGGGTCGTCGTCCGATTCCTCGTAGACGTACAGCTTCCGCCCATCCGGCAGCGTGATCTCCTTTCGCTTGAGTCGGATCGGACGATCTTCGGGTTCCTGTTTGCGCATCAAGCTCCATCCAGTTCGCCGTGGGCGAGCGCGGAAGCGCCCAACATCCCCGCGTCGTCAAGGAGTTCAGCCTGGAGGATGTTGCAATCGCGGAACAGAGTGGGAATCGCACAGTCTCGGGCAGCGCGTCTGGCGGGGCCCAGAATGAACTCCCATGCCTTTGCGATCTGGCCGCCGATCGCCACGATGTCGGGCGCGAACACGTTGATCGCGCTGCCGATGCCGGCGCCAAGGGCCGTGCCGATCTCCGCCCACACTTCGAGGGCCAACTCGTCGCCCTGCTCCGCAGCCTGGCTGATCATCGCGGGGGTCACGCGCGCCCAATCCCCGCCCGCAAGCTCCCGCAAGAGTGATTTTCTGCCGCGCCGAAGGCGATGCACCGCTCGCCGCACGATGGCGTCCTTTTGGCAGTAGGCCTCCAGGGATCCATACTCGCCTGAGTTGCAGTCGAGGCCGCCCTGCATCACCATCAGGTGGCCGAGCTCGGCGCCACCCTTGTTGCCGCCGACCAGCATGAGCGGCCCACCCGACCGGCCGGTGGTCGCGCCGGGCCCGAGGATGACGCCGCCCCCGATCCCGGTGCCGATGGTGAACATGACCAGACATCGAGCGTGGCCCTTGCCGCCGCCATAGAGATACTCGCCAAGAGCGGCCAGGTTCGCGTCGTTGTCCATGCGGACAGGCAGTCCACAACGCTCCTCGAGGGCGCGCTTGAGTGGAACGTCCTCCCAATAGCGAAACACCCCGTCGACCGTCTCGCCAAAGTTGGGCGCCCAGCGCACGAGCCCTGCCGCATCGTCGATGTGCCCGGGCACCGCGAGTCCAACCGCCCTGGGGGGAACCTCCGCGACCTCGGTCGCCGACTGGATCGCGCTTGCCAGAGCCTCTAGGACTGCCTCTAGGCCGGATTGAGCGTGCGAGGGCCGATCGACTCTTGCCCCGGCCGGCTCGCCTCCCGCCAGGTAAGCCCGCGCACGCACGTTCGTGCCTCCCAGGTCGACGGCGACGACGCTCCGAGGCTCCACGCGCAGAGTCTAGCACCCGCGTCACGTGCCATTTGGCCTCCGCAAAGCGTCATATTGCCGCACTCGTCCAGTTGTGCGTCGTAGACAACATCGGTCCGGCCTCCCGGCAAGTTTGGGAGGCCCGCATCGTCTAGAGGTGAAGGGTTTGAGCGTCGTTGCTGAGGTATCGGTCTTGAAAGTTTCGGAAATTGCGTCGAAGGCGCAACTTATGATCGCCGAGGTCGAGCGCGCCATCGTGGGCAAGACGGATACCGTGGCAGACGCCGTTCTCGCCCTCCTTTGCAATGGGCACCTTCTGATCGAGGACGTCCCCGGCGTCGGCAAGACCACCCTGGCTAAGGCGTTGGCCCGTTCGATTGGGGGCGATTTTCGACGCATCCAATTCACGCCCGACCTTCTTCCGTCCGACATCACAGGTTCGTCGATCTTCAACCAGAAGACCGCCCAATTCGAATTTCGGGCCGGGCCAGTCTTCGGAAACATAGTCTTGGTCGATGAAATCAACCGGGCCACCCCCAAGACGCAGTCCGCGCTGCTGGAGGCCATGGAAGAGCGACAGGTGACGACCGACGGCATTTCGCGCGAGTTGCCCAACCCCTTCTTTGTGCTCGCAACCCAAAACTCGATTGAGATGACGGGCACATTTCCCTTGCCTGAAGCTCAACTCGACCGATTCTTCATGCGGATTTCGCTTGGGTATCCAGAGCGGGACAGCGAGCGCACGATCTTGCGAACGCAGCAAGCGGACCAGCCGCTCGACTCGGTGCGAGAGGTCATCAGCATGAAGGAGCTGCTCAAAATGCAGGCGGCGGTGCGCGAGGTATTCGTGCACGAGTCGGTCCGCGACTACGTCGTCGACGTCGTGCGAGGCACGCGCGAAAGCAGCCAACTTCACCTTGGGGCCTCGCCTCGCGGATCGCTTTATCTCTTGCGGGCCGCGCAGGCGCACGCGGCGATGCACGGCAGCGAGTTCGTCAGGCCCGACGATGTGAAGGCGGTCGCGGTGCCCGTTCTGGCCCATCGCGTGCTCCCGCGCGCGGAGCTTCGCATGAGGGGAGGCGGCGCCGGCGAGGTCATCGAGCGGGTGCTCGAGGGCATCGTGGCCCCAGTTCCGGTGGCCTAAGCTGTGGCTACAAAGGGTAAGCAGGTCCAGCTTTACGGGCCCGACCAAGCCTTGCGCAACGTGGCGGGCACGGCGCTTGGCGTCGCCGCCCTGTTCCTCGGCATCGTGGCCGTTCTGCTTAATTCGGAGGCTCTGTTCTACATGGCGACCGCGATGGTCGTGCTTATCGCGGCCTGCCGGGTCCAGGCGTGGCTTTCCGTGCTCGGGTTGACGGTCGAACGCGTGGC
>JACOSL010000056.1 GCA_016179045.1 Fimbriimonas ginsengisoli | reverse complement strand
GTATCTGGCCACGGTGCGCATTGTACGCGGGGTGGCGGGCGCCAGGTCGGGCTACATAGCCTCGGCACCCAGGTGTGGCCGAGCCATGGTGACGGGCGTCAGCCCGGGCCAGATAGCCTCGGCACTCAGGTGTGGCCGAGGCATGGTGCGAGATAGCCTCGGCACCAGGGGTAGGCCGAGGCATGGTGCGCGGGTAGGCCGAGGCATGTGGGTGCCCTGGTAGACTCCCCGCCATGCCAAAGCGCTCCCGGCGGCTCGACATGATCCCGCCGTATCTCTTCGCGGAGATGGCGCGCATCAAGGCCGAAGCGATCGCCCCGGGGGCGGACGTGATCGACCTCGGCATCGGCGATCCCGACCTGCCCACCCCCCAGCCGATCATCGACGCGCTCGCGCGCGCCGCCCAAAACCCCGCCACCCACCGTTACGACGAGAGCCCGCACGGCTGGCGGCCCTTCCTGCAGGCGGGAGCGGAGTGGTATCGGCGCGAGTTCGGCGTCGAGATCGACCCCGAAACCGAGATGGTGCAGCTCATCGGGAGCAAGGAGGGACTCGCCCATCTTGCTTGGACCTACATCGACCCCGGCGACGTCGCGATCGTGCCCAATCCGGGCTACACCGTCTACTGGGTCAATGCCCTGATGGCGGGCGGGGAGATTTACGAGACGCCGCTGCGCGAGACGAACGGCTATCTGCCCGATCTGAGCGCGATCCCCACCGAAATCGCCCGACGGGCGAAGCTGTTTTACGTCTGCTACCCCCACAACCCGACCGGCGCGGTGGCGACGCGCGCGTTCTACGAAGACGCGGTGCGCTTTTGCCGCGATCACGACATCTTGCTTGTGAACGATATGGCGTACGCGACGGTGGCCTTCGACGGCTTTCGAAACCCAACCGCGCTACAGATCGAGGGGGCGAAGGACGTCGCGGTCGAGTTCCATTCGCTCAGCAAGACGTTCAACATGACCGGTTGGCGCATCGGATTCGCGCTCGGCAACGCGGATGCGGTTCAGAACCTGGGCAGGTTGAAATCGAACCTCGACAGCAAGGCGTTTCCCGCCATCGCCGATGCGGGGGCCTACGCGCTGCGCGAGGTGGACAACTGCGGCGCGCTCGCCACCTACGCGCGCCGTCGCGATCAGCTTTGCGACGGCCTCAACTCAATCGGCTGGAAGGTCCAAGCGCCCAAGGCGAGCTTCTATGTATGGGCGCGAATTCCGCGATCCGACATGACGAGCGCCGAGTTCTGCGCGGAATTGCTGCGGCGCGCGCACGTGCTCGCGATCCCGGGCACCGGCTATGGCAGCGAGGGCGAGGGCTATTTGCGCATGTCTCTCACCGTCTTGGGCGACCTGAACGGAGAGCGCCTGGCCGAAGTCGTCCGGCGTGTGGCCGAGTCGGGGCTGGTCCCGTCTCTGGTCTAGGTGGATTATTCCGAGGCGCTCGAACGCATCGCATCCCTCGAGCCGAGGGGTTGGCGGCTCGGGCTCGACCGCATGCAGGAGTTGGTTCGACGGGCGGGCCTCGAAGATTTCGTGGCCGGCCATGGGCGCCCGAAGTACATCCACGTCGCGGGCACGAACGGCAAGGGCTCGGTCACCGCGATGGTGCAAGCGATGCTGGTCGAGGCGGGCAAGCCCACCGGCGCGTATTTTAGCCCCTTCGTGTTCGATCCCCGCGAGCGGATCCAGTTCGGGCGGGAAATGGTCTCGGAAGACGAGTTCGCGGCCCTTGCGACCGAGCTTTGGCCCATCGGCGAATCGCTCTCCGAGACCGCGTTTGGCGGCGTCACCGAGTTTGAGTTGAAGACCCTGATGGGGTTCCTTTACTGGAAGCAGAAGGACGCCAAGTGGGTGGCGCTCGAGGTGGGGTTGGGCGGGCGGCTGGATGCCACCAACGTGGTCATGCCGGCGGCGTGCGTTATCGTCAGCATCGGGCTGGATCACACGAGCGTGCTCGGCGACACCGAGGAGTGCATCGCCACCGAGAAGGCGGGAATCATCAAGAAGGGCCGCCCGGTCGCGGTCGGGGAGATGGGCGGGCGCGCGCTCGAGGTGATCGAGGCGGCGGCGGAGGAAGCGAGCGCGCCTTGCTGGCGCTACGGACGGGAAATCCAAGTGTCTGACGAAGGGGGCGGCCTGTTTAGCGTCATGACGCCGGTGTCGATGTACACTGGCCTGCGCCCGTCGATGCTGGGGACGGTGCAGGTTCACAACATGGCGCTTGCAGTGGCGGCGCTCGATTTAGCGGGCGCGAATGCGCCTGAAGGAGCCCTTAGAGCTGGCGCACTGCGCGCGGCCCTCCCCGGCCGGGTTCAACAAACCGAGGTGGAGGGCGTGCGGTTCGTCCTCGACGGCGCCCACAACGCGGACGCGGCGCGGTCCCTGCGCGGCACCCTTGCGGGTCTGCTGCCGGGCGGGTCGCGGGTGGTGCTGCTTACCGGGATGGTGCAAGGGCATGACCCGGAGGCGTTCTATCGCGAACTCGCGCCCATTGCCGCAGCCGCCCATGCCGCGCCGATCGCCTTCCATCGGTCGCTAGCCGCGCACCAGGTGGCGGAAGCCTCCACCGCAGCGGGCATAACCTCGACCGCTCATCGGGGACTGATCGAAGCCCTGAAGGCGGCAGTAAGCGACGCAGGACCAACTGGGTGCGTCATCGTGACGGGAAGCTTCTACCTCGTCGGTGAGGCGGGCCGGGCGCTCGGGCTCACTTCTTGAAGTAATCCTCTTTGTACGTGCACTCGAGCACCACGTCCTTGACTACCTCAGAACGGCGGATGATGGACGCGATGTGTTCGCATTCCGCCTTGACGCTGTTGATGTTCCACCTGGGCATTGGCTTGAGCAGGCCTCGTACGAAGCAGATGCCGTGCTGGACCCGCACGTCGGCGTTGCTGATATCGATTCCGCGCTTGGAGAAGGCGGTTCGCGCGTATTTGGTGCCTCGGATGTCGTTGATGTCCATGAGAACCCTAAGGCATCTTGACTCCACCATACCCAGCGCCTGATTCTCGGGGCGGGCCATGTCCACGGGCCGAGCTTGGTCTAGTACAATCCCCCACCGTGCACCGGATCAATCCGGAGGGCCTTCCTCGACACGAGCTCATCCACGCTCTTCGGTCGAGGCGGTCCGTATTCAAAGCCCGCCGGATTCGTCAGTGCTTGCTTTGCCGGGCGGGCAAAGTCAACGAGGCAGGGCTTTGCGAGGTTTGCTACGCCTCGCTCGACGATGAGGAGCTTCGGCTGGCCGGGCGCTGGCTGAGCGGCGTGGGGCCCTGATGCTCGCGCCCATCGTGATCGCGCTGCTTGCCCTCGGTGTGCTTTCCGCTGTATTGCTGCTTCGGAAGCGAGTCGCCACGGTGCAGCCGGCGATCACCGAGTACTGGGTCTATCTGCCGGGCGATTCCATGCCGACGCAGGACGCGCTATTCGATCGCGTGATCAAGGAGGACACTCTCTCCCTTGGCCGACCACCCGCGGGTCGTGAGGAAGGGTTGCTGTTTAGCGACGTTCGGCTGCACCTCGGCCTCGTCCTGCGCGCCAAGAATCCGCACGTGTTTCGGCCCGATCTGTTCGAGGCTCACGTCGAGCCAACGGCTGAAATTCTAGAAGGCCTTTCTCACGCCAAGAGCCTCGTCAAGATTCGATACGCCTCCGAACAGACTCTGCCGGATGAGCGGCACTTGCGCCTATTGCCCTTCCTCGCCGAAGCCGTCGCCGCCATTGGTCAGGGCTCGGTCGTCTTCGACGTCACCGCGGAACGACTGATGACCTTGGACGAATTGCGCGGCGATTTGGTCAAGGCTGGCGTGGGCAACGTCCTGCCCGAGCAACATGTGCGGGCAATCTGGGCGCCAAGCCCTTCCGGCGGCCGAGCCTGCACGAGAGGTCTCGTGAAAATGGGCCTGCCCGAACTAAGGACCCGCGATGTGGCGACGGACGAGAAGGTGCTCGCTCTGTATCTTGTCGAATCGGCGGCGACGGAAATCTGGCGTCGTCGCACGCTCCCGGACGAGCTGGAGATCGAGGCTTATGGCGACCTATTTCGGCTACAGTTCTTCCCCGCGCGAAGAGGCCCCGTCGAAACCGCGATCCTGCGAGTCCAGAGATCCTAGGACTAGCGGAGAAGAAGGGTCTCGCGCCGTTCGGAGTACGTGTGCTGGGGGCCGAGCACATGGAAGGGCCCGGTGCACTGCTCCCAGACGGGGCGGATCCTGCCCATGTAGGCGTAGTAGACCAGCTGCAAATCCTTGGTGCGCATCCACTTGGGTTCGCCGTTGCCGGTGTGGAGCAGTACGTAGTTGCCGGGCGGGATCATCACGTCGTCGCGGAACAGGTGGGCGCGGACATGGTAGTCGTCGCGCTCAAGCGAGTCGTCGCTGAGAATCAGGTGTCCCCGCAGGTTCATGCGTAGCGAGCCCTGATTTTGAAGCAAGACGAACTCCTGCTCCAACTCGCTGCTCCTTTGAACCCCCACGATCCGGATCATGCAACTCCCCCGCGTTTATACTAGGGACGGAGGTCGAGGCCCGAAACGGCACTCTTACTCGCCAATCAGCGCGATTTCGGGGACCTCGTCGAGCCCGGCCTGACGCCGCTCGTGGAAGTTTATCGCGAAATGAATCGACATTTGCGCGAGACGCCGAAATTCTTGGGTCGTCTTCCAGCGGCGCAGGAGGGACACTCCCGCGAGGATGGGCTTGCGGTACAGCCGGGCAAATTCATCCGAACTTACGGTCAATAGCCGGTCCAGATCGGGGCACGAAGGGCCGAGCCGGAGGGCAGCCGAGACGGGCTGGTCCGCAAGCAGGCCAACCGTGGTTCCGACCGAGGGGTTGGCGGCGAACGGAAGCCGGTGGCGCGTCACTTGCCGAACGTGCTCTTCCACCATTTCAGCCCAGCCGTGAGCGAGATCGGCTATGCGCCGGCGCTCCGATGGGGTTTCGGCGAACTGTTCGAGGAATCGCGAAGCGGCCGCGCCCATCAGCCCATACCGAAGGGACATCGCCAGCAGGTAGGCGGGCGCACGGAGAATGTAGGTTTTGGGGAGCCGATACTCGACGCACCGCAGGGCCTGCGAGTACGCGGATTCGGCTATTCGTTCGATCGACTTCATCGTCGGTTTGCCTCCGGCCCTCCCCGTTGTGTTTGGACGCCTAAATCTCGCGCAAGATTCATGCTTGCTTCATGAAGAACACTGACCGCGAGGCGCAGATCGGTCGCTCCTATTCCTTCGACCATTTTCGCGTCCGCATCGTTCATCGCGACTACGATGTCCTTAAGCAGCGAGTTTGCGCGGGGCGTGAGCCGCAAATACTTAGAACGGAGGTCTCTTGGGGCGTCCACCTGTTCGATCAGTCCGGCCTCAACCGCGTGGCGCACTGCCTCGGTTAGACTTGGGGGGCGGATGCCGAGCCGGCGGGCTATTTCGGCTTGGGGCACATTGCCCGCTGCACGCACCGCGCTCAGCAGTTCGAACATGCCGAACGATAGGCCCTGGCGCTCGAGCTCCGGTTCGATACTCTGAGCCGCCAACTCGGCAAGGAGTGTCACCTGCGCGGACAGGCTATCGCGCAGCTTCTCGGCGGGGGCCATGCCGTAAGGTTACCGAAACCTCGCTTGCCGCGCGAGGCGTCAAACTTGGCAACATGGACTTCAAGCGAGCCTTGCCATGGATTCCGGCGGCCTACTTGGCGGTCGTGGTCGCGTGCCATCCGAGCGCGCCCGGCCAGGTGCGGCAGCCCGGGATCGCCCACGAGCGCATCCACGCGGCTAGCGAGGTGCAAAACGTGGCAAGCGGCGAGCTGGGTCCGGGAGTTCCGCCCTTCTGGGTCCGGCCCGGATACCGGGTGGACCTCGTCGCCTCGATCGGCAACGCTCGCTTCATCGAGTTCAATTCGAATGGCGACTTGTACGTGGCCCGGCCGCTCTCGGGCATTATCTCGACCTTTCGGCTCAAGAACGGCCAGTACACCCAGATCGGAGACTTCGTTACGGGCCACCACGGCGCCCAGAGCATGTGCTGGAAGAACGGCTGGTTGTGGTTCACGACCGACAACAACGTGTGCAAAGCGCGTGACACCGACGGCGATGGCGTTGCCGATGAAGTTGTGGACGTCACGCCTCCCGGCTCCTTGCCCTCTACCGGCCACTGGTGGCACGGGATTCTCGTCGACGACCGGGCGTTCTACGTTACGGTTGGCGACGGAGGCAACGTATCCGAGGATCCTGGGGACCGAGAGCGCATTTGGAAGTATTCGATCGACGGCGAAGACCGCGAGGCCTTCGCGACCGGCCTTCGAAACACGGAAAAGCTGCGGTTCCGGCCCGGAACCCACGAGATTTGGGGCTGGGACCATGGCAGCGATTCGTTCGGCAATCCGGTTGGCGACCGACAAGGGTTGCAACCGATCACCGACGAGTTCCCGCCCGACAAGTTCAACCACTACGTCCGGGATGGCTTCTATGGACATCCCTACTTCGCCAATGGGCACGTTCCCCGCTATGAGTACATGAATCGCCCCGACCTCATAGACCTGGCGAGCAAGACGATCGTGCCCGCCTGGAACTCCGGAGCCCACTGGGCGCCCGACGGGTGGACCTTTTACACGGGCGATGCCCTGCCCTCAGATCACAAGGGCGACGCGTTCGTCGCCTTCCACGGATCGTGGAACCGTACTCGCAAGGCCGGTTACCGCATTCAACGCATCCTCTTCGACCAGGTGAGCGGGGAGCCGTACGGTTCCCTAATGATCGTCGGCACGCTTGGGCCTGGCGAGAAGGTGCTCGCCCGCCCGACCGACGTGACACAAGCGCCCGACGGAACCCTATTCTTTGCCGAGGACCTGCCGGGCCGTATCTTCAGGATCAGCCGCGCGGGCAAATCGTGAGGCCCACGGACGCAGCTCTCGTTGGCCTTGCCCTGATGGCTCAGAACAGGGTGCCAGTCACGCCCAAACCGCTTACGGTGGGTCCGGTCGCCTACTTTGCCGAGCATTGCGAGCGCTGCCACGGCTCGCGGGGTCGCAATCTGGGCAAGGGCTTCGCAAAGCGATATTCGGAAGCGACCCTGCGCAAGGAGGTGGCGGAGATGGCGGCGGGGCCGGGGCAGGCGGCGCTCGAAGGGATCGACCTCGACGCCCAAGTCGGCCTCCACTGGGCGATAGATTCGGGGCGGCCGTTTCTTGCTTGGACCGGCCGAAAGGGCGACCAGCTAAGCGGGGAAGTGCTCAACGCCAAGAGCGTCTGGCTTGTGGTAGGTGGCCGGAAACGTCGCGCCGATGTTCACGGCGACAGCTGGGTCATTAGGATTCCTAATGGAATGAACCTGGATTCCGTTTCCCTCGTGGCGGGCGTGAAGCCGCAGGTTATATTGCAGCCTGCGCGGCGTCCTTTCGCGTTTGGACGCTAGGCTCGTCTACCAGTAGGGCGGAAACACGAACTTATCCTGGTTGAGCCGGCCCGACGTGAGCACCTCGATGCCCTCCGCCTTCCAATCCGATTCGCCGGTCCTCATGAGCGTCACCCTCATGACCGGGCTTTCCTCGCCACCCCACGTTGCGTGGTCGGTGCCGACCATTATCGCCTTGGCGGTGTCCCCGCTCAGGGACATCACCCGGTAGTAGCGCAGGGGCCCATCCAGCCGTGCGCTGGCGTAGGCTTGGTCAATCGCCTCCTTCATCGGCTTGCCGTACAGGCGCGTGAGGCCCTCGCAGTACAGATAGGGCGCGGCGAGGCATAAAAGGTACATGAAGATGAAAGTCTTCCAGGGCTTCGAGTCGTCGCGCGAGCGCATGGGCCGAAACACGATGAGCATCGTGGAGAGCACCACCGCCGCGAAGAAGCAGGCGACCAGATAGATAATCGTGCCTATCATCTCATTCTTAGCTTCGGCTCGCGTGTGGCTTGACCAGAGGGTTGTCAGCTTTCGCGAGCCCGGCGCTCAGCGCGATTCGGATCGTACGGATCGACGTGCACAACCACTTTGGCGGGGGCGAACTCCGCCTCGATCCTCTTCTCGAGTTCGTCCGCCACGCCGTGCGCCTCAACTAGGGACCACTGGCGCGGGACCACGATGTGAAAGTCGATGTGCCGCATGCTGCCCGAAAGGCGGGTGCGGAGCCGGTGATAGCTGAGAATGCGCTTCTCGGCCGACAAAATCGCTCTAAGGCGGGCGACGTCTTCGTCGGCGAGCCGTCGATCCACCAATTGACGGGAAGCATCGACCATGACCCGAAACGCGTTGAAGCCGAGCCAGCCGGAGAGGACAAGCGCTATCACCGCGTCGGCCTCCGCCCAGGGGGTCCAGTGGGCGAGCGCGAGGGCAACGAAGACGCCAGCGCTCGTCACAAAGTCGGCCGTCAGGTGGAGGCCGTTGGAGCGGAGCGCGGGCGATCCGGTTCGCTTGGCGGCCGCGAGCACCAATCGCCCTACAAGCATGCTGCCGGCTGAGGTCATGCCGATGATCCAAAGCCCCTCATGCAGATTGCGCACGACGTGCGCGCCTGCCACTAGGCGCTTTGTGGCCTCGGAGGCGATGTACACCATGATGCCGAGCAGCAGCACCGATTCGCCGAAGCCGGCCAGGCTCTCCATCTTGCCGTGGCCGTACGGGTGCTCCTCGTCGGCGGGGGCTGAGCTTGCGCGCACCGCAAAAAAGGCGAAGAGCGAGGCTACGATGTCGGTGGCGCTGTGCACCGCCTCGCCTAGGAGGCTGACCGAGTTGGTGAGGGCGGCGCCGAGCAACTTGGCGAGCGTCGAGACGACGTTATAGCCGACCGACAGGCTGGCGGCGCGCATTTTCGCGGCGCCGAGCGATGCTTCGGTTTGGACTCGTGCCACTGCCCGATTCTACTGGGCGATGTCGGTCCGGAACCAAGCCCCCTCGAATCGGACTTGGCTCGCACCTGCGTAGGCAAGCTCTCGGGCCGCGGCGAGTGTTGGGGCAGTGGCGGTGACGGTGGCGACGCGCCCGCCGTTCGTGACCAAACGCCCGTCAACGTCGGCTATTCCCGCCTGGAAGACGCGAACCTCGGGCGGCACGAGGCCGATTTCGACTGGCAGACCCTTGCGAATCGAGCCTGGGTAGCCCTCGCTGGCCACGACTACCGAAACCGCCGCGTTCTCGAGCACCTCGATAGGCGGGATCACCTCACCTCGCGCGCACGCCCCGAGCACGACGGCAAGGCCCGAGCCTAGGCGGGCCATCACGGTTTGAGTCTCTGGATCGCCGAAGCGAACGTTGTACTCCAGGCAATGAACGTCGTCTCCATCGACCATCAGGCCCGAAAACAGCACGCCTCGGTAAGCGATGCCCCGGCGGCGCAGGGCGTCAAGAATCGGCTGCACGACGTGGGCCTCGGCTCGTTGGACCAGGTCGACGGGCGCCCACGCGATCGGCGAATAGCCGCCCATTCCGCCCGTGTTGGGTCCCTCGTCATTATCGAAAGCCCGCTTGTAGTCTTGTGCGAGGGGCAGGCTGAAAATGCCTTGATCGGAGCAAAGGGTGAGCAGGCTCAACTCCCTACCTTCGAGCCGGTCCTCGACCACGACCACTGCCCCCGCCTCGCCGTACTCGCGATCCACCATCGCGCGCCGCACAGCGGCTTGCGCCTCGGCGAGACTCCCGCAAACGGTCACGCCCTTGCCGAGAGCCGCGCCGCTCGCCTTCACGACGACGTAGAGTCCTTCCTCATCTCTAGCCCGGCAGAAGGCCATCGCCGCGCGAGGGTCGTCGAACACGCCGAAGGCGGCGGTCGGCACTCCCGCCTCGTTCATCAGCTGCTTTGAGAAGGCCTTCGAGCCTTCGAGCTGGGCTGCCTCGCGGCCTGGTCCGAAGGTGGCGATGCCCGCCTCGCGAAGGGCGTCGGCGAGGCCGACTATGAGAGGATCCTCTGGGCCAACGACGACGAGATCGACAGCCTGATCCCGCGCGAGGGCGACCAGGGCGGAGATGTCGAGCGCGGGGGTCGGAAAACACCTGGCAACCTCTGCGATTCCGGGGTTGCCCGGTGCGGCGATGACTTCGGCTTCCTGCGCGAGCTTCCAAGCGAGGGCGTGTTCCCGCCCGCCCGAGCCCACCACCAGGATTGTCAAGCAGGCTCCCGAGCGGCAACCGCGGCGACCGCCGAACGCTCGCCGCCTCCCCGCAGCTCTGATCCCTTGAGGCCGCTCCTCTGCTTCGACCAATACGCGCGTTTGTCGTCCTCGTGGAGATTGGTGAAGCGAGTGAAGGCGGGCTGAAAACCCAGAAGCACGACGCCGGTTTCGCCGTTTCGGTGCTTAGCGATTGCGATCTCGGTTTCGTCGTTGCGCCTGATGTTGTGATCGATCTCGGACGGATTCTCTCGGTCTGCGTAGTACTGCTCGCGGAAGATCATCATCACCACGTCGGCCTCTGCCTCGATCGAGCCCGATTCGCGGATGTCGCTCAGTTGGGGCCTCTTGTTCTCGCGCAGTTCCACCGCACGGTTCAGCTGGCTGAGCGCGATAACCGGAACATCCAATTCTTTGGCGAGGGCCTTTAACGAGCGAGCGATCTCCCCGATCTCCTGCACCCGGTTCTCGGTGCGGCGGCTTGACCTCATCAGTTGGAGATAGTCCACCACGACCAGGGCGAGTCCGCCCTCCTGCTTGAGCCTGCGACACTTGCCCCTCATTTCAAGGGCGGAGAGGTCGGACGAGTCGTCGATGTAGACGGATGCGGAGTAAAGCGTCTCGCAGGCCTCGGCGAGCTTATGGTAATCCTCGTGGGGCAACGAGGCTTTCTTGAGTGCGGCCGAACTCACTTCTGCGAGCGTGGACGCCATGCGGCGTACGAGCTGAAGGGAGCTCATCTCCAACGAAAAAACTGCGACGTTGCCGATTGCCCTTTGACCGAGATTGAGCGCTATTTGGATGGCCAGGGAAGTCTTGCCCATCGAGGGCCTTGCCGCGATTACGATGAGGTCGCCGCCATACAGGCCGGTGAGCTTCGCGTCAAGGTCGGGAAAGCCGGTTGAGGTGCCAAGAACGGGCTGCCCGGTTTCGATCAAGCGGTCGACATCGACGAAGAACTCTTTCGCGAGCGAGCTGACGTGCTCGAAGTCTTTGCCGAGCCGGTTGCGGCCGACGTCGAACACCATCTGCTCGGCTTGGTCGAGTTTTTCTTCCGCCGAATCCTCGTCCGGCCTCTGCACGAGGCCCACGATGTCGCGGCCTGCCGACTCGAGCCGGCGCAGGGTGGATTTGTCTTGGACGATGGTGGCGTAATGGGTTGCGTTGGCCGGGCTCGGCGTGAACTCGGCGATCTCCATGAGATACGGCATGCCGCCGACGTCGGCGAGCTTGCCGCGGGCGGTGAGCTCCTCCTTCAGGGTTAGCAGATCGACCGCCTTTGCGCTCTCGACCAGCTGGCGAATCGCCTTGTAGATCTCTTGATGGGCGGGGCGGTAGAAGTCGGTGGCGTCGAGCATGCCCAGCACGTGCTCGACCGCCCGTTCGCTTAGGAGGGCCGAGCCCAAGGCGCCCATCTCCGCTTCGATGCTATGCAGGGGGACGAATTCTTCGGGCTTGGGCATTTTGAGGGCTGGTCTCCGGCGTCTAAGTGTATCGCCGGAATGCCTCGGTTTGAACCTAAAGTTGCGCACCCTCTGTCCCGAGGTTCTTCACACGGTTATGCACCGCGGACTTGGCGCTAGATCCAGAAATCGACTCGACGCCGGAAGATGCGGGCGACCAATCGGGTGCAGGCCGTTCGGATGCGCGCGATTGGCCTTGGCTGCTCCATCAGCAGCTCGGCGATCTCGGGGCAGCGGTCGAGCAGCTCGTACAGTCCGGCTTCAACCGCAAGCGGATGCGTCTCGAATTCGCCGCGCCAGGAGCATTGGAAGCACTCCGCGTTCGCCCTGGGGTTTACCGTCCCGCAAACGGGACAGCGCTTCAGCTTCTGCACCGCGAAGCGGCGGGGAAGCAGGTAGCGGCCAAGGTCGGCGGGAAGGAGCGGATTCTGCATCGTCCGCTGTATCCATCGGCTGATTCGAGGCGGTTCCTAACCGGAACGGGGGGGTGATTTCTAACCACCGAGGGTCAGGGATGCCCCCACAGGGCTGCGGCCTTACGCAAGGATTGGCGAGGCCTCCACCCGGTTCGACTTCGCGGACTCAGTCAAACCACCCTCCCCCGCATCGCAGGGAAGGGTTTGGGATCGCTCCCTGAAGGTTGCTCCCCCAGGTTCTAGCTTCTCTGCACCGCAGACCTAGCCTCCAGACTGCGAGTTTGGAAGCATAGGGGATCGCGGCTCTACCTCCCCTGTGGCGAGCATGCAGCCATGTTTCTCCTCCGGAGGCCACGCAAAGCAACGCAAGGCCATTGCAAAGCCATGCAGAGCTTCCGCCTTTACGCGTCGGCGGACTTGGATCGCTTCGCCGGCTTGGCTGACTTCTTGGCAGGAGCGGCAGGCGCTACGGGTTGGGCTGTGGGCTCGGGCTCTTCGACCATTGACTTCTGGAGGGTCTCTTTGCCTTCTTGAAGACCCTTTTGCAGTTCGCCCACGCCACGGCCGACCCCTCTCAGGAGCTCGGGAATCTTCTTGCCGCCGAAGAGGATGATCACGATCACCGCGATGATGATCCAGTCGGTGGTCGAGGTGAGGAAGGCCCAGTTCTGCAACATGATTACTCGCCGCTTGCGCTCAAGTATACGTTAGACGCGCGAGCGGGGCGAAGCAGTGCCCCAGGCTCGCCTAGTCGTCGAACGTGAACGGGGAGTCTTTCGAGCCCTTCGTCCGGCCGCCGGCGCTCTTGCCGCGGGTGACGAAGAACACGAGCCAGCCTCGATGCTCGCCAAAGATCATCGGGGATGACTCTTTCGGGAGGCTCTTGTACGGCGTCGCCAGGTTGTGCCCACGTGTTTCCACTTCGAATATGAGGGGGGTGAAGTCCGGAGTCTTGACGTCGCTGATCTTCTTGCCCGATAGGTCGAGGTTGAAGGCAACACCGGTCAGGCCCTCGGCCGCGTCGGAGCAGCCCCAGTCATCGCCGGAGAATCCCCTGAAGGGGCCGCGCTGGTCCGCATTCCGGCTGTGAACCTTGTCGTAAAACGGGCGAACGTCGTCCTCCCAGGTCTTTGCGTTCGGAAGCTTCCCGTCGTGGGCGTCCGCATACTCGAGCACCGCCTTCTGCACTTCGCTGAATCCGATTGCGCAATTAGCCATGCGAAAGATCGGCCCGGTGAACTTCTTGCCTTGGAACCACACGAATGCGCCTCCGCCCGCGCAGCACACGAAGAGCACGCCGAGGATGATCCCCACGATCAGGATCACATTCGGGCCCTTACCCGCTCGGGTCGGCTCGGGATTGAACGGAGGAGGCGTCGAGGCCATCGTCGAGCATTGTACAGCAGCTTTGCCAAGCGCGTTGCGGTGCTGGGACGGGCGGTTGGGCCCAGCGCGGCTACACTAGAGACGATGAGCGCCCTTCGACGGCTGCCACGGGTTGATACGCTTGCCGAGAGCCCGGCGCTCGCCGATTACCCGCGCCCAGTGCGGGTGAGCGCGGCGCGGGCGGCGGTGGAGCGCCTGCGGCGCGGCGCCCGCGAGGGGGTCGATCCGAGCGGGGCCGACGCAGAGGGCCTTGCGGCTGACGAGGCGCGGCGTCTGGTCGAGCCCAGTCTTCGAAGTGCCATAAACATGAGCGGGGTGGTGCTCCACACCGGCCTTGGCCGTGCGCGCCTTGCCCGCGCGGCGGTGGAGCAGATCGCGCTCGTGGCCGCCTCGCACTCGGCGGTCGAACTCGATCCCGACACGGGACGTCGTGGCGACCGCCAAACTCACGTTCGCGATCTGCTGCGCGAATTGACCGGCGCGGAGGAAGCCCATGTCGTGAACAACGCGGCGGCGGCGGTGACGCTGTCGCTCTCGGCTCTTGCCGCGGGGCGCGAGGTGAACCTTTCGCGCGGGCAGATGGTCGAGATCGGGGGCAGCTTCCGCATGCCGGAGATAGTGGAAGCGAGCGGCTGCCGGCTCATCGAGGTGGGCTGCACGAACAAGACGCGCCTGAGCGATTACGAGCGGGCGCTGACCCCGGAGACCGCCGCGATCCTGCGCTGCCACACGAGCAATTACCGAATGGTCGGCTTCGTCGCACAGCCGACGATTTCCGAGCTGGCGGAGTTGGCGCATGGGCATTCGCTACCCCTCGTCATGGACTTGGGCTCGGGCTGCCTGGTCGATACGACCCGATTTGGCTTGCCGAAAGAGCCCACCGTGCAGGAATGCGTCGCAGGCGGGGCCGACGTCGTGATCGCAAGCGGCGACAAGCTGCTCGGCGGGCCGCAAGCGGGGCTGATCGTTGGCCGGCCGGATTTAATCGAGCGAATCCGCAAGCATCCCCTCGCGCGGGCGGTTCGGGTCGACAAACTCACGCTCGCCGGGCTCGAGGCCACGCTCCGGCTTTATGCAGAGGGGCGCGAAGGCGAAATTCCGACCCTCGCGGCCCTGGGGAAAGTTGTCGGCCCGATTCGCCGTGTGGCTTCTCGGCTACGCCGTGCCTGGAAGGGGCAGGCGACGGTGAGGCCGTCGGTGACCGAGATCGGCGGGGGTTCGATGCCGGGCGCCGGCCTGCCAACGTTCTGTCTCGTCATCGAAGGGGCCGATCCGGAGGGCCTCGCACGCCGTCTTCGCCTGGGTCGGCCCGCGATCGTGGGACGCGTTCAAGACGGCGCGGTGTGGCTCGACCCCCGAACGCTCGACACTTCAGAGGTGCGCCCGGTCGAGGAGGCGCTGAAGCGCCTATCCACCGCCTCATGAGCCAGTGGGCGCACAAGGCAGCTATCTTCGCAGCCTTGGACCGGCTCGAGGAGCACTGCCCGGGCCAGAGGGGCCACGCGGAGCGCGTTTCGGTTTACGCGGTCGCGACCGCCGAGCGCCTCGCGTTCAGCCTGGATGACCTGGCCACGGTGCGCGACGCCGCCTTGCTCCACGACCTCGGCAAGCTTGCGATCGAGAGCGAACTGCTGAACGGCCGCGGGACGCTGGATCGCGAGGGCCTGCTGATGATGAAGGTCCACTGCGATGCGTTCGCGTGGATTGCCGACTCCCTTGGTTTGCCGAGCGAAATTCTTGCCCTCGGGCCGATCGTGGTCGCCCATCACGAGCGATGGGACGGGACCGGCTATCCGATGCAGCTAGCAGGCGAAGCGATCCCGCCAGCGGCACGCGTGATTTCGGTCGCCGAGGTGTTCGATGCGATGGTAACCGGCAGTTGGAAGCCGCCCATGCCGGAAGAAGAGACGCTGGCCGCCATTCGCGAGTTGTCTGGGCATGCCTTCGAACCTGCTGCGGTCGAGGCTTTCTTCAGGGTTCAGCCGCTCATCCAGCCGGTGGCGGAGCCTTTGGCTGGCCCGCCCAGATCAATGCCACGAGCAGCCCGTCGATGGCGAGCATCACGCCCGGACTCGCGGTAAACAGCGCGCCGAAGCACTTGCACGGCACCTGGATGTGCCTTGCGATGTGCACGAGATTGAAGCCGGCGAAGCCGGAGGCGAGGGCGGTGCCGACGACCCGCCCGAGTGGGGCGGCGGGTCTGAGGGCGAGACTGAAGCCTGCGACCAACTCGAGGGCGATGGTTGCGACCGCCACGACCTGACTCCACGGCGGGAACGCGACGAGCGTTATCTGGATCATCGTTGCCGCCTCGCCGAAATCGAACGCCTTCGCGACGCCCGACGCGATGAGAATCAGTCCGGCGGTCGGGGCGAGGAGATTGACAGGCAGGGTCATGGCTGTTGTCGCCGCATGCCTAAATGGTACAAGCTCGGCACTCGTGGAGGGGTCGGGTTTAGGCGGAACTCCAAATCCGGTTCCTTCGGCAAGCTAAGGGCACTCCAGTCCCAGCCCGGACGAGGGTGTAGACTCGATGGCTCGATGTCTGGGGAGCAATCGATTTGGGAAGTGAGGCTGCAAAAGCTTGCGCGCATGCGCGAGCTGGGGCACGACCCATACGCCCATGAGCGCTACGAGCGAACGCACACCGCCACCGAGGCATTGGAAGAGTTCCACGAGGGGCGGCAGGCGAGCCTAGCAGGACGGGTGGTGTCTTATCGCCCGATGGGCAAAGCAGGGTTCGCCCACGTCAGCGACGGCGAAGCCAGAATTCAGGCCTATTTCAAGAAGGATGACCTGGGTCCCGTCGGATGGGAGCTGTTCACCTTGCTCGATGTCGGCGACCACATTGGCGTGAGGGGCGAGCTGTTCCTGACCAAGACGGGCGAAAAGTCGGTCCACGTCCGTGAGCTTAGCGTCCTCAGCAAGGCGCTGCACGCGGTGCCGGTCGGCAAGGAGAAGGAAGGCCACATCTGGTATGGCCTCCAAGACGTAGACCAGCGCTACCGTCATCGCCACCTCGACCTGATCTGCAACCCGGAGGCGCGGCGGATGCTGCTGGGGCGGGCGCGGATCGTTTCCGCCGTGCGGCGATTCATGGACGGTCGCGGCTTCCTCGAGGTCGAGACGCCGATCCTCCAGGTGGAGGCGGGCGGAGCGGCGGCGACGCCGTTTCTCACCCACTACCGAGCGTACGACATGCAGGTGAAGCTGCGAATTTCGCTCGAGCTTTACCTTAAGCGGATTTTGTGCGGCGATGTGCCCAAGGTGTACGAGCTCTCACGATGCTTCCGGAATGAAGGTATCTCCAACCGGCACAACCCCGAGTTCACGATGCTGGAGTTCTACGAGGCGTATGTCGGCCTCGAAGAGATGATGGAGGCGGTGGAGGAGCTGTTCCGCTCGGTTTGCCAGAGCGTGTTCGGAACGAAGGTGATGGACCTTGCCGCCGCCGGGCCGGCGGTGCGGGTGGATTTCGGCAAGCCTTGGCGTAGGGTCGATCTTCTTGAGGAGATCGAGCTTCATTCGGGGGTGAAAGCCTCCGAACTGCAAGACCTGCCCACCGCGAAGAAGGCGCTCGAAAGGGTCGGCGTCCCCGCCGCGAAGGAGCACAGCGTGGGCGGCATCATTGAGAAGCTGCTCGAGCGGTTCGTCGAGCCGCTGCTGATCGAACCCACGTTCGTGGTCGGCTATCCGATCGAGATTTCACCTCTGGCCAAGAAAGAGCGGGGCAACCCGAAGTTCACCCGCCGCTTCGAGGGCTTCGTGGGCGGGCGCGAGGTGTGCAACGCGTTTTCCGAGATCAACGACCCGATAGACCAGCGTGAGCGCTTCGAGGCGCAGGTCGCCCAGCGCAAAGCGGGCAACGAGGAGGCTCACCCGATGGACGAGGATTTCCTGTTCGCGCTCGAATGCGGCATGCCACCCACCGGCGGGTGCGGCATCGGCATCGACCGGGTGGCGATGCTCCTGACCGGCGCGGACCATATTCGCGAGGTGCTATTCTTCCCGACCATGAAGCCGATCCGGCACGAGGAGCCCTAGGATGATTACCGGCGCTCATTTCTTGCTGTACAGCAGCGAGCCCGAGCGGGATCGAGCGTTCCTTCGGGATGTTCTGCGCTTTCGGTCGGTGGATATCGGCGACGGCTGGTTAATTTTCGCGCTGCCCGCTTCCGAACTGGCCGTGCACCCTGCGGACGACAACTTCGTGCAGCGTCACGCTGACCACAACCTGGCCGGGCACATCCTCTATCTCATGACAGACGACCTTCATGCCGAGATTGAGTTGCTTAGAGCGCAGGGCGTTGAATGCGGTGAGCTAGGATCGGCCGAGTGGGGGAGTTGGACGACTCTTCCCCTGCCGAGTGGGGCGGAAATTGGCCTATACGAGCCAACCCACGAGACGGCGATCTAGACTCCTGCCCCTCGGTTAAAGGTGACCGCAAAGGTATCCTCTGAGGCTCCATGCCCTTTGCCCAGCGCACGCGTTTTTGCGGGGAGCTTAGGCTAGCCGACGCCGGCCAGACCGTCAGCCTGAACGGCTGGGTGCACCGCGTGCGCGACCTGGGCGGGCTGCTGTTCATCGACATGCGCGACCGCACCGGCATCGTGCAGCTGCTTCTCGACCCGGGCGCCGACCTGCCCGAACTCAGAAGCGAAACCTGCCTGAGCGTCACCGGCCTCGTGCGCGAGCGGAGCGAAGCCACCAAGAACCCTAAGATGGCAACCGGCGAGGTGGATGTCAAGGTGACCAGCGTCGAAGTGCTCGGTCAAGCTCGCACCCTGCCGTTTCCGGTGAGCGACGAAGACGTAATGGAGACGGTAAACGAGGAGCTGCGGGTCAAGCACCGCTACCTCGACCTTCGCCGCCCGTCGATGTACCGCAGGCTGGCGATTCGCTCTTCGATCGTGCGGCGAATCCGCGCCTACCTGGACGAACGCGGCTTTCTCGAGGTCGAGACTCCCGTGATCACGCGCTCGACCCCCGAGGGCGCGCGGGACTACCTGGTCGCCTACCGGCTCGAGCCGGGCAAGTGGTACGCGCTGCCGCAGAGTCCGCAGCAGTATAAGCAGCTTCTCATGGTCGCCGGGATCGAGCGCTACTACCAGATCGCCAAGTGCTTTCGCGACGAGAGCCAGCGCGCCGACAGGCAGCCCGAGTTCACCCAGCTCGACCTTGAGATGTCGTTCGTCACCCAGGAGGATGTGCTGAACCTAGCCGAGGGACTGACCATCGAGGTCATCAACTCGACTATCGCCGAGTTCGGCCTAGATAAGGAACCGGTTTCTTGGTTTCCAAGAGTGATCTACTCGGACGCGGTTGACCGCTACGGCAGCGACAAACCGGACTTGAGGTTCGGCCTCGAACTGTTCGATTTGAGCGGCGCGCTGAAGGCGACCGAGTTTGGGGTGTTTCGCGCGGCGCTCGGCTCGGGAGGCCGGGTGCGCGGCGTGCGCTATCCGGGTGGCGCACACCTATCTCGGCGCGAGGTCGGCGAGCTGGAAGAGTTCTGCAAGGGTTGGGGGGCGAAGGGAATGGCGACGCTCGCCTTCGAGCCGGCGGGCGCGGGCGAGCACGCGCAGACCACGGCAGCCGGTCTCGGCGTGCGCGGTTCGATCGCCAAGTTTCTTACCCCACCCGAGATCGAGGCGGTCGTGGCCGAATCGAAGGCGGAGGTGGGCGACCTGCTTTGCCTGATCGCCGACTCATACGAGGCGGGCAACGCGGTGTTGTTTCGACTTCGGCTCGAAATCGGCCAGCGGTGCGGCCTTCGCGATCCCCGCAAGCTCGCCTTTTGCTGGGTGCTCGACTTTCCCCTGCTGGAGCGCGACGCGGAATCGGGCGGATGGTCGCCCACCCACCATCCCTTCACCTCGCCCAAGGACGAAGACTTGCCGCTCCTTGAAACCGATCCTGGGCGGGTGCGCGCGGATTGCTACGACATGGTCTGCAACGGCTCCGAGCTGGCGTCCGGGTCGATTCGGATTCATCGCACCGAGATTCAGGCCCGAGTCTTCACCCTCCTCGGCATCGACGAGAAGACCCAGCGCGAGCGATTCGGCCACATGCTGGACGCATTCGGCTACGGCGCGCCGCCGCACGGCGGCCTCGCGCCCGGCATCGACCGCCTTGCCATGCTGCTGAGCGACACCGAGAACATACGCGAGGTGATCGCGTTTCCCAAGATGGGCAATGGATACGATCCGATGATGGACGCCCCCAGCCCGATCGACGAAGGGCAGTGGAAAGAGCTCGGTCTACGGCTCGCGCCCTAGGCGCCACAACCTATCCGTTCGCCCCAACGTATCGAATCCATAATCGGCTATGAAGGAACTTGTGCGCTACCGTCCGGGCGAGGCCATCCGCTGGCTCCACACCGGCGCGGCGGGCAAGCGCAAGAGCGCTCGCGACAAATCGAGGAGCATCGTGGTTCCCTCGGACGCGCGGGGCGTGGGCGAGAACGTGCGAACGGCGGCGGGCGCGTTGGTCGAGCTCGGCAAGGGGGCCCTGGCCGATCTATTGCACAGCCAGGCGATGGGCACCGAGTTCGTGCTCATGGATGACGGGCTCGAAGTGATCCGCGGGGGTTCGACCCGCAAGATCGCCTACCGCCAGGTCAAGGAGATCGAACTTCGCGGCGACCGGGCGACGCTCGTGCTCGAGAGGGGTAGCCTGACGATCAAGCCGCCCGCCTACCTCGTCGCCGGACGAGTGCGGGTGCCGATCGGCTGGAGCAGGAACGAAATCGAGGTGCCATACGAACTGCTCATCGAAGAGCTTGCCGCCCGCTGTGGGCTCGATCTGGACGAGCGATAGCAGGTGGGCTTGAACTTAATGGGCTTCTTGCACTAGAATGACCGGGGGTGGAATCAGTGGACCTGACCGAGGTGATCCGACACAACTACCTGATGCACGGGCTTAGCGCCGAGGTGGTCGAGCGGATCGCCGCCTTAGCGAGTGTGAAGGACTGCTCGGGCGGCGACGTCATCGTTCGCCAGTTCGACCGCCAGACCGATCTCATGATTGTGATCGAGGGGCTCGTGCGCATCAACAGCTTTTCGGGCGAGCGCATCGCCGAGGGCGGGCCGGGCTGCATCATCGGCGAAATCTCCCTGCTCGACGACAAGCCCCGTTCCGCCACCGTGCTCAGCGTCGGCAAGACGAAGCTGGCCGTCATCCCCAGCTCAGGGCTCTGGAAGCTGATGCAAGAGGACCCGAACGCGGCCCGAACGATGTTGCTGAATTTGGGGCGGGTGCTTTGCATGAGGCTTCGAAGCGCCAATCTGCAACTCGACACGGTTGTAGGCAAGAACGATTTTGCGACGTCGCGCTAGCGCCTCGCGGATGGCGTACGCCTCACTAGTACATTTACTAGGTTTTTGCGACTGAGGTGCCTGATTTTCTGGCTTCGGCTTCCTCCTTAATCAGATATGTTGTTTAATCTACAGGAATCTGAAGTTGCGCAGCCATTGGGCGCGCGCTGAGAGCATTCGGGTAGCGAGGACTTATCATGAAGAGAACTATGCGACTTGCATTGGCCATTGGGTTGGTTGCCGGCGCCGCGTTCGCAAGCGCCGACATCACCATCAATTTCTCCAGCGTTTTTACCGGGGCTACTCCCAGCGGCTCAACGCCGTGGGCGACCCTAACGATTTCCGATGGCGCGCCGGGCTACGTGAACATGAGCCTGTCGAACAACATGACGGCGATCTCCGGGCAGTTTCTTGGGGAACTTGAACTCAACCTTACCTCGATCCCCACCGATTTCAGCACTTCGACGACATCCCCTTGGTTCAAGAGCACTCCAACCTTCGGGGTGGACTCGATCAGCGACGCGGGTGAGATGTTCGACGTTGACATCCTGTTCAACGAGCAGCCTCCGAAGTTGACCGGTGGGCAGACCGCTTCTTGGACTTTCCACGGCACCGGTTTGACTTCCAGCAGCTTCCTCGCCTTCGCGACTCCGACCGACCACAACCCGAACGACGTGTTGGCTCTCCTCCACGTGCAAGGCACTCCACCGCCTGGTTCCAGCAAGGTTCGAGGCGTCGTGCCCGAACCGTCGGCCATGGCGGCTCTCGCCATCGGGGGAATGATGCTGCTTCGACGCCGAGCGCGCAAGAAGTAAGCTCGGCACACCCCTCGCCCCAGAGGCGGTGGAGGCCATGGGCTTCCACCGTCTCCGCTTTTTTGTGGCCGTGATCGGAGAAATTACCGGTTTTCACGCCTTGCCGCTCGCTTTGGAAGAGCATTGGTCCAGGACTTGCCCTCACCGATTCAAGCAAGGTGCCGCAAGGCATAACGGCAGGACCATCATGCAACCTAAATTCCTTACTCGATTGGCTGTAATCGCCGGCTTGGCCGCCGGAGCAGTCGCGGCTCACGCGACGGAAACGATCAATTTCTCGAGCGTCTTCACCGGTGGAACCCCCTCTGGACCGGCTCCCTGGGCGACGCTCCAAATCTCGAACGGCGTCAACCCTGGCGACGTCAACATGACCCTGACCAACAACACGTCGGCGGCGTCCGGCCAGTTCATTGGCGAACTTCTGTTGAATCTCACCTCGATTCCTGGGGACTTCTCAACTTCCACAAGTTCGAGTTGGTTCAAAAGCGCCCCGACGTTCGGTTCGAACTCGATCAGCGACGCGGGCGAACAGTTCGACGTGGACATCCTCTTTCGCGAGCAGCCGCCCAAGCTGACGGGTGGGCTGTCTGCATCGTGGACCTTCCACGGAACGGGCCTGACCGAGAACAGCTTTATGGCGTTCGCAACTCCGCTGGACTCGAATCCGAGCAACGTGCTCGCCCTGCTGCACATGCAGGGGCTACCACAAGGCGGTTCGACAAAGCTGGGCGGATCGCCCGTGCCTGAGCCTTCGGCGATGGCCGCGCTCTTAATCGGCGGCGCGATGCTCGCTCGGCGACGGCGCAACAAGAACCGCTGATCGGCGGTCACGGTTCTGCCAACCAGGCAACATGACGGCGGGCCCGGAGTCTAACGGCTCCGAGCCCGCTTGTCTGTACCGGGCCTTCGCTTCCCCCAAGCCCTATCGAACGAAGTGGACCTTCGGTTCCCGAATCGAATCGAGCAACATCAGTGCGACCACCGGCATCGGGCGGCCCTTGGCCACCTCCCGAGCCTCATCGAAGCTCATCTCGAGCGACTGCATTCCGCTGAGATCGATCCACTCCGAAAAGCGAAACGCGCCACCCTCCGTGCTGAAGCACGCCAGACCGTGAACACCGTCGTGGCAAAAGCAGCCATAGCGGCCCGTCCCGGGATGCTTGAGCACGTACACGAGATCGGGAAATTCTTCGATCGGGCCAGGCTTTAGAATCGATAGCGTCTCGACCATATTCTTTCGCTCCTCAGAGCGGCGCCATTCAAGCATTCTTATCGGGTATGTGGCGCAGAAATCGCACGCCCGACCACAAGGCACTTGCCTGATTTGACGGGTCGTCTCTCAACTAGGTTCCGCGCGGCCGGCCCGAGGTGGCGCGGCCTAGCGAGAGGTAAGTGATTCGCGAGTTAGGGGCTCTTCAAACCGAACGCGGACGGCGCCGTCCTCGGCGCCAATGATCCACGCCGCGTGGGCCGTGCCGTCGATCTCAAGGTGAGTCCGCATCCCGATTTGGGGCACCCTCTCTCCACGGAGCCTGGCGCCGCCTGCAGACATGTCGAGCAGTTGGGCGGCCTTGCCATCGAGAAGGACGGTCCGATCCCGCAGTTGCGCCAGCCGCCGCTCCTGCCGGCGCTCGTGGCGACGCAAACCCCTCGGCGGGCGGATTCGAAGGCCGTCTTCGTCGATGTGCTTCACTTTGGCGCGGAAGAGAACCACGCCCCCGTCGCAAGGGGCTTCGACGACGATCGTGTCTCCGACGCTTGGCTCGCGCGAGCCTTCTCGGAAGATGAGCGGTGAAATCTGCCAGCCGTGAGGCGCGGTGGAGATGAGGCGAGCCCGACCGACGCCGTGGGGCGATCGAAGACGGATGGTTGCGCCGAGCTTGGGCAATGGCCGCCTGCGAACTGCCAGGCCCCGCTCGATCCCGTAGCCGGCAACTGCGGCGACGCCGAGAAGGCCGCCGATCTCAAGGCCTTCGCGGAGGAGTTCGGGCAGCATTGTCCACCTTGGGGCGCTGCTCGGCTCGGTACAGCTCTCGGGCGGTTTCAAGCTGCTTAAGGGCTTCGCCGAAGCCGATTCGCGCGTCGGTGAGCGATTCCTCGGCGTGTCCTTCGAGGTAGACGCCGAGGTCGCTCAAGGCTTGGGCCAGCAATTTCAGCGCCAGTCCGCGCCGCTCGTGCGAAACCTGGTGGGGCAAGGGCGGCGGGGTGGCAGAGAGCGCGGCGATCGCCCCCGCAGCCTGGCGGCTTAGGCCGGTCGCGAGCGTCGCCGCCTTCTTGTCGTCCGGATTCACGACGACCTTTTGGAACACGGCTCGCACCACCTCGCACCACGTGTCCAAGGCCTTATCCAGAACCAGAATGCAGAACGGATAGCGGCCCTCGCGTTGGGCTGCGTCCTCACTACCCGCCGCGGTCAGGTCGAGGGCTGCCGCTTCCGGCTCACCCGAGAACTGGCGCGCAAGGGCCCGCAGATAGTGGGCGTTGGGGGTTCCGCGTTGTTTGATCGCGGCATCCAGATGGGTGATCGCTTCGGAGAGATGAAGCTGATAAAGAGAAACCTGGCCGAGAAGCTCCCGCGCTTCCTGGGCGTCCTCAGTTCGGGCGAGGGCTTCGTTGAGATCGCGTGCCGCCTCGTCCGGCTTGCCCGCCTGAAGCCAGGCCTTGGCCGCAAGCAGCCGAAGGTTGGCCGCGCTCGGAATGAGTTCGGCTGCCCGGTGAGCCTCGTCGGCGGCGAGCTCGGGCATGTTGGCGCTTAGGAGAAGATTCACGAGAGCCTCGCGTCGAGATCGGTCTTGGGGCTTCTCGTCCACCGCCGCGCGCAAGAGCCCGATGCCTTGGGCTACCTGTCCCGCCTTCACCAAGGCCATCGCTTCGCCGGCTACGCCCGCACTGCCGGCCGGAGGCAGCGCCTCAGGCGCGGGCGGCGCAACGGGCGCAGCTTTGGCCGCGACGGGCTCCGGGCTTGGCGCAGGGGCCACCACGGGCGGTGCCGCGCGGGGAGGTTCCGCCGGCGGCATGCGCGGGGCGAGGCCGGGCGAGGCCGCGGGCGTGTCGTGCCTTGGCTTAGCCGCCATGCCCTTGAGCGGATCGTCGGCCATCAGCAGCATCCACGTGTGGGCAAGCGAGCGGATGGAGCTGTCGAGGTCGAGCTTGCCGGCGACGCTCACGGTCATGTTCTTCTCATCGCGCCAGAGCCGCCGGCCGCCTCGGTAAAGCTCGATGCTCGCCTTGAAGCCTTGGCCATCCCGCTCGCCAATGACCAGCACCATTAGGTCGATGCGCATCGCACGACGACCCACGTCCGCCTGCTTGGACGACGGCCAATCTGGCGGGTTCTTAAGCAGGCCGTCTTCGATCGCGGCCCGGAAGAACGGGTCGCCCTGGCTCCAAACCACCGGGTTAACTCGACCATCGGTGTCCATCTCCTGCGCAAGCGCGTCGGCGAGCGCGACCGACACGTCGTTGGCCGGCTCCTTGGCGGAGCGGATCGGCGCGAGAAGGATCTGAGGCGAAGCGGCCGACGCCAAATGGGCCGCCGCAAGCAGGAAGCCGGCGGCGAACAGGCGTCTCTTCATCTCTAAGCGCCCCTGAGGACCTTGATCGCGGCTCGGCATGAGTCGAGAGCCAGCCGCTGGCGTTGGGGGTTGCCTTTGCCGGCGGCGAGGCTAGCCTCGAGGGCGGCAACCGCGCGCTCATAAGCAACGACGGCCTGGGCGGACTTGCCGAGGTGCTCATAGCATTGACCGAGGCGCTGGTTGGTGGACGCCGGGTCGCTGCCCGCGCGAAGCGCCCGCTCGTATGCCTTGGCGGCGGCGTCGTAACGCTTGAGTTGGTACTGATTGGCGGCGACGCGTAGGAGCATGGGGAGCGTGTTCGTCTCCGGCACGACCTGCGCGCCCCCGACGGGCGCGGGGCGCGGGTTGCTGACATGGATGTCAATCACGCTGGTGTCCATCGCCGGATCGGCGGCTTTGGTCGCGTCCGCTTTGGGGTCGGTCTTGGGCTCGGGGTCGGTTGCGGGGGGCGGAGTCGCAGAATTGTCGGCTGGCGCCTTGGTCGTGCCGTCGGGCCGCACGGTCAGGTTGGGAAACGGATTTAGGGGCGTGGGAGCAATCCGGGGCGATTCAGTTGGCGCGGGTAGCCCCTGCTGTCCCTCAGGCCCGGTCGCAGCGGCGGTCGGAGCGGTGAGTTCGGCGGCGCGAGGCGAAGGGCGTGGGGTGGTTGAAGACGGATCGGGGGTTGTTTCGGCGGGGGCTGGGTCGGCATTCTTTGTGGTCGGGGTAGGTGCCGGTACGACGAACGGCTGCGCGACCGGCTCTTGCGCCTTCGATGTCAGAGCGGCGGTGCCGCTGCCCGTCTCCGTTCGCACTGGCTTGAGCAAGACGGCCAGAAGCGAACCAACGCCGGCGACGAAGATGACGGCGACGATCGCCGCGATCAGCACCACCTGGCGGCGGTCTCCCGGCCTCGGCGTGGCGCGCAGGGCGAGGCGGTTTCGCAGTTGGTTGAGCCTGAGGCGAGCTAAGCCCGCTTCGGGGTCGAGGGCGGCGACTTTCTCGAAGCATTCGAGCGCGCCAGTGAGGTCGCCTGATCGGTCCAGGCAATCGCCCTTGAGCGAAAGCGCCTCGATGCTATCCGGAGCTTCGAGCACTGCGGCGTCGGCGATGAGGCGCGCCTCTTCGATGCGGCCCCCGTCGAGCAGGGCCTGTCCGCTCGCGACCGTCTTGGCCACTTGGGCACTGGCGTCGTCGCGTGCGGCTTGCGGCAAGGGCGCGCCGCAACGCTTGCAGAACAGGCTGTCCGCGCTGTTCGTGGTTTGGCAGTTCGCGCAGGCGATCATTGAGAAAGCTCCCGCCAGCTGCATTGTACCGGCAGGTTGCGTTTGAGCCCAAATCGAGGACGTGTTCAATGGGCGGGAACGGTCGGCAGGCTCGCGCAGATATACTCCGGCCAATGGCCCCGACGATCCTCAAGACTCCCTTGCACGCCGAGCATGTGCGCCTCGGGGGGCGGATGGTGCCGTTTGGGGGCTACGAACTGCCCGTGCACTACCAGAGCGTGATCGGGGAGTCGAAGGCGGTCCGCGAGGGCGCTGGGATGTTCGACGTGAGCCACATGGCGCGGCTGCGCTTCGAGGGCGAGCGAACCCGCGAATTCCTCGACTATGTGACCGCCAATTCGGTCGCCAAGCTCACCAACGGGCTCGGGCATTACAGCCTGCTGCCCAATGAGCGCGGCGGCACGGTGGACGACATCATCGTGTACCGCTTGACCGGCCACGAATTCGCGATGGTGGTCAATGCGGCCAACCACGCCAAGGACGTTGCCTGGCTGCGCACGCAGAACACCTACGGCGTGACGCTCTACGACGAAACCGAGCAGACCGCGATGATCGCGGTGCAGGGACCCCGCGCGGCGTCGCTCGTGGGCAATCTCAGTAACGCGCGGGAGTCGATCGAGGACGCGCCCATGTTCGGCGTCGTGCAATGCGAGATCGCGGGGGTTTCGTGCTTCGCCCCTCGATCCGGTTACACCGGCGAGGATGGGTTCGAGCTGATCTGCCGAGCCGACCAAGCCCCCAGGCTTTGGCGCGCGATTTACGACGTGGGGGTGATGCCGTGCGGCCTTGGAGCGCGAGATGTTCTGCGCGTAGAGGCGGGGTTGCCGCTTTACGGCCACGAATTGACCGACGATCTCAGCCCGATCGCGGCGGGCCTGGGCTGGGTGATCGCCAAGGACAAAGCCTTCATCGGGTCGGAATTCATCAATCGGGCGCGTGCCGAAGGAACGCCGACCAAGCTGCAAGGCGTGCGGCTCGTTTCCAAGCGCCTATTGGAGCCGGGCATGAAGGTATATGCGGGCGGCGGCGAGGTCGGGGAGGTCTCCAGCGGCGTGTATTCGCCCATGCTCGAGTGCTCGGTCGCCTTTGCCTTCCTACGCCCCGAAATTGAACTGGGCACTGCATGCGAGGTGGACGTGCGTGGGCGTCGCGAGCCGGGCACGGTGGTGAACAAGCGCTTTTTCAAACGCGCCAGCCGATAATCCTCTGTTGAGGATGGTTGTCGTCGCTTTCGCCCTGCTCTCGATCCTGCGTCCAGTGGACTTCGGCCCCGCGCCTATTGCCGCCGAGTTGCGCCGCGGCGAGGCGATTGCGGCCAAGGGCAAGGGCATCGAGCGAACGCTCCTCGAAGATCGCGTCGCGGTTGGCCGCTGGTTCGACGGCCGTTCTAAACGCGATGTCGAGGAGATCGTGTGGCTCTCGCCCCGGATGGTCTCGCGGTGGCTGGGTTATCTGCGGCGCCGCGAGGGCTGGACCGATGCCGAATTGGATGGTCGCTGGGCGGCCGCTCGCGTTGCGCTATCCGGCAAGTTGAGCTTCGTAGTGCGGCTCGCCTCGCTGCCTCGGCTTGATCCTCTCTTGGAAGAAGACGGGCCGCCTGGCGCCCCAGAGGAGATGGATTCGATCCGCATTTCCTTTGCGCCTCTCGGGGCGAAGGGCCAGCCCCCGAGTTACGAGCCGCTTGCCGCCACCGTTCTGGCCCATCGGCAGGATCGCGAGCCAGCTGAAGCGCTCAAGATCGCTTGGCACCAGACTGCGCCCCTGGCGCCTATCCTTGGCGAGGAGTTTGGCCCGCCGGAGGCGGGGGAGGGATACGAGTTTGGTGAATCCAGGAGCACAGTCTGGCTGGCCTCCTGCCCACTGCCGACCGACCTGTGGACGCACCCCGGTTTCGCCGTTCAAGTGGCGGGTGCACGCCGAACGCGTGCAGCTCACTTCCGTTTGCACCCGCGCTAGGGCTGTAAACTCGCCCGGTGCGCATCGCCACCTATAACGCCGCATCCGTGCGCGCCCGCCTGCCCCTGATTCTCGACTGGCTGGCCGAGCACGAGCCGGACGTGCTCGCGATCCAGGAGACCAAGGTGGAGGACGACAAGTTTCCGACCGCCGCCTTCGACGACCTGGGCTACCACGTCTCGCTCAACGGCCAGAAGGCCTGGAACGGCGTCGCGACCCTGAGCCTAATGCCGCCGTCCCGGGTGCAGCGGGGTTTCGGCGATCCCCTCTTTCCCGAAGATGCCCGTCTCATCGCTTGCGACGTGGGTGGCTTGGAGATCGTAAACACCTACGTGCCCAACGGCAGCGCGGTGGGCAGCGACAAGTTCGAATATAAGCTTCGGTGGCTGGGTCGGTTTGCCGCGTTTCTGCGCGAGCGGTACCGGCCGGATCAGCCTCTGCTGTGGCTGGGCGACATCAACATCGCCCCGACCCCGGACGACGTGTACGATTCGCGCAAGTTCGCCGGACAGGTGGGCCACCACCCCCTCGAGTTCGAAGCCTTGCGGCGCATCGTCGACTTTGGCTTTACCGACCTCTTCCGCAAGTTCCACGAGGGACCGGGGCTGTACACCTATTGGGATTTCGTGATTCCACGCTCGGTGGAGCGCAATTTGGGATGGCGCATCGACCATCTGTACGGCACGAAGCCGGTGGCCGAGCGCTGCACCTCGTGCGAGATCGAACATCTCGCCCGTTCGGTCGATAAACCGTCTGACCACACGTTCGTTTTCGCCGAAATCAATCTCTAAGAGCGGGGAAGCACGCAGCCGATGGCTTGAGTGCGGGCACGAGCGGGCTTGTGGCCTGCTAGCACCGCGTCGAGGGCCTCGCGCAGGTCCCGATGGGTGATTTGGGCGCGGAGCTGGCCCGGAGAGACGAAACGGTCGTCGATGCGTCCCCGATAAGCAAGGCCGCCCCGTCGGAAGACCGACGCCTCGGGCGAGGCCCGCGCGCCAACCTTCCGAGCCAATCGGTGCTCGGGATCGAGCACCGCACCCCAACTCAAGCCGAATTCGCGCATGTGGCGGGCGGCGGACGCCTCGCCGACGTCCGGATCTTCGAACACGATCCAAAACCGGACGCCCTTGGCGGCATAGGCTTTCGCGATTCGCTCCATCTCCGGGGCGGCCTGGTTGGCGTTGGGGCAATCGCGAAGCACGAACACGAAGCATTCGAGCCCGCGGCCTTCCGGCAATAGCCGAGTAGTTCCATCTGGGCTTGCGAGCCGAACCTGAGAGCCGGATGCCCCGACGAGCGCCAAGAGTGGCAATAGCCAATTGATCGCCATCGAACCTCATCATGGCGCGCCCCAACCGGGGCATTCAAGCGTCCTAGCCTATGGAATGGGCATGGCGCCGGGGGCGGACACCAATATCGATCAAGACGCGTGCCCATTCTGCAAGCGGCCATTGCGCGGCGACCCTGCCCGCTGCCCGCACTGCGGCGCCTCCCTCGGGCTCGCCGCGCCGTGGTGGGACGTTATCGAGGCTCGCGGCCTGCGGGTTTGGGGGCTCGGCCTGGTCGGTCTGGGTCTTCTTGGGGTAGGCGTGGCCGCCATCACGACGTGGAGCCGATCCGGATCGACTAGCTCCTATCGGGATCAAGCCACAGCCTGGGTCAGCATCGGGGTGGGCGCACTCTTGCTTCTCTTTGTCGCCGCCGGGCTGCGTCGTCGTTAGAGGTCAGTAGGAGCGGCTCGAGCTTGCGCCGAACTCGCGAATCACGTAGTCCCCGTTCTCTAGGTCGAGCCGGAACTGGTGGTACACACGCTGGTTGTTGCCCCACGCGTCGATGATGTCGTGCTCGGCCGACACTTTAAGCGAGCCGTTGCGGTAGCGACGGACGTCGACGACCCGATAGCCGGTCGTATCCGTGTCGAGCACCGCGTCCCGCATCATGTCGTAAAAATCGGGCGCGTCCACGCTGTAGGCATAAGTTCCGTCTTGCAGAATCGCCACCGAACCCGAACGCGGGCAAAGAATGTCAAGTGAGCGCGTGTCCCGGTTGGTGAACGCCCGCTCGATCTCATCCACCGCATAGTTGATGGAACCGTTGTAGGAATAGGCCGAATACAACGGACGTCGCCAAGACGTGTAGTAGCTCGGGCCGTAAGAGACGGGCGAGCCGATGATGATGCGATCGCAGTTGATGTAGCCGGGAAGCTGGGAGTAGTACCACCACGGCGAGGCTACACATTGGCCCTGCCAGGGCGAGAACGCATAGAAGGGGTAGCAGAAGAACGAGTCTCTGAAGAAGGGGTCGGATTGTACGTAGCCGACTCGAAACCCGCCGATCTGCAGGGTGATCTGGGTGGTGTTGCGGTTGAAGTTGTGGTCAAAGTTGCGGTCGCGGTCATGGCCGCGGTCGCGGTTGCGGTCGGGGAACATCTGTGGGGAGAACTGATCCGGTTTGATGATCGCTCTCGGCGCCCTCACGACCGTGGGCGGGGCAACGATTTGGGTTCGCGCGGCAACGTTGTTCGTCGTCACATAGGTGTTCTTGCCGCTGCGCGACCATTGCTGGAAGTTGTCGGTCTGGGGCGTGTATCGCGTGCGTCGCATCAACTCGTTGGCCTTCTGGTTAGGCGCCCCTGGCCGAGTCTGTCTGCCCTGCGGGTGATACTGGACCTGATTCATCAGATCGTGCACTCGGTCGCTCTGCTGTGCTTGAGCCCAGCAAACGGGAGCTGCCGCCACGAGAGTTAGCAGGGAAGAAATTGCGAGTGTGCGAGTCGACATGAGGATGGCCACCGCCTTCTAATGCAATTGACGCCTCGATCCCGCCGATGTTTCACCGATGGCCCGTACGGACGCCGCTCTACTTGAATTCAACGTTGTTTTGGGCTGAAAATGTGGCCCTATGAGCATGCGACGGATCGCGATTCTGCCCGGCGACGGCATCGGCCCCGAGATCATGGACGCCACCCTCGGCATCCTCGAAGCGGTGGGTTTCGAGGCGGAATGGGTCCGGCTCGAGTCGGGGCTCGCCGCGATCCAAAAGGGGCTGCCCGCGATGCCGCACGAGACTATCGAGGCGATACGGGAGATCGGAGTGGCCCTCAAGGGCCCCACCACAACGCCCAGCGGAGGCGGCCACCAAAGCGCGAACGTGCTGCTTCGGCGGGCGCTCGACCTCTTTGCCAACGTCCGCCCCGCCAAGACGATTCCGGGGATAAAGGGGCCGTTCTCCTCGCACGATATCGATATCATCGTGATCCGCGAGAACACCGAGGACCTGTATTCGGGCATCGAGTATCAGCCCCACCCGGACGTGGCCCAGGCGATCAAGATCATCACCCGCCCGGGATGCCGCCGCCTTTGCGACTACGCCTTCGATCTCATGGCGCGTCAGGGCCGCAGGCGCCTCACGGCGGTACACAAGGCGAACATTATGAAACTCACCGACGGGATGTTCCTCGAGGAGTTTTGGCGCGTCGCCGCGATGCACCCGGGCGTGCGCGCCGACGAGATCATCGTCGACAACTGCTGCATGCAGCTCGTCACCAACCCCGAGCAGTTCGACGTGCTCGTCACCGAGAACCTGTACGGCGACATCGTGAGCGATCTTTGCGCAGGGCTGGTCGGGGGGCTGGGGCTCGCGCCGGGTGCGAACATCGGCGTGAATTGCGCGGTTTTCGAGGCGGTGCACGGCTCTGCGCCCGACATCGCGGGCAAGGGCATCGCCAACCCCACCGCGCTGCTGCTCTCGGCTGTGTTGATGCTTCGGCACCTGGGCGAGGCGGTGCTTGCCGACCGAATCCATGGCGCGGTGCTCCGCGTGTGTGCCGCTGGCCGGTGCCTGACCGGCGATCTCGGCGGCGCCGCGAGCACCAAGCAGTACGCCCAGGCGATCGTGGACGAGGCTCGGGCTTAATACCGCAGGGCATCGAAACCTCTCCGTAAAGTTGCGCACGCGCGAGACCGACCATTGAACTGATGGCGATGCCGCATCGCGGCCCCGCCCGAAAGGCGCTGGAAGAGGAAGGTCTTGAAGTCGATGCTCTCAACAAATAACCGATTTCTTAGAATGACGATCGAAAAGTCGTTGCGCGATCTGCCCGCGATGCCGCAGATCGTTGCGCGCGTGCTGCACGAGATGGAGCAGCCCGAAGTCCCCGCCGCCGCGATCGAAAAGATCATCGGCACCGACCAGGCGCTGACCATGAAGGTGCTGTGCGTGGTCAACTCGGCTTACTACGGACTCTCCGGCCAGGTGACCAGCCTTAGCCAGGCGATCGTGATCCTGGGCATGCACCAGGTGCGCAACCTCGTGCTCAGCGTCGGCGCGATCAGCACGATTCGGCCGCGCACGCCCCGCCACCACGACCTGATCCGCCAGTTCTGGACGCACTCGTTCGGCTCCGCGACCGCGACCTTAACGATAGCGCGCGACAAAAATCTGCCCGAGCGGGACATCGAGACAGTGTTCATCGGCGGGCTCGTCCACGACGTGGGCCGGCTCTTCCTGTATTGCAATTTCACCGACATCTACGACGACCTCATCGCCTACGCGGACGAGCGGCAGATGGCGGTCGAGGACGTGGAATCCACCTTCCTCGGGATGACCCACGCCCAGGTCGGCGAGGAGATGGCCAAGGGCTGGAAATTGCCACTCATCCTTTCGACGCTGATCGGGCGGCACGAAGGGCCGTTGGAGGCGGACGACTCGCCCCTACTTTTCTGCGTGCACCTCGGCGATCGATTAACCAAGCACCTTTACCACTCGCCCGAGTGCAAGGTGATTCCAGCGCCGCACCCGGTGGCCTGGGACTGGCTTGGCTATACGACCCAGCAATGGGAAGAGCTGAAGAGCGGCACGGCGGAAACGGTTAGCGGAGTTGCCGAGCAATTCCAACTGCTCGCCGCGTGATCGGGGCTAGTCGGCATTCAAAGGGGGGAGCGGACAAGGTTAACGAGCGATGGCAGTCAATGGACCTCTAAGCGGAATCACCTTCGCCGGCCTCAGCAGCGGCATCGACACCGAGTCGATCATCAGCCGCCTCATGCAGGTCGAGCAGATTCCGCTGCAGCGTCTGCAGTCACGCCAGCAGGACTTCCAATCCCAACTCAGTCTGTACGGCCAGCTGAGTTCCCGCCTCACGACGATTTCGCAGGCGGCGGGGGCGCTCAACATGCCGGGCAGCTTCAGCTCGGTAACTGCCAACAGCAGCGACACGGCGGTGGCGACCGTAAGCGGTTCATCGAGCGCCTCGGCGGGCGTCTACAACCTCGTGGTCACCCAGCTTGCCCAGGCCCACAAAGTGGCGAGCACGGCACAGACCGACACGACAAGCGCCCTGAATTTGACCGGCACGTTCATCGTTAACGGCTCCGCGGTTAGTGTCGTCGCGACCGATTCGCTGGGCAGCATCGCCCAGAAGATCAACTCGCTGGGCGTGGGGGTGACGGCAAGCCTCATCGATGGCGGCTCGGGCGCAGCCTATCTCACCATGACCGCCAATTCGACCGGCGCCAGTTCCAAGGTCCAGTCCGCCGACCTGTCCGGCTCGGTTCTGCAGACCTTGGGCTTGCTTAGCGGGGGCGCAGGCTCGATCCGCGAGACGATCACCAATGGCGCGACCAGCGTCGCGCTGAGCGATTCGACCACCGCGGTCGGCACCCTGCTCGGCGCTCCCTCCATGGCGGCGGGCACGGTGACGATTAACGGCGTTTCGGTGGCTATCGATCCATCCAGCCAGGGCCTTCAGGCGATCGCGGATGCGATCAACACCGCAAGCACGGGCGCTACAGCGGCGGTGCGGTCGGTCACGATCAACGGGGCGACGAGGTACAGGCTAGACATCACCGGAGGCAGCGGAACTCCCACATTCGTCGACGACCAGAACATTCTCGCCAGCCTCGGCATCCTGCAGAACGGCTACGGCTCCGAGCTTGTGGTCGCTCAGGATGCGAAGTATTCGCTCGATTCGGTACAGCTCACGAGCGCCAGCAACACCGTGACCTCGGCCATTCCGGGAGTAACCCTCACCCTGATGAAGGGAACCGTGGCGACGCCGGGCACGGCCACCCTCACGATGACGCAGGATGCGAGCGCGATCAAGGCGAAAATAAACGGACTCGTCACCGCCTACAACGGCTCGGTCGATTTCGTTGCGCAGAACAGCTCGTTCGACACCAAGACTTTCCAGTCCGGCCCGCTTTTTGGCGATCCCATCGTGCAACAGGTGCAAGACTCGATGTCCGGCATGCTGTTCAACAACGTGCCCGGGCTGACCGGCAAATATACGAATCTCGCCTCGATCGGCTTTTCGCTCGGCGACGACGGCAAGCTGAGCGTTGACGATGCGGCGCTCACCTCGGCCCTGTCGAGCGCGCCCGATTCGGTCGCCGCCCTGTTTAAGTCGATGGGCTCGTCCGCCAACTCAAACCTGACCTTCATCGCCGCCACCAGCAAGACCAAGCCATCGGGTTCGACGCCCTACGCGGTATCGATCACCCAACTGGCCACGCAGGGCTCTTACTCAGGCGAACTGGCGCAGACGAGCGCCAATTCGGCTTCGGAAACGCTCACGTTCAGCGGGGCGCTGTTTGGGGCTACGCCCTACAAGCTGATCCTCGACGTCGGCTCGACCGCGTCCGCCGCGGTATCAAAAATCAACAACGATGCAACCCTTCGCAACTTTGTAGTGGCCGCCCTCGACGGTTCTGGCAAGCTGCAGGTGACGAGCAAGCGGTACGGAACCAACGGTAACTTCACCCTCGTGAGCAACATAACGGCGGCGACCGACAACAGCGGAATCGGGGTCGGCTCGCTCGGCACGGTGGTGGCCGGCGTCGACGTGCTAGGCACGATCAACGGCGAGGCGGCAACCGGCGCGGGCCAGTCGCTGACCGGCAAGGCGGGCAACCTAACAACGGACGGACTCCAGATCCTTTACAGCGGCACGCAACTGGGCTCGGTGGGCACGATCTCGTTTACAAAGGGCCTTGCCGCGCAGTTCTCAGACCTCGTCGGTCAATTCACCGATCCCACGGGCGGGCTGCTGTCGGCGAGCAATAACGAGTTGCAGACTCAGATCGACCAGATCACGTCGGACATCACCGATCTGCAAGCCGCGCTCGCGCAGAAGCAAGCCGACCTGCGGCTGAAATTCGCCAACATGGAGCAGACGCTGGCCACGCTCCAGCAGCAGTCGGCTCAGTTGGCCTCGCTGATTGCGCCGACGTCGACCAAGTGACAGTCGGCGGGCTCTGGACACGGGTCAGCTGCTATCCCACCGACCTAGCTTCGCCATCGCTACCCATTGTGAGCTCACCCGGCGCGGGCGGATGGAGCGAGCCAGCCTGAGATGAATTGAACCAGCAGCCACGCGTTGAGAACCGCGATCGCCCCCGCCAGAGCCCACGCCAACATCTTGACCCACGTCGCGTTGACGAACCGGCCCATCTTTGAGCGTTCGGAAGTGAATTGAACGAGTGGTACGACCGCGAACGAAAGCTGCAGCGAAAGGATCACCTGGCTGAGGATTAGCAGCGAGCCGACGCCGCGCTCGCCGAACGAGGCGGCCACGATCACCGCCGGCACGATTGCGATAAGGCGCGTGATGAGCCGCCGGAGCCAGGGCTTCAACCGAATGTTAAGGAAGCCTTCCATCACGATCTGGCCCGCTAGAGTTCCGGTGAGGGTGCTGTTCTGGCCGCTGGCGAGCAGGGCGACCGCAAACAGGGTGCTTGCGACCGGGATGCCGAGCGCGGGGGCGAGCAGCTTGTAGGCGTCGCCGATGTCGGCGACTTCTTGATGCCCCGAGCCGTGAAAGGCACTCGCGGCAAGCACGAGGATGGCGGCATTGATCGCAAAGGCGACGAGCAAGGCGAGCGTCGAGTCGATCGTTGCGAATTTGATCGCCATCGCGCGGCCCGTATCGTCCCGAGCGTATTGGCGCGTTTGCACGATACTGCTGTGAAGGTAAAGATTGTGGGGCATGACGGTCGCGCCGAGGATGCCGATCGCGATGTAGAGCATCTGCGGGTTCGTCACGATCTTGGGCGTGGGGAGAAAGCCACCGAGCATGCCGAGAGCGTCCGGGTGGGCGATCACCATCTCGTAGCCGAAGCAAGCCCCGATCGTGAGTACGAGGGTCGCGACGAGGGCTTCGACGAATCGGAAGCCTCGGTATTGGAGCACGAGGATAATCAGCACGTCCGCCGCCGTGAGGCACACGCCAAGCGTGAGCGGGAGGCCGAACAGAAGATTGAGCGCGATCGCCGATCCGAGAACCTCGGCGAGGTCACAGGCGGATATCGCGATCTCGCATAGCACCCAGAGGGCCAGCGCCGTTGGCCTCGAATAGTGATCGCGGCAAGCTTGGGCAAGGTCTCGGCCGGTGACGATTCCGAGCTTCAGCGCGAGGTGCTGCAGAACGATCGCCATGAAGTTCGAGATGAGGATGACCGAGAGGAGCGTGTAGCCGAACCGAGCTCCGCCGGCGAGGTCGGTCGCCCAGTTTCCCGGGTCCATGTAGCCGACCGACACCATAAGGCCGGGCCCGGTGAAGGCAAGCAGGTTTCGCCACAAGCTGCCGTTTATGGGCACGGGAATCGTGGCGTGAACCTCGGGCAGGGAGACGGTGGTAGAGGCTTGGCGCCAGCCCGGTTCGCTTGGGACGGCGCGCCGTTCGTCGTCGGGAAGTTCGTTGCCTGCCATCGGGAATCGGGGAGAACCCCCTGATAATGATTGTACCACAGACTACATTACTGAGCCAAGGGTACGAAAATGGCCCCGGCGCTATACTCGAACGCCGTGATTTCGATCGAGCGCCTGACCCACCGGTTCGGGGAAAACACCGTGCTCGACGGCGTGACCCTCGAGGTGGAAGCGGGCGAGATCGTGGCGATCATGGGCTCGAGTGGGGGCGGCAAGACCACGCTGCTTCGATGCGTGAGCGGACTGCTCCGCCCGACCTCGGGCAAGGTAACCGTCGACGGCATCGATGCAGTCCGCCAGCCCGAGGCGGCGCGGCGCACGATGGGCATGGTGTTCCAGGCTTCGGCCCTATTCGACTACCTGAGCGTGCGCGAAAATGTGCTCTTTGGCCTTCGGCGCTGGAGCGAGGAGCCCCGCGCGGTGCAAGACCGGCGAGCCGAGGAGGTGCTGGAATTGGTTGGCATGGCCGATGCAGGAGACCTGATGCCGAGCGAACTCAGTGGAGGGATGAAGAAGCGGGTGGGAATTGCGCGCGCTTTGGCGCTACGTCCGAAGATCATGCTCTACGACGAGCCCACCACCGGGCTCGATCCGATTACGACCTACACAATCGACTCTCTGATCGCCGACGTGAGGAAGCGATTCGAGGTCACGACGCTCGTTGTCAGCCACGATGTGGCCTCCGTGTTCCGGGTCGCGGATCGCCTCGCGTTCCTCGAAGACGGTCGCTTGACCTTCGTAGGGAGTCCGGCCGAATTCGGGTCTTCCAAGCGAGCGGCGATCGAAGAATTGGTCGCTAAATCTCAGGCGACAAGCTTCCTCCCGGCTCATTGAACAAAGGAGGGCCGACTGCGTCATCGCAGGGTAATCCCATTGAGGGAGATAGGATAGGGAGACATGAACAAGACTCTTTCGATTTTCGTAGTGGCGGGCCTGATGCTCGCTTGCGCCTCGTTCGCCGCCGCTCAGGGTCCTGGTCCCGCTGGGGGCAAGGTCGGCGAGAAGGCAGGCCCGCGCCCTGGCGTCAACCGGCTTGAGGAGATCGAGAAGCGCGTTCTCCAGAAGCTGGACCTCTCGAAGGACCAGTGGGAGAAGGTTCGCGATCTCGACAAGAAAACCAAGGCCGATGCGACTGAGCTTCGGAAGGAGATGCAGGAAGCTCGCAAGGCGGGCAAAGACATGTCCGCCTTTCGCGGAAAGATGCGCGACATTATGAAGGCCCACCACCAGGGGCTCATGGCGATCCTCACGCCTGACCAGCAAAGGAAGTTCAAGGTAGAGATGAGGCGGGTGCGTGAAGAAATGAAGGAGAAGTGGGGCAAGGACAAGGACCAAGGCAAGGGTTTAAGCAAGGGCGGCTAAGCCGCCTCTAGCATCAACTCCTGAAGATGCGGATGGGGCCGGGGCGGGAAGGTCCCGGCCCCATCGCGCATAATCCCAGCCATGCTTCTATCCGAGGTGCGCGGGGCCGTCCTGCATCTGACCCTTGACAGGCCAGAGGTGCGCAACGCCTTCAACGACGAGCTCATTTCCGTCCTCACCCAGGCTTTCCGGCAGACGCCCGCGGGGGTGCGCGCGGTGGTGCTGGCAGGGAATGGCCCTTCGTTCTGTGCCGGAGGCGACCTCGAATGGATGCGCAAGGCGTCGCAATACACGGACGAGGAGAACGTGCGCGACGCGATGCATTTGGGTCGCCTGTTCAAGGCGGTGGCCGAATGCCCGGCGGCGGTCATCGCGGCGGTGCAGGGAGCCGCTTATGGTGGGGGATGTGGGCTTGTGGCGGCGGCCGATATAGCGATCGCGGCGGCCGACGCCAAGTTCGCGTTCAGCGAGGTGAAGCTCGGGCTAATTCCGGGCACGATCTCCGGTTTCGTGATCCCCAAAATTGGCGCAGGGCACGCGCGAGCCCTCTTTGTCACGGGTGAGCCATTCGATTCCGCCCACGCCCTTAACATTGGACTCGTCCACGAAGTGGTCGCGGTCGGCGAACTGGCAGCGGCGGTTGATCGCAAACTTCGCCACGTGCTGGCTTCGGGGCCGGAGGCAGTTCGCGCGGCCAAGCACCTCGTTCTTGACGGCGACCTGACGCTCGACGAGTGCGCCCGCCGGCTGGCGCGAGCGCGGGCTAGCAAAGAAGGTAGGGAAGGGGTGGCCGCCTTTCTCGAAAAGCGCAAGGCTACGTTCGTCGACGAGCTGGAAGCGGAGCCGGCGCAGCGCGCGTGATCCGGTCGCTGCTAGTCGCCAATCGCGGAGAGATCGCCGTGCGGGTGATCCGTGCCGCCCGGGAGATGGGGATTCGCACGGTGGCGGTGTTCTCCGAGGCCGATCAAGCCTCGCTGCACGTCTCCATGGCCGATGCGGCGGAGCCGATCGGGCCGCCGGAGCCGGAGGCGAGCTATCTTAACGCGACCAGGATTGTCGAGGTGGCCAAGCGCACTGGGTGCGATGCGGTTCATCCCGGCTACGGCTTCCTCAGCGAGCGCGCGGAATTCGCGGAGGCTTGCGAGAAGGCGGGCCTGATCTTTGTAGGTCCGCCAGCTTCGGCTATGCGACTCCTCGGCGCCAAGATCGAAGCGAAGCGGCTTGCGGTCGGTGCTGGCGTTCCCATCACTCCAGGTTACTTTGAGCTCGGCGCGAGCCCAAAGGCGTTGCGAGAGGCAGCCGATCGCATCGGCTACCCCGTCGTCTTGAAGGCCTCGGCGGGCGGTGGCGGCAGAGGAATGCGGATCTTGCGCCACGCGAGCGAGTTCGATCATGCCCTTAGGCTTGCCTCCGAGGAGGCGGAAAGCGCCTTCGGCGATGGCCAGATGATGGTGGAGAAGCTGATCGACCGGCCCCGGCACCTCGAAACCCAAGTGCTCGCCGACCGGCACGGGCACGTGGCGTGCCTTTTCGAGCGCGAGTGCTCGCTTCAGCGCCGCCACCAAAAGCTGTTGGAGGAATCGCCCTCGCCGGCAATGACAGCCGACCTTTGGGAGCGGATGCGCGCGGCAGCCGCAGCCCTCGTGAGCGCATCGGGCTATGTCGGAGCCGGTACCGTGGAGTTCATGCTCGACGAGGCGACGGGCGAACTGTACTTTCTCGAAGTCAATGCGCGTCTGCAGGTCGAGCATCCGGTTACGGAGATGGTGGTTGGCGAGGACCTCGTTCAGTGGCAGCTCAGGATCGCCTCGGGCGAGTGTCTCGACCTCGATCCGGCCCTCTTGGATGGTGACAGGGCGGCTCTTTCCGGCCACGCGATCGAGGCACGCATCGTCGCGGAGGACCCCGCCCATGGATTCTTGCCGAGCTCCGGCAAGATCCTCGCCTGGGCCGAGCCTAAGGGCCCCGGCCTTCGCGTCGACACCGGCTTTGGGGCGGCCGCGACCGTTTCGCGGTATTACGACTCGCTGCTTGCCAAAGTGATTGCCCACGCGCCGAACCGGCCGAGCGCGATCGACCGTCTTCGCCAGGCGCTGCTGGATTTTCATATCCTCGGGGTCAGGAGCAATATCGGGTACGTGCTGGACGTCCTCGATCATCCCGATTTTAGGGCCGGCCGCTTCGATACGGGCTTCCTTGAACGAGAATTCGACGGTTGGACCGGGGCGAGGGCCGTGCCGCCCGAACTGGGTGCGGTCTCCGATCAACCCTTAGCCCAAAGTGGTGTCTCGGCGGCGCCCCAACTCACGGACGGCGCCTGGGGGCGCGCCGACGGCTTTCGCAACACGTCAGCCTAGGTCCCCGGCTCGCGCACAGTCATCTCCCTTAAGTGGGGAGGTGCTCGGGCATATCCAGCGTTCCGCCGTCCCAGGTGTGCTCCGGGTCCGGGTAGAAGCAGATGGCCGGGCCGCCAGGATTGCCAATGAACCAGAACACCGTAATCAACCACCCACCGGGAACCTTGGCCCTATAGACCATTCCGTGAGCGAACTCATGCTTGGGATCGGCGATTTGAACCTTATCCCACTTCATCGCCATCGCGAACCTCTCCTCCCACTGGGGCCAGGCTACAGCCAAGCGTCCACCATTCTGACGAGGGGTTTAGGCTCATTGTTCGGCCAAGCCGCTCGATGCTAAGGGGATTCGCGCCGGTAACTCGCCGACTGGAAGAGGCGGTATCCGGCTGGATGCCAGATTTCTCCGAGGCAACTGAACGTATCTGTGCCCTCCCGCGTGTAGCGAAAGCGAAAGCGCTGGAGCCCCCACTCGGTCTCTCTCGGTTGGCCGGTGAAGACAATACTGCCATCCTCGATTGTGCCGGTGGCCATTCCGGGCTCATGATCGTCGTTGGCGAAGATCCACAGCCCGTAATCGCCAGCTTCGCGGGCGGTAATGATCCAAAGCTGGCTGCGGTAAATGCGATCGGGGATGATCCCGAGGAAATGAAGCCGCATAAAACGATCGCGGCTATCCCACTCTCCCGAGATTATGCTGCGCAACGTGATTGGGTCGCCGTTGCCCGGCGGATACAGAGTTTCGATGCCGGTGAAGTCGCCGACGAGGAATTCGAGTTTCGCTAGTTCCGCGGTCGGGACTCTGATCGACCTGTCTTTGTCCATGGTTCACCGAGACGTGAGCATGCTTGGGGACGCTCAGCGGCGCGCCATCGGTGAAGCGGCCCGTAAACAGATCAAGCCGCGGCCGGATGTTCTGGCCACGACAGGGTTCTTGTCTCGCGTCTCTTGGCGTATCGTACTTGAGAAGCCCGTAATAATGCAAGTACTTTCACCGACAGGGCAGCGAAAAGGGGCTTGCCCGCAGTCAAATGCGGCAAGCGCGCTTGGACGTCGGGGCGGGCCTAGGTTGGTACGGGTGTAATCGTGAAGCCCTGCGCCGCCAGTTCCTGGCCGATATGGCGCAGCTTCTTCATCGCACGCAGTTCGATCTGGCGGACCCGCTCTCGGGTCACGTTCAGCTCGGTGCCAACCTCTTCGAGGGTGCGGCTACGACCGTCGTCCAGCCCGAAACGAAGGCGAACTACATCACGCTCGCGGCCAGTCAGACGGCCGAGGATGCCGTCGATCTCCTCGCGCCGGATGAGGGTCCAGGTCACATCGCCCGGGTTCGGCATGTTCGTGCTGTGCACGAAGTCGCCGATCGAGCTGTTGTCCTTTTCGCCCACCGGGGTTTCGAGCGAGATCGGCTCCACGGCCACGCGCATCATCTCGCGCACACGGTCGATCGAAAGCCCGACCTCCCGAGAAATCTCCTCCTCGGTAGCCTCGCGCTGCAACTCCTGCTGGAGCCGCGACGCGGTCTTTACCACCTTGTTGATCAATTCGGCCACGTACACCGGGATGCGGATGGTGCGGCCCTGGTTGATGATGGCGCGAGCGATCGCGCGCCGGATCCACCACGTCGCGTAGGTGCTGAAGCGGAAGCCCTTGCGCCAGTCGAACTTTTCGACCGCGCGAATTAGGCCCAGGTTGCCTTCCTGAATTAGGTCCGCGAGCGGGATGCCGCGCGCGTTGTACTTCTTGGCGATGCTGACGACAAGCCGAAGGTTGGACTCGATGAGCACCTTCTTGGCGAACATGCTGCCTGCCTGCACTTTGCGGGCGAGGTCGACTTCTTGCTCGGGGGTGAGCAGCTGGGCGCGGCGCGTCTGCCGCATCCACATCTCGAGCTCTTCCGAGTCGTCGTGTACGACCGGCGCGTCGGCATTCTCTTCCTCCTCTTCCACACCGTCGAGCTCGAGCAGATCGTCGTCGGCAGGCTCCGCGTGGAAGTCGTCCACCACGGGACCGGCCCCCGGCTCGACAAAGGGGTGCCTTCCGGGCGTTCTCACTGTGATCGCCCGGCCCCTCCGCGGTGGAGTCACCAGTCCGTTATCCATCGACATTTATCTCAATAACCTCCGAGGCGCCCAAAAGGTGCCTCCGACGCGAAAACATCCGCCCTTCTTTCTACGATTAGGCGAATGCTTCGATATCCCTTCCTGGGCAAATCGTTTTGTTCTCCCGCAGGAACACGGTATCACGGATCGTCTGCGGCGTCAAGTCGGCGTCGGTTATGCCTTGTGGTAGCACGGCTCAACCGGCCTTCAATAGGACGCCCAGCCAAGGGGGAAACGTTTCAGCCCGACCTACGACGCTCGCATTGCCCGTAACCGTTCGACGCTACGGCGCAACGACAGGCCGAGTTCGCTTGAGGAGGACTCCTTATTATACCTCCCGAAGCTGATTCTGACCGTGCCCTTCAGCCAATCTGGTTCTATTCCCAGGGCGGTCATCACGTGGCTCGGCTCGGTGGAGCGGCTGCTGCAAGCCGCGCCGCTGCTGATCGCGAATCCCGCCTGGTCGGCCTCGATGACGAGCGTTTCGCCTACCACGCCTCTGAAGCTCAGGCTCAGGATGTAAGGCGATGGGCTTTCGCCGCCATTGACGCGCATTTCCGTGCAGCCCTCTAACGCACCGAGGACGGCCGCGCGGCAGGCTTGCGCAGTTTGCAGGTCGTTGTCCATTTCGTCAAGGGCGATCTGCGCCGCCGCCCCCATGCCCACGATAGCGGGAACGTTGAGGGTGCCCGCGCGGAAGCCGCCCTCTTGCTCGCCGCCGAGCAGCATCGGAGGGGGAGGGGATTCGCGCGAGTACAAAGCGCCGATACCCTTCGGGCCGTGGAACTTGTGGCCGCTCAGGGAGGCAAAGTCGAGCGGGGCGACGCTCACCGGCAGCTTGCCCGCCGCCTGGGTTATGTCGCTGTGCAGGCTTGCGCCGGGGTGGCGGTGCTTGCTTGCGTCCCAACGTGCGCCGATTTCATTGTTGACCGCCATCACGCTCACCAGATCGACCGGCCATGGCGGGCCAAGCAGCTTGAGACCTTCGTTTGGCAGGACGGCTCGGCCAAGCGCGCGGGCGGTGTCGAAGAGGGAGCTGTGCTCGAAGGGGCTGATCGCCGCCTTCGGAAACGCGTTTAGTATCCAGTTGTTAGCCTCCGTCGCCCCCGACACGAACACGATCTGACTGGGGTCTTCGGCGCCCAGCAGCCGCGCTACCCTCTCACGGGCGAGTTCGACCGCGGCGCGGGCGCGCCGCCCCGGCTCATGCAGGCTGTTGGCGTTGCCGAACGCCTCGCCCAGGAAGGGCAGCATCTCCTCACGCACGCGCGGATCGACCGGCGTGGTCGCCGCATTGTCGAAGTAGCGCTCGATCACTGCCTATGGTTGTACTTCAAGCGAGTCCTCACGGCGTTCGTCGCCACGCACCGCCACCCTCCCCTTGCCCCTCCCTCAAGGGAGGGGATGGTTTTTCCTTGGTTCGCTCGCCCGTCCCGGGACTCGCTCACCTCTTCTGTTTGCAACGCCATCCCTGGCGTTGGCGGAGGTCATGCAGAGCAATTGCGCGGGCCGCTCACAAAGCCAGTTTGAAGAGCGTTGCCCGAAGTCACATCCATCACGTCCCGGCGAGCCCCCAAGACCATAGGGATTGGGCGACGACAAGCTCGCCTATCTGAGGGACGCCACGGATGGCGTCCCGAGCCAAGAACGGCGAGCGAGGGCCCGGAGGGCACGAGCGACCCAGAGAAAAGTAACTTCACCCCTGCCTCACGGCGGGGGTCGGTGAGCGCCAGCGAACCGGGGGGTGGTTCTCCGCCGTAAAGCGGAGGTTCGTCCACAAGGAGCCACGCCAGGCGCACCTCCATCCGGTCTCGGCAAGCCTTCGAGCGACTTCCCCCTGCACGCAAGGGGAAGAGGGGAAGCACGCTCCGTCGTTCCCGGCAGGGAGTAGCGCCACACTACTACGAAGCCGCGCCGCCCGTCGCCGCCGCGAAAAGTTCTTCCCTAAACGCCTCGTAGCACACGGGGCAGCCGACCAGCCCGGTGCGACGCCACTCGCCCTGCGGCATCCCGCAACCCGGGCACGCGCTCGGCGGCCTCTCAGGTTCGGGAAGCGACGCCAAAAACGAGCCGATCGGAAACACCACCGCCAAGCGATCGGCGCAACGCGGGCAGAGCCAGCTTTCTTCGCCGGACCGGACCGAGCGCAACGAGGCGGGACGTCCGCACTCGGCGCAAAGCCTCAAGCGAAAGGCACTCCCGTCTTCGTGTGCTCTTTGAACCGCGCCATCAGGTCGCGCGTGACGGGCCCGGGGGTGCCGCAGCCGAGCTTGCGACCATCCAGACCCACCATGCCGATGATCTCGGCCGCGGTGCCGGTAAGGAACGCCTCGTCGGCGGTGAACACGTCGAACGGGGTCAAAACCTCTTCTGTGACCGTGTAGCCCGCTTCGCGCGCGAGGTCGATCGCGGTTTGGCGGGTGATGCCGCCCAAAGCCCCGCTCGAAAGGTGGGGCGTGCGGATGCGCCCGTTCTGGACGAAGAACACGTTGTCGCCGGTGCACTCGGCGATCTGGCCCTGATGGTTGAGCATCAGGCCTTCGCCCGCGCCCTGGCGGTTCGCCTCCTGCTTGGCGAGGATATTGGCGACGTAGCGGCCGATCGCCTTGACTCGCGGATCGAGCGCGTCGGGCGGGATCACGCGGAGCGAAGTGGTGACCACGTTCAGCCCGATCTCATACGCCTCGGGCGGATAGAGCGACAGGGTCGAGACCATGACCATCACGTTGGGCGTGCGGTTGATGTTCTTGGGATCGAGGCCGAGGCCGGTGCCACGGGTGACGTTGAGGCGGATGTAGCCGTCCTGGATGGCGGCTTGGCGGGCAACGTCGAGCACCGTCGCGCGCAGGTCGGCCTGGGTCATGCGCATCTCGTAGCCGAGGTAGGCGATGCCGTGGTACAGCCGGGCGAGGTGCTCGTCGAGCTTGAATATCCGGCCTGCGTAGATTCGAATCCCCTCGAAGAGGCCGTCGCCGTAGAGATGAGCGTGGTCGGCAACGCTCGTGACCGCCTGATCCATGGGCGAGACTTCGCCGTTCAACCACACGAGCTTAGGCATGGCCGAATTCTACTCAACGGTTGTGCCGTGGCTCGGGTCGGTTGCGATTCGGGCCAGTCGAGTGGACTGTGGGCGACGATCCTTCGGGAGTTTCACCGCCTTGGCGTCGATTCTTCCGCGTCGTGCCGGTCGTACTTTGGTGGTTGGCGTCTCGCCGGCCGCGGCGCTGCAGCCCGCGTGCTGCAGTTCAATGCTCTAAGGCGGCCGGAGGACGTCCTTTGGTGGAAGTGTGGCGAATCGTGCGCATCCTGGCAGGGGCCGTCGCCAGCGGGCTGCTCCTGGGTTTGGCGTTGCCGCCCTACGGCGTCTGGCCTCTTGGCTGGGTCGCGCTCGTGCCGCTGTTCGCGACCGTCGTCGAAGCCGGACTGCTAGTTGGCTTTGTGGCAGGACTCTTGACCGGGCTGCTGCCCGCGATTCTGCTCGCCAACGGGCTCGTGCCGGTTCCGCACCCCATGGAGGGCGATGCGACCTGGATATATGGCGGATTCCTCTTGTTCGGCGCCTTCTTGGGGGCGATGGGTGCGCTGGTGGGGGAGAGCAAGCGGTTCGGGCTAGGCAAGGCCGCTGCGTTCGCGGCGGTGGGCGTGCTGCTGGCGTATTTGCTCACGCTCATCCTGCCCGAGCACGTGGCCTTGACGCAATCGCGGTTTTGGCCGGCGCTTGTCCTGTCGTCGATCACCGGTATTTGGGGGGTGTCGTTCTGGGTCTGGCTTACGAACTTTGCCTTGGTCGCATCGCTCGGATCGGCGCGCAGGTTGGTGTGGATCGCTGCTTCCTGGCTCTTTCTCTCATTGCTGTTTACGGTCCTGGCTCCGCCAGACGTCGGCGAGAATAATTTGCGGGTCGCGGTCGTTCAGACCCGGTCAACCGACCTGGGCATCCTCAGCCAAATGACTTCGGAGGCCACTCAGCGGGGTGCGCGTTTGTGCATCTGGCCCGAGCTCAGCGGGGTCGTCGCCGCGCCGGCAGGCAACACCGCCGAACTCAAGAAGGGGTCCACCCACCTTTCCGCCTTCATCACGACCTTCGAAGATTCGGCGCAGCCCAAACCCCACAACGCGGCGGCCCTATTCGACGGCGGCCGGGAGTCGGAGCGCTACTTCAAGCGGCGACCCTTCGCGGGGGAGGCGAACAAGCACGCGGCTGGAACCCGGCCGGTCGCCGTAAGCTGGGGCGACACCCAGGTCGGACTCAACATTTGTTACGACTCGTGCTACCCCGCGATCATCCGCGATACGGCTAGGCTCCCAGGGGTGCAGCTCATCGCTCTGCCCACGCTCGACCCCGTGTCAAGCGGCGGAGTCGTCCAGAGCCTGCACGCCGCTTATACGCCGTTTCGCGCGGCGGAGAACGGCATCACGATCGCCCGAGCGGATGTCAGCGGCTACTCGATGATCGTATCGCCAAGCGGAACCGTGCAGGCCGAACTCGGCGTGGACGACGGCATCGCCTCTGGGGTGATCATGCCGCCCCGCGAGACGATCTATCGCCGCCTTGGCGACTGGTTCGTGCTTACCGCGCTGATCGGCGTGTTGGCGTCGGCAATCGGCGCCCTCAGGCTCAAATTGCAACGCCGCTAGCGTTGCCTGAGAGGGGGTGGGAATCGTGGTGCCCAGGAAAGGACTCGAACCTTCACGTCCTTGCGGACACTGGCACCTGAAGCCAGCGCGTCTACCAATTTCACCACCTGGGCCCGCGAGGGGGAATTATACCGGCGGGGGCCTTGCGGTGGCTTTGCGGCGAGCGTGGCTTTGCTGTAGCTTTGCAATGGCTTTGCGTGGCTGTGCTTGGCTCGGCATGCTCCCAATGAAGAAAGTGGCCCGATGGCTTGGGCAGGCGGGATGGTGTCAGGACTCTTCGATGCCCACGCTTGCTAGCCTCCACCCTGTTCGTCCCGATGGGAATCGGGACTCACCGCCCTCCCCCGCACCGCAGGGAAGGGTTTCCGGACTCGTAGTCAAGAAGTTGCTTGAGGCACGCGGGAGGGTCGTTGTGGCCAGTGGAGGCCAACGATGCCGTCCCTAAAAAGGTGAGCGACAGCCTGCAGGATTGCGAGCGGCGTTTGGCACCGGTCGCGGACGAAGCGGTGATCTCGCACAGGGCGTCCGCGCGGCCCGACCTGGACCGTTCCTCGCTTCGCTTCCACCCCGGGCCGCGCTACCCGGCGTCGGAGGAGCAGTTCGTTTGCCGATCATAACCCGCCGCTGCTCGGTTGCGCGACGTTTGCGTCGATCCCGAGCAATGTGGTGACGGTGGTGTTGTGCTGGGAGTCGTCAAAATTGCCGGGTGACTCCTAGCGGGGGTACTCTACCCAAGGGCGCTGGACAACTCGGCAGATGACAGGAGAGGCAGGGCAAATGACACTAATCACGAAAGCGACATACGACGCCTATTACGAACCAGAAAAGATTCTTCGGATCGAGAATTCCGATCCCAACGGCTTTGAACACATAAAATACTATTTTCGCCTTGGGGCTATCCGAATAAGAGACAAGATCGAGCCCTTAACGACAGAGGTCACGATCCCGCCTGGAGAATACGTCCAAGTATTCTCGCTGGAGATATTCACCTTGTCTAGCCGAGTTATGGCCCTTCTCGGGCAATGCACGGAGTTGTTCACTCAGGACCTTGAGCTTTCGCACGGTCTTTCAATTGATCCGGGATACCCGGGTATGCCCTTGACCCTCGGCATCCGCAATAATGCCAGCGAGAGAAGGTCCCTCCAACGAGGCATGAGGATTGGGAAAGCTATATTCTTCGATGTTTCAGAGTCCGTCGTTGAGATGACCAGCTATTGGGCAGGGCAACTGAAGATCAAGGAATCTGAGGTGAAGTTGCAAGCTGCTGAGAAAGTTCGCAGGGTCGCCGATGAAATCTGAGAGCACATGTTACGGGGCCACCGCCAGGCGGACGGTGACAGGCTAGGGGTTCTCGATGGAGCTAGCAATTATCCTTTCGATCGTTAATGTGGCGGTCATCTCGGTGCCCCTCATCATCTGGCTGTTCAGAGACTGCACACTGGACTTTGAGCTGACCGCCGAGACCTTTTTTCGTCTCATAGACCAAGGCGAGAGCCTCTTCGCATACGGTGCAATCGTTCCGGAAGGCGCTGCCGCGAAGATCACGGACGTCACTCTACGCCTCGTGAAGATTGACGATGCTACCAAATCATATCCCCTCAAAGTGCTAGCGTACGGGACGCGAGAGAGGTCCTTTGGCACTTCCGCCGAACACTACTTCTACACCCGGAGCCCGGTTCACTACCTGCCTGTGGACCAGGTTTACCGGCCAGTGTGGCATTGCGTGTTGGAGACTTATGCCTCGGCGATCGAGATAGAGTTTCGAGAATGGGAAAACTACTTGCTTGGCCTGAAAACGAAACACGCAGACGCACCGGCTGATGACGAAGATCTGAAGAGGAAGGTGGAACAGGAGGTCGAGGCTAGGAGGAGCAGCCTGATCAGCGCAGTTATGGACAAGGTGCAGCTTGAGCGAGGATTTATCGCCTTGAGGCGACGATCCACTACACACCACGCGGCGGCCCGCTGAGACGCAGAACGATGAAAACCGTTGCGCGTGCGATCCAGTTCGAAGCGGATGAAAGGGTCCGGGACAACATGAAGGGCTCTCTGAAAAAGTATCTCCAGGACTTCGCGATTCGCGCCCTAATCGACCCAAATCACTTCGCACGGTATCCCCAGTACGACCCGATCGGTATTCGGGCGAATCCAGACGCACTGCCCGTGAAGTAGAAGTGAGTTGTCGAAGCGACGCCGATTCGATCTTCCCACCCAAAACGGCTATACTGCCGTCCACCTGTCCGTAGGCTGGATTGTTCTCGGAGGCGTCCCGGCTTCGCTACGCTTCGGCGGACGACACGCTAACAGACCCTCGCCCTAGAAGGAAGGGGAGGGCAGTCCGGGCAGGGCCGCATTCGCTTCGCAGTCGGCGTCGAAGCCGGATCGTTCCCCCGCCGCAAGCCGCAGCGACCCCGCCAGCCCGATCATCGCCGCGTTGTCGGTGCAAAGCTCGGGCGGAGGGGTGAGGAACGCAAGCCCCTCTCGGCGGCAAAACCCTTCCAGCCGCGAGCGCAAGCTCAAATTCGCCGCCACGCCCCCCACAAGGGTAAGCGCGGGCAGCTCGAAATCGATCGCCGCGCGTACCGCCCGCTCGGCGAGGACCGACACGATCGCCTCTTGCAGGCTCGCCGCCGCATCGGGCACGCTCAGGCGCTCGCCTTCGGTCTCGCCAAGCCGCCACAAGGCGGTTTTCAGCCCGCTGAAGCTGAAGTCGAGGGTATCGCCGCTGAGCCCGCGGGGCAGCGGGTAGCGCTTCGGGTCGCCGCCTTCGGCCGCCTTCTCGATCGCCTGCCCGCCCGGATAGCCGAGGCCAAGTAGCCGCGCGCCCTTATCGAACGCCTCCCCCGCCGCGTCATCCAGCGTCTGGCCGATCAATTCGTAGCGGCCTAGTCCATCCACCCGCACCAGTTCCGTGTGCCCACCCGAGACGATGAGGCAGGCATGGGGAAACGGCAACTCGCCCGGCAGAGCCAGCGGGCTCAGCAGATGCCCTTCCAGGTGATGCACCGCAATCAGCGGCACCCCGAGCGAGAACGAGAGCGCCTTCGCCGAGGTAAGCCCAACGCTCAGCGCACCAAGCAAGCCAGGCCGGTTGGTTGCCGCCACCGCGCGCACGTCGCGCAAAGAAAGATAGGCAAGAGCCAGCGCCTCCTCGATCACGGGAAGGATCGCCTCCACGTGGGCGCGCGCCGCCGCCTCCGGCACCACCCCGCCCCACTTCTCATGCAGCCGAGCCTGGCTGCTCACCACGTTGGACCAAATCTTCCGCCCGTCGAGCACGGCCGCGCTGGTCTCGTCGCAACTGGTCTCGATCGCGAGGAGGGGTCCTTCGAACCAGTCGAGGCTCAACCCGCCTTCTCCAAGGCGTCCATCTCGTGCAGCCACATGACGAGAGCGTCCTCTTTGTTGTCCGGGTAATAGGCTTTGCGCCGGGCGACCGTCTTGAAGCCAAACCGCTCATAGAGGGCGATCGCCGCCTCGTTTCCCGCCCGCACTTCGAGGGTCGAACACAGCGCCCCACGCGCCCGTGCCATCGCCAAGAGCTCTATGACGAGCCGGGCCGCGATGCCTTGCCGCCGGTGTTCGGGCGACACGGAAACGGTGGTGACATGAGCCTCGTCGATCACCAGCCACACTCCGCCGTAGCCCACGAGCCGGTTGCCGAGCAGCGCGACGAGAAAAATGCCGTTTGGGTTGCCGAGTTCGTTGCGGAAGGCGCGTTCCGACCAAGGCGCGGCGTTGGTGCGCTTTTCGATCGCAAGGATAGCGGGCAGGTGCCCCACGTTGAACGATTCAAGGCGAAGGCGGTCGGCCACGGCTACCCTCCCAGGTAGGCCTCTTTCACCTTGGGGTTGGTGAGGAGGTTGGCGCCGGTGTCGGAAAGCACGACGCGTCCGGTCTCGAGCACGTAGGCGCGATTGGCGACTTCCAGCGCTTTGTGGGCGTTCTGCTCGACGATCAAAATCGTGACGCCCTCCCCGTTCAGATCGCGCACGATCCGGAAGATCTCGGTCACGAGGTTGGGGGCGAGGCCCAGGCTGGGTTCGTCGAGAAGCAACAGTTTGGGGCGGGACATCAGCGCGCGCCCGATCGCGAGCATCTGCTGCTCGCCTCCGCTGAGGGTGCCCGCATTCTGCCTGATCCGCTCTTGCAACCTAGGAAAGCGCCGCATCACGTCGTCCATGTCGCGCTGAACGCTGGGCGTGTCCTTACGGACGAAAGCGCCGAGCTGCAAGTTCTCGAGCACGCTCATGTTGGTGAAAATGCGCCTGCCCTCGGGGCATTGGGAAATGCCGAGGCGTACGATCTCGGGCGCGGGCGTGTTTTCCAGGGCGTGGCCCTCGAATTGGATTTCGCCGCTTCGGGGGCGGATGAGGCCGCTGATAGTGCGTAGAAGGGTGCTTTTCCCGGCCCCGTTCGAGCCGATGATGGCGACGATCTCGCCCTTCTCGACCTTGAGGCTGACATCCATCAGCGCGTGGATTGCTCCGTAATAGACGTTGATCGCGCGAATGTCCAGCATCCCGAGCAAGCGTTCTACCCGATTCAGCCTCCGTCTTCGGTCGGGTACAAGTTGAACGCATCGGGCCGCGTGCCGACAATTTCACCAGGGTCCCGTCCGCCAAGTCTCATGAAGCATCCTAAGTTCAGCCGTTCGTTTGAAGTCGTGTCGGAGTTGCCCGTCCCGTTGCGGCCGCTGCGCGTTCTTGCGATGAACCTTCGCTGGAGCTGGGATCACGACACCCGCGATCTGTTCAGGTCGGTCGACAAGGAGCTTTGGGAGGAGGTCGAACACAATCCGGTCGAGCTCATCGAGCGGCTCAACCCGGAACGCCTGGAACGTCTGGTCAAAGACACGGGCTTTCTCAATCGGCTTGCGAGCTGCGAAAAGGCTCTAGCCGACTACATGGCTGCGCCAACCTGGTTCGACGCAAACTATCCCAAGCGGCGAGACTCGGTCACCATCGCTTACTTCTGCGCGGAGTTCGGCCTGTCGGAGGCTTTGCCGATCTACTCGGGCGGCCTCGGCGTGCTCGCTGGCGACCACCTGAAGGCGGCGAGCGATCTCGGTTTGCCTCTCGTTGGGGTCGGGTTGCTTTACTCGCGCGGTTACTTCCGCCAACGCCTTAACCATGATGGCTGGCAGGAGGAGGTCTATCCTCAGATCGACTTCTTCGGGCTGCCGTTGCAACTCGTGCGTGGCGCGGACGAGGCGCCTTCCCGGATTTCGATCGAGATGCCGGACCGAACGGTCACTTGCCAGATTTGGAAGGCGCAGATCGGGCGGATTCCGCTCTACCTGCTCGACAGCAACGTGCTCGAGAACGCCCCTAAGGACCAAGAGATCACCGACACCCTCTACGGTGGCGACGAGGAAATGCGAATTCGCCAGGAGATGATCCTGGGCATCGGCGGCATGCGCGCGCTGAGCGCGCTCGGCATCAAGCCGACGGTGTGCCACATGAACGAGGGGCACTCGGCGTTTCTCGCCCTTGAGCGAATCAGGCAATTCATGGCCGAAACCGGCAGCGACCTTTCGACCGCCCGCCAGGTGATCGTGAGCGGCGACGTGTTCACCACCCACACGCCCGTGCCGGCCGGCTTCGACCGCTTCACCCCCGATTTGCTGGAGCGATACGTGGGCCCGACCGCCAAGGCGAGCGGATTCGCGAGCGATCAACTGCTCAAGCTCGGCCGGATCGAACGCGACAACCAAGGCGAGCCGTTCAATATGGCGATCTTCGCGATGGCCAACTCGAACTACGTGAACGGCGTTTCCCAGCTCCACGCCTCGGTAACGCGCGAAATGTTTCAGGCGCGATGGCCCGGTTACCCAGAAGACGAGGTGCCGATCGTAGCGATAACGAACGGCGTGCACACGCATACCTGGATCAGCCACGACATGGCTGAATTGTTCGACGAATACCTCGGCCAGGATTGGCGGCGAAATACGGGCGATCCAGAGGTGTGGAGAGGCGTCGAATCGATTCCCGACGGGGAGCTTTGGGCGGTACGGGAAAACTTGCGCGGAAGCCTCGTTCGCTTTGCCCGGCGTCGGGTGCAGCGCGATTTGGAGCGCCGGTCGATGGTGAGCGCCGACTTCTCCGTCGTGGGGGGAGTGCTCGACCCGCGCATCCTCACGATCGGCTTTGCCCGGCGCTTCGCCTCTTACAAGCGCGCCACGCTGATGCTGAGCGATCGCGAGCGCCTGCTCAAGATCTTGCTCCACCCGGAGCGCCCGCTTCAGATCGTGGTCGCAGGCAAGAGCCATCCCAAGGACGACGAGGGCAAGCGCCTAATCCAGGACCTATTCAATTTCATCACCGAATCCGGCGCTCGGGGCCGGATGGCGTTTCTCGAGGATTACGACATGGCGGTGGCCCGCGCGATGGTGCAGGGCGTCGACGTTTGGCTGAACAACCCGCGAAGGCCAAACGAGGCCAGCGGCACCAGCGGCATGAAGGTGGTGCCCAACGGGGGCATCAACTGCTCGGTGCTGGACGGCTGGTGGGACGAAGGCTATTCACAGCACGTGGGGTTTGCAATCGGGGAGCGCGGGAACACGCGGGACGACGTCCAGCAAGACTGGATCGACAGTCGCTCCCTCTACGCTCTTCTCGAGAACGAAATTTCTCCGAAGTTCTATCACCGAGTCGACAACGGTCTGCCCACCGAGTGGATTCGCATGGTCAAGCGCTCGATCATGGAGCTTGGGCCGCGATTTTCGACCGGGCGGATGGTTCGCGACTACGCGGAGCGGTTTTACATGCCCGCTGCCACCAGCTATGAAGTGCTGCGCGCGGATGGGCTCGCGGCGGCGCGAGACGCTCTAGGCTGGCGAGATCGGGTACAGAAGGCGTGGCCCCAGGTGCGCGTCGTGAGGGTGACGGACGACGGGCAAGCCACTTCGTCCTTGGGGCACAAAGTGCGCGTGCGCGCCGAAGTCGATTTGGGGTCGTTGCAGCCGGACGAGGTGCGCGTCCAGGCGGTGGCGGGCCGGGTCGGCCCCAATCGCGATCTACTGCGGGCGCAAGCCCACGATCTGGAGCACCAAAGCGGCGACGGTTCCGTGCACGCTTTTGAAGGGGTGCTAAAACTGGAGCGCACCGGGCACTTTGGGTACACGGTGCGCGTCCTGCCTCATCACGAGCACGTTCACGTGCCGAGCGAGCTGAGCTTAGTGTGCTGGCAGCCAGGCTAGCGCCGACCGCCGCCCCGACCGCCGCCGCCGCGAGGGCCGCCTCGTCCGCCGCCGCCACCACCGCCGCCGCCACCGCCGTCACGGTAGCCGCCGCGATCTTCGTAACCGCCGCCCCCTCCGCCGCCAAAGCCGCCTCGGCTGAACCCGCCGCTGCTGCGCTCGGGTCGCGGACGGGCCTCGTTGACGTTGATCTTGCGTCCGCCTAGTTCCGAATCGTGCGTCTCTGCCACGGCCGCCTCGAAGCGGTCGGCGTCGACATCGACGAAGCCGAAGCCCCGGCCCTCGACGATTCGCGCGTTGACGGGAGCGTACGATGCGAAGTGCTTTAGCAGATCATCCTCGTTGGTCGAGTAGGGCAGGTTCCCCACGTACAGCGTTTTCGTAGCCATTCAATCTCCTCTGCCGACGCCCGCCGGCGACGCCCGTGACCGAATCTGCGTCGCGGGAGATCGCTCCCCACCCGCAAAACGTTCCGTAGCACGCGCATTATATAGCAGGCGGAGCCGGCGTAGGCAACGGTTCGCGCAGGTAGGGCCGCGCAATCAGGCCTTTGTCCAAAGGAGGGAAGGCGAGGAGTTTTGTCGAACAAACCCCTGCGCGGAGTGCGAATGGTCCGATATAATCGCTCAACCGACGAGATCGGCCAACCCCGCGATGGGTCAGTGGCGGAGTTTGGGAACCGCTCGGTCGGGGTCACGCCTTCGCTGTTTTCCGACGACGACTTCGGGGAATCGGGGCAGAATCTTGCAGAAACCAGGACGGGAACCAGAGTGAAAAGAGAACCATCGGCAAACAACCTCGTGAACGCGTTGATCAAGGTCATCGGTGTCGGAGGCGGCGGCTCGAACGCAGTTAACCGAATGATCGAGGCGGGAATTCACGGAGTTGAGTTCATCGCGATGAACACCGATGTGCAGGTGCTCGACTTGTCGACAGCGGAACTCAAGGTTCAACTGGGCGCCGACGCCACCCGCGGGCTTGGAGCGGGCGGGAATCCCGAAGTTGGCAAGCGCGCGGCCGAGGAGAGCAAGAACGAGATCCGCAAGGCAATCGAGGGCGCCGATATGGTGTTCATTACCGCCGGCATGGGGGGCGGCACTGGCACCGGCGCGGCGCCCGTCATCGCGGACCTCGCGCGGGAAATCGGGGCGCTGACGGTGGCTGTCGTCACCCGTCCGTTCAGCTTCGAAGGGCCACGCAGGGCGAAGATGGCGGAGCAAGGCGTCACCTCGCTCATGGGCCGCGTGGACACGATCATCACGATTCCCAACGATCGGCTGATGAACGTCGTGGAGCGGCGCACGACGCTGGTGGATGCTTTCCGCGTGGCGGACGACGTGTTGCGCCAAGGCGTGCAGGGCATTTCCGACATCATTACGATCCCCGGCCAGATCAATGTGGACTTCGCCGACGTGCGCGCGGTGATGAGCGATGCCGGACCGGCACTGATGGGCATCGGCTACGGAGTCGGCGACCAACGCGCGCTCCAAGCTGCGCAGTCGGCTACGAATAGCGCCCTGCTCGAACAAACCATCAACGGCGCGACGGGCCTTCTCGTGAACGTCACCAGCGGCGAGGACCTGACCCTGTCCGAAGCCAACGAGGCGATGCAGTACATCCAGCAGCTTTGCGACGCTGAGGAGGCCAACATCTTCTTCGGCACCGTGGTCGATCCCAGCATGGAAGGCAGCGTCCGAGTTACGGTTCTTGCCACCGGCTTCAACCCTTATTCGCCGGAGGGCAGAAGGGTGGCCGAGCAAGCCGCGTTGAGCTCGATTCCCGAAGCGCCCGCGCCGGTTCCGGTCCCGGTGTTCGCGGGTGCGGCCGCCGAGCGGGCGGCAGTGGCGGCGCGGAGCGGCCAGCTTGATCCGTCATCGGTGTTCGACGAATCCGATTTGGACATCCCCGCGTTCATCAGAGAGCATCGCCAGCGCCCGTAAGCGACGCATCGTTCCTCGCGACCACCTCGTCCTTGGATCGAGATGATTGCGAGCCTCGTTTTTCTCGTCATGTCGGGGCCTTTGTGGCAGCAGGGAACTCCTGCTCCGCAGAATCCGACCCCCTCCAGGCCGGCTTCCACCGAGCCCGTTCCCGTTCCCGCTGTTCCAAAAGCAATTCCGGCCCCAGCCGCTCCCGCTACGCCTGCGGCGGCGCCGGCGGCGCCGAGGGTCCCCCTAGCACCGGCCGTTGCCCCCGCGCCCGCGCCTGGGCCCATGCCTCCGTTCATGAGCCCCAACCAGATCGCGGAGACCACTCGCCTTGCGATAACGCCGCGCCTGGACGGGAAGATAGGCGCCGACGAGTGGGATCCCCTCACAAATCCCGAAAACGTTCAGACCTTCTTCCAGTGGGAGCCAGGCAAGCTCTACGTGGCGGGCAAGCTTCCGCTAGGGTGGGATTTCGTCTTCAGCCTCGACCGCAACGCGAACGGGTGGCTGGTGGGACGGGATAACCTCGAGGCAAGGATTACGCTCAAGGAAGGCAAGCCGAAGTTGCAAGTGCGCGGGCTCGATTCCACCGACTCGCAGGGTCCAAAGTGGTTCGATGCCGCCGATTTCGAGCAAGCCTCATCGGTGGCGGCCAAGGCCGACGACAAGGGATGGACCTTCGAGCTTGCACTGGGCGACCCGGGCCGCGGCCTTCTGCCGACCGGCCCCTCGCAAGTGGGCGTTCGCATCGACGCCGTTCCCGCCTCGGCGGCCCCGTCCGAGGCATACCTCCCCCGCTCGATGACCACTCTCAAACTCGCCTTCGACCGCCATGCGGGAATGCCCGGCAAGCTGATATGGCGCCCCCTTGTGATTGCGCGTTCCATCGTGCCGGGCGATCAGGTGAAGGTGCGCCACACGTTTAACGGCAACAACGACCTTCACTTGCACCGCCTCGAGATGCGCTCGCAGGGGCCGCTCAAGGATGCCACCACGAGTCTGGGGATGCCGTTCCCCGAATTCGACCCCAAGGGCAGGGCGTTTCTCGACTACACGACGAGCGTGGAGAAGGGCACCGATCCCGGCTGGTTCGTTCAGCGCTCCACCTTGGAAGGTGAGGACGGCGTCTCTTCGGTGCTGGAGACATGCCTGCGCATCGCCCCGCCGATCGACTTCGATCTAACTCGGGAGCAGATTCCGTTCTCGGACACCATTCGCACCATCCGGATGAGCGCGATCCTCCAATCGAACTCGTCGAGGCGGCTCGACGGCACGCTCACGTTCGTGCCCCCAACCGGTTGGCGTGTAATGCGGGGCAGCGACAAAGCGTTCATCATTCCCCACGCCCGGGGGAGGGTGCGGCGGACTTTCGAGCTTGAGGTTCCTGGCGGCGTGACGGGGCCGTTCCAGATCACCTTCAGGGCCTACGTCGGGTCGAAGGTGATCGAGCAGTCGACCTGGCTCACCGTGGTCCCCAAATAGCGCCATGCTCTCCATCGCCGGGCCGGTCGCGCCGCTTGTCACGCCACTGACGGACGACGGGTCGGCGCTGAGTGAGGTGCGTCTCTCCCGTCTTGTTCGACTACTGATCGAGCGTCAGTTGAGCGGCTTGGTCGTCGCATCCGAGACGGGCGAGTTCGGCAGCCTGGCGTTCGGCGAGCGGAAGCAGTTGACCGAGTGGGTGCACCGGGAGACTCGGGGGGATTTGCCGCTCTTGGTGCACGTCTCGACTCTTAGCACGGGTGCGAGCGTCGATCTTGCCCAGCACGCCGACAGGCATGGCGCTCAGGCGGCGGTGCTCATGCCGCCCCACTACGGCGTGTTCTCCGACGACGAGATCGAGGCTCATTTCCGTACCGTCGCCAACTATGGGGGTTTGCCGGTGCTGGCGGTCGATCCGCTGGGGCGGATCGATCCTGGCCTCGCAGCGCGACTGGGTGCTCTTCCCGGCGTGTTCGTGGCCGAAGGGCTGGGATCGGCCCGGCCGCGCTCGGACCGATGCATATTGGGTGAGATGGAGGTCTCACCGCTGTTTCTCCTGAACCAACCGCCGCGCGACATTGCCTCGATCCTGGAGTTGATGGAATCCCGCGGCCCCGACCGGGTGATGAAAGCCGCTCTCGCGTTGCAGGGCTTCGATGCGGGCGGGCTGCGACAACCGAACCGGGCGCTGCCTGGGCGCGAATCGGAACTCCTCGAATCCGCGCTGGCCGACTATTCGGCCTGATCTTCGCCCTTCGTCTCGCCGGGCGGGTTGGCCACGCTCAATGTCGTCTCGAGCCCGTTGGTGACGATCCCCTCACACAGGTCGGCGGCCTGCGCTATGGCTGCCTCGATCACGGTGCGCTCGTCCCGATCGAACGTGCTCAGCACGTGGTCGACCGCCTCGCTTTCGCCCCGCCCGATCCCGATCCGGATGCGCGGATAATTTTGGGAGTGCAGGGCTGCGATCAGCGACTTGTGGCCGTTGTGGCCCCCCGCGCCGCCCTTTGGCCTAAGGCGAACTTTGCCGAGCGGCAAATCGAGTTCGTCGGAGATTGCGAGCACCCGCTCGGGGGCGAGGTCGAGGCTGTGCGCTAGCGGGCCCACCGACTGGCCGCAAAGATTCATGTAGGTGAGCGGCATGGCAAGAAGCACCTGCGATCCCGCGATGCTCGCGCTGCCCACCCGCGAGCGGTGGCGGCTGGAGCCCAGCCGAGCATGGTGCCTGCGCGCCAATTCCTCGATGACGGCGAAGCCCACGTTGTGGCGGGTGCCGCGATACTCGGGGCCGGGGTTCCCAAGGCCCACGATGAGCCATTCGGGCAGGGATACCGGCTCTTTAGGGCGTCTACGGAACCCGAACCGCATCTATGGCCTCCATGCCGGGAGGTTGCCAGCGAGGAGCCCGGTCATCGTTGTGTCCGCTCCACGGGCGCCGTATCGCCCCGCTCCCCGGACATCGGCCTGAGAACGCCCTGCGCGAGCAGCAGGAAGAGCAACCCGCCGAGGGCCAGCCGATACACGACGAACAGCCCCACCCCGTGGCGGGTGATCCATGTGATCAAGAATTTGATAGCCCACAGCCCCACCAGTAGCGAAAGGATAGTCGAAACCAGCGTCGCCCCGACGCCTACTTGGGAAAGCTCCCTGCGCGCATCCCAAAGCTCGTAGACGCCCGCTCCCAGCACGCTGGGCACCGACATGAGGAACGAGAGCCGGGTGGCAGCGGCCCGGTCGAAACCCATGAAGAACGCGCCCGTGATCGTGCTGCCGCTCCTGCTCATGCCGGGGATAAGGGCCAGGCATTGAAGGACGCCGGGCAAGAGCCCGTCGCTCGCCCGCACTTCGGAAAGCTCGCGGCGCTCGGCGCCAAACCATTCGGAAGCGCCCATCACGAGTCCCATCCCAATCATCGACCCCGCAACAACATAGAGCGAGCGGAGAGAATCGCTTTTGATCTGGTGACGCAAGAGCACGCCCACGATCACGACCGGAAGCGTGCCCACGAACACCGCCCAACCGGTTCGCGCCTCCACCGTGTTGCGTCGCTCGGCATCCCCCAGGCTGCCGCACCAGCCCTTGAACGCGGCCACCAGATCTTGCCAAAAGTAGAGCAGCACCGCCGCCACCGTGCCGATTTGAATGACCGCGGTGAATCCTGCTCCGGGGTCTTGGAAGCCGAGCACGGCAGGCACGAGGCGAAGGTGGGCGCTGCTGCTGATGGGCAGAAACTCGCTCGCCCCCTGCACGATGCCCATGATGACGGCCTGAACAAAACTTAAATGCAAGTGGCAGCCTCCCGAGGGCTAATGGTAGCGCGGACTATCCATAGCGACGCAGCACCATCACGAGAAGCACCCCGCACAGGGCGACGGCGGCGCCATACAGTACGAGCACCGCCTGTCTCTGGGAAAGGCCGAGGTTGAGGAGCGTGTGGTGCAGGTGTCGTTTGTCACCCTGGGTAATCGGTTGGCGGCTGAGCAACCGGCGCGCGACCACGAACGCGGCATCGAAGATCGGCACGCCGAACGCGAGGACGGGCACGATCAGGGCGACCGCCGCCGCCGTCTTGAGCGCGCCCACGATGCTCAGGCAGGCGAGCAGAAAGCCGAGGAGCTGCGCGCCGCCAGCACCCATGAAGATCTTGGCCGGGTTGTAGTTGTGGCGTAGGAATCCAAGCGCGGAACCGCCGATCGCGGCGGCCACGATCGCCACCCTGGGCTGCCCGCCGTAGGCGGCGATGATGGTAAGGGTCGCGGCCGCGAAGGTGGCCATGCCGGCGGCGAGTCCGTCGATCCCGTCGATCGTGTCCATCGTCTTGGCCACGACGAAAACGTACACCGCGGTCAGGGGCACCGCCCAGATTCCGAACGAGATGATCGAATTGGCGTCGCCCGAGAAGGGAATCGCCACGCTGGAGATTTGCACCCGGCCCGTATGGTCGAACAGCACTTGAACCGCAATGCCCGCCGCGAGCAGAAACGCGGCCTGCACCGAAGCTCGGAATTGGTACAAGTCGTCGAGGGCGCCCATCACGACCACGAGCGCGCCGATGACGAGCATCGCGATGAGATAGGGCGGGAACGAGGCTCTGGGATAGGCGAACGGCAAAGTGGCGGCGAGAGCGCCGAGGAAGCCGGCGTAGATGGCGAGGCCGCCCCATTGGGGAGTCGGCTCGGTGTGCACCCGGCGATCGTCCACGTTCGGATCGGCTATCGCGCCGCGCTGGATCGCCAGATTGCGAACCGCGGGCGTGAACAGCCATGAGAGGATCGCCGCCAGCAGGCCCGCGAGCAACGGCCAGCGGAATCCTTCGAGAATCTTGCCTTGGGTGACGGCGAGCAGGGTCGAATTCATCAGGCTCCGAGCTCCAGCTTCTCCAGCTGGCCGTCTCGATAGACTTGAACGTCCATCATCGCCTCGCGGAAGAGCTCCTTGGAAAACTCGTCAGGATAGTCTCCCTCATAAATAACACGCTGAATCCCCGCGTTGATGAGCATTTTTGCGCAGGTGTTGCACGGCTGGCAGGTGACGTAGACGGTCGCGCCCTGACATGCGACGCCCAGCATAGCCGCTTGCAGCAGGGCGTTCTGCTCGGCGTGGAGCGAGCGGATGCAGTGCCCCGCGCCCATGCAGCCATTTGGCCAATCGTTGTCGGGGCCGCCATCCGGGCAGTGGGGCAGGCCGCGCGGCGCGCCGTTGTAACCGGTGGCAAGGATGCGCTTGTCGCGCACAAGCAGAGCGCCGACCGACCGTCTCGGG